>JBNKNP010000075.1:0-4157 GCA_050293905.1 Desulfobacteraceae bacterium | reverse complement strand
GGCCAAAGAGCCGTTCTTCCGCCAGATAATTCCGGGGATCCGGGCCGGATCGTACCTCTCAGATAACAACAATTCAAAAACAGGCTCACCTTCTCCGATAATACCGATGTCGATCAGGGGAATCTTTTGCATCAACTGCTTTCCGAAAATTGAAAACGCCGGCCCTCCGGCGATGATTTCAGCATCCGGCACAAGCTGGGCAGCCATCTGAACAGCTGTTTGAAGGGAGGAGAGGTAAGAGGCCTGATGACCGGCCAGGGGATCGATATTCCGGAAGGAAAATACCAGCTTATCCGGCCTGTGATTTTCCAATGCCTGCTTTAATGCCAGCCAGGGGTCCGGGCATATATTCATGTCCAGGGATGATTTGTCAATATGGGGCGGCACCAGGCTGGCCAGCCTGGCCAAACCCAAAGGGTAGACTTTTTCCCGGGCCCCCAGATGGGACGTCGGGACCTGAACCATGAGCAGTTTCATTGAGTTATTCCACGAGTATCAGACCCAGGTAGGTCACGTAGTCTCCTTTTTTCCGGACCGGTTCAAGGTTGAGGCCCGCGTTCCGGGCAGTGGTGTAAACATCAATGCCGGATCCTTCCATGGACGGACGTGCCAGGTGGGGGGTACGGCAGATCCCATCCTGAGAACACGGGCTGCACACAGAACAGGAACCGGCTCCGAATACAAAGGCTTTGTGATATCCGTCAAGAAACGCCTTTTTTTCAAGGGCAAGCAGATCTTTGTAAAAGGAGTGACCCGGCGGTGTACCGCGGACCAGATACGCTTTTGAGTAGCTGTCCAGCAGTCTTCGGGTGAGGGTGTCGTCCATGCCGTTGGGCGGACATTGAGGCTTTTTGTTAAAATTGCTGCACCCGTACCGGCATTTCTGCCTCACCCAGGGGGCCGTGACCACATCTTTTGGATGAACGGCAATAATGTGGTTAAACCCCAGTTCCAGGGCAAACTCTTTGATAATATCCGTGCTCAGGCATAAAGGCCCTTGTCTTTTGGCCAGAATCAATGCTGAATCCGTTTCCAGGTCTTTAACAGCCGTTGATTGAAACCCGGCATCATTTAACCATTGAACCAGACGTTTTGCATCATGACAGACCCCGTTATAGGTATTGACCAGCATGTTCAGATCGTATAGCGGCCCTTTTTGCGGAACCGCTCCCGGACGGTCGGGGAAATAGTCGTGGATGAGCACCATCCCGTCATTATCCACGACAGACAAAGCTTTTTCCAGCAGACTCCTGGCTTCAGGGGCACTGTAAGCATGGAGAAAATTGCTCAGACACACCAGTGAAAACGTTTTATCAAACCCATAGGTTCTGAAATCACCGCCAACAGTTGTAATGCCCGCCCAGTCCTGGGGACCGGGATACAGCTTCCGGGCCGCTGCAATCACATCCGGCAGATCAAAAACATAAGCGTCCGACGCACCCGGCAACTCTTTAAGCGTCCGTGCCAGGCTGCCTGCACCACCGCCGATATCAAGGACCTGACCGGAAATTTTTTCTGTTTTAAGCACGTTAAAAATCTGCCCGGCTTTCTGCCGGACCAGAATATCCATGGCCATGGTATAATTATACATCTGTTTGGATTCTGACAGGTCCTGATCCGGGTCCGGCTCTTCCTGTTTTCCGGTCAGTTTATGAGTCAGTTTTTCAGTCAGGGCATCCCAGCCGGGCCGCATATACTGCCGGTATAAAAAGAAATCCCCCATATAGTCCGGACGGTCCGGCACCAGGAAGGTTGAGGCTGCCGGATTATTATAATAGTAATCGCCGTCACGGGAAATCAGCCCCATACGTTCCAGGGCCGCCAATAACCGGGCAAGCCCATTGGCGCTGCACTCCACCTTATCCGCCAGTGCTTCAGGGTCATGGACTCCTTTTTCAAGATGCCCGAATACGACCAGTTCCAGAGCAGTAAACAGGACCTGGGAATACCAGTAGGCTGTGGACAGCTCTTCAAGGAACTGGAAATCCGTTTGCGCCGGATCAATCCTGTTAAATCCCTGACCCATGAATCTACTCCGCCTCTGCCGACCATTGGCCTGCAAATTCTTTCTGCCGAACGTCATCCAGTCCAAGGTTCTTGAAAAAAGGCGACAATTGTTCTGTTTTCGAGGACCGGGTGGCAAGGGATACACCAACAAATACCAGCCCGGATATTGTCATGGCCAAAATAACGCCATGCCCCATGAATACCGGGTGAATACTTTCAAGATAGGACGGCGCCATGGGCATTGTTTTGCCAAGATCAAAAATCACCAGCCCTGTCTGGATAATAAATCCTGCCCACAGTGACGCAACTGCACCCGGTCCTGTGGCCCGTTTCCAGTAAAGGCCGCCCATGAGAACAAAAAAGTAGGATGCCGAGGCAATAAAGGTGGCAATGTGGATGGCATCAATGATGCTGTTGATGAAAAAAGATCCCAGTGTGGCCAGAAAAACAATAACCAGAACACTGATCCGGTTCACCAGCCGGATTTGAGAAGGGTCAGCATTTTTATACAGATACCGCTGAAAAATATCCCGGGAAATACAGGAAGCACCTGAAGCGGCAAAGGTATCGGTACAGGACATGGCTGCCGTGGCCAGTGACACGGCACAGACGGCCAGGCTGAAATTGGAAAATTTGCTCTCCATGATATAGGTCAGCAGGGCCGGCTCGGCTTTGGCCATTCCCATGGGAAAACCCAGGCTTGCGATCTCGGGATAGAGCCGGTTCAGCCCCAGGGCAATCAGGGCACATCCGCCGAATACAAGGGTCACCAGGAATGACCCCAGCAGCATCCCGTTCCGGGCAGATTGATTGTCTTTTGCCGCCCACACCCGCTGCCAGGGATCCTGTTCCGTGATCCAGCCCGGAACAATGGCCAGAACAAATATCAACACCATGGGAAGCCCGATGGATAAAGGATTCCACCAGTTTTCAGGTGCAGCGGCCATCAGCGATCCCCAGGACATATCAGAGACAGAACCGGCATGGGTCATTACAATGCCCGCCATTACAAGAATAAAAAGACTTAGACAGATAAACTGGACAACATCCGTGGCAATGACGGCAGACAAACCACCCAGACTTACATATACGGCCACAGCCAGCCCTACAATCAGGGCGGCCCAGGTCGAATCAATCCCGTAAAAAATCTCAAGAACCATGGAAAACCCTTTTATGTCTGCCACGGCAAACAGGATCATGACAACAGTGATGATCAAGGCCACCGGTAGTCTCAAGTGCGGGCCGTACCTCATTTCCAGAAGCTCGGGCTGGGTAATGGCAGGCAGAGATTTTATCTTTTTAACAAAAAAAGCAATAATGAACAGGGCCAGGATATTGGGTGCCACAAAGCCCCAGACCGACCCCATGCCCAGGAGCATGTAAAACCCGATAACCGCCAGAAGCGCACCTGCCGTAAGCCAGGAAGCTGCTGCGGAAAATCCGATGGAAATACATCCGGCAGACCTGCCTGCCAGCCAGAAATCCGTCTGTGAGCGCTGCTTACGGCCAAAATAAATTCCGGTAAGAACCAGAAAACCGATATAGATGGATAAAAGCGTCAGAAATAAATGATATGCATTCATTAGAAAACCTCCCAGGCCGGCAAATTCCAGAGGCCGACACTGTATCAGCCCGGGGATTTACCGTCTCTCCGAGAAGTTTGGTCACATGCTTTCCAAAAGATATTCTGGCTTGTGGATCATCCTGTTCACCGCGTCTTCCCATGCTGCTTCGTAAAACCCCAACTTGCAGCACAGTGACCATGTGCGGCTTTTGTCCCCACTTACAGCGGCGGGTCCGCCCCGGATTTTCACCGGGTTCCCTTTTTAGAAAGCCGATTGTCAATTTATGCTTGTACCTTTAACAGCCTGCGGGCGTTTAAGGTAAAATTTTATATAGCACAGGAAATTTAGCTTGGCAATCATGGGAAAAAGTTAACAGCAATTCTCGGTGAAAGAATAAAAGCAGTCGCCAAAGGCCGGTTCCGGGATAATAGCACAAAACTTCAATACCGTACCCTCAAAGGGGAACAATTTCTGCGCCTTATCCTGCGTCATGTTTTACCCCGGGGATTTCGCAGGACAAGGGATTACGGGTTTCTTCACAGCAATGCCAAAAAACTGCTCTTCCTTGTCCAGCTTATTCTTCAT
>JBNKNP010000074.1:0-50874 GCA_050293905.1 Desulfobacteraceae bacterium | reverse complement strand
TTAACAAAAATGAAAATTGTTAAGAAGGGTATTTGGTGAAGACAGTTGTTTAGTTACATTTCTGTAATTAAATTTCCTGATGAATTCGATGGATATTTATTTGTCTTTTTTCATGTTTTTATTAATGGTTTTAATTAATTTTTTCATTGGAATCGGTTTCTGGAGGACATCAACAATACCTGCTTCTCTGGCCTGGTGTGTTAATTGCTCACTCTTGGTTCCGGTACACAGGAGAACCGGAATATCACTCCGGATATCAAGGATCTGTTTTGCCAGCTCCATACCCTGTATTTTCGGCATAATGTGATCCGTGACCACCATGTCGAATTTCCCAGGGTCCTGCTTGAAAACCTCCAGTGCCTCCGGGCTGCTGGTATGGCCTTCAACCGTGTAACCCACCCATTCAAGAACCGTGGTCCCGAATTCAATCAGGGCTTCTTCGTCATCGATGTATAAAATATTGCCACGACCGCTTGGCAGGCTTTGATCCTTTTTGATGCCTGTTTTGTCCCGTTCGGTCTGCCGGCAGGGGAGCAGCAGTTCAAAAGTTGATCCTTTGCCCGGCTGACTGTCTACCAGGATTGTTCCGCCATGGCTGACGGCAATCCCATGGGCAACAGACAGACCAAGGCCGGTTCCTTCGCCCGGTTCCCGGGTTGTGAAATACGGGTCGAAAATTCTTTCTTTGATATCAGCATCCATGCCCGGGCCGGTATCTTTGACAATAATACGAACGTAATGGCCGGAAATCATATTGGGATATTCAGAAACGCTTTCAGGATCCAGGAAGACCTGTTTCAGGCTGATTTTTAATATTCCGCCTGTATCTGTCATGGCCTGTCCGGCATTCTGGCACAAATTTAAAAGCAATTGATGAATCTGTCCCGGATCGGCCATAACCATACCGGTTTCGCTGTCCATTTTTATCTTGATATCTATATTGGCCGGAAAGGTGGTCTTCAGATAGTTTAGGACATATTTGAGAATCGGAGAAATTTTAACCAGTTGTTTTTCCTGTTCCGTCTGTCTGCAGAAGGTCAGCAGATGCTGGACCAGTTCCCTGGCCCTGAAGGCTGCCGAATTTATGTTTTCAAGGCAGTTTCCGACAACAGGAAGAGCGGACAGATCTTCTAATGCCGCCATTTCGCAATAGCCCACAATGATGGATAGTATATTGTTAAAATCATGGGCAATACCGCTGGATAACGTGCTGATGGCTTCCATTTTCTGGGCCTGCTTCAGAATGGTTTCCATTCTCTTTTGTTTGGCAAGCTCTTTTTTCAGCCGTTCGTTGGACTTAACAAGTTTTTGTGTTTTTAGCTCAATGGTGTCATCCAATGTTTCTTTGGTGTGTTTGAGCTGCAACTGAAGCTGCTGCATGACAAAATGTGTTTTAATCCGGTTGAGTACCTCATGCTTTTTGAACGGCTTGGTAATATAGTCTGCCGCACCCAGTTCAAGGCCGGTGACAATATCCACAGGATCAGTAAGTGATACCAGGAAAATGACGGGAATATCCCTGGTTCTGCTGTCCTGTTTTATTCGGCGGCACATCTCAAACCCGTCCATGCCGGGCATGAGGACATCCAGCAAAATAATATCCGGAAGAGTGGTTTTAAGCAGTTTAAAGGCTTCCTGACCGCTCGGTGCCGGCATCAGGTTAAAACCGAATGGATCCAGAATATTTTTTAAATATTCGATATGCTCGGGTTCATTATCAACGATCATGATGGTGCTTTTGGAGATGGTTGAAGCATTGGTATTCATAAATGATCGTACCCCCAATGAATGGTCTGACCGGATCAGTGCCCGGAATCAGCCCTGCCAAATTTTTTTTGCATATAGCTTAAGTATAAATTGTCACTGATTTGTGTCAAGCAGATATTCAATTATTTCAAAGCATGAACGATTATTAAAACAGCAAAAGACGTTTGGTTCATCATAATAATTAGGTGTAGAAGTTTCACTGAAAGTTTAGTATATATCAATGTTTATTTGCAAGGCGGGTTATATTTTAATCCCAAATGTTTGAGGAAAGCAGAAATGATAAATTCCGAACGGCTGGCAAAGCGGTTTACCGAGTTGGTCCGGATTGATTCGATTTCAAGAAAAGAAAAGGACGCAGCGCTGTTTATTGAAAAAATTCTCAACAGGCTGGGAGCTGAAATCCAATATGATCAGGCCAAAGAAAAGGTCAATGGCAATTGTTCGAACCTGATTGCCAAATTCAAGGGAACAGTGGATGCGGAACCGATTTTTTTAAGCGGTCATATGGATACGGTTGAACCGGGTGAGGGCATTGTTGTAGTTTTTGAAGACGGTATATTTAAAAGTGACGGCACCACGATTCTGGGATCAGATGATAAATCCGCTCTGGCCATCATCCTGGAAGTCATGGAAACCATCATGGAAAATAAAATGGATTATCCTCCTGTGGAAGTCATTTTTACCGTGTGTGAGGAAATCGGTCTTCTGGGAGCGAAAAATCTTGATTATTCCATGATGGATGCACGAATCGGTTATATTCTGGACTCCACCGACACACAAGGCATCGTCACCAGGGCGCCTGCGGCCAATAAGATTACCATAAAAGTCTTTGGAAAAGCAGCCCATGCCGGTGCCGAACCCGAAAACGGGGTGGATGCCATTGCCGTGGCATCCAGAGCTATTTCAAAACTGGCACTGGGCCGGATTGATGAGCAGACCACCTGTAACCTTGGGACCATCCAGGGCGGTGTGGCCACGAATATTGTCCCTGAGCAGGTCGAAATTCACGGGGAAGCCAGAAGCCATGATCCGGAAAAATTAGAAAAAGTCACCCGGGGCATTGTTGCAGCTTTCCAGGATGCCGCAAAAGAGTATGAATCCGGTAACGGGTTTCCAAAAATTGAGGCCACGGTTGAACAGGATTTTCCATTAACCAACATTCCGGAGGATCATCCGGTGATAATGCTTGCCAAAAAAGCGGCAGCCAACCTGGGGCTGCCCATGGAAAGCCGCTGTATCGGCGGCGGTGCAGATGCCAATATTTTTTTCGGTAAAGGGATTGCAGCAGGGGTTCTTGGGACCGGTATGACCGATGTCCATACACTGCACGAATCCATCGCCCTGGATGATATGGTGAGAACGGCAGACCTTATTCTGGAAATTTTAAAGGTCCATGCCCGGGAAAAAACAATTTGAGACCTTTGGAGAGGGTGGTCTGCATGGATATTAGACCAATTTTCTTGACAGGGAATCGATCAGATTATAGAACAGCAAAATGACCTTGAATCAGAAAATTATTATGTTTACGGCCACAGGCGGGTATGCCGGGAAAAGCCCGGTCGTTCCGGGAACTGTGGGAACCCTGGCCGCCATCCCTTTTGCACTTGTCTTTCTGATCCTGCCGCCGCCTTTTTTTGCAGTCTACGTGCTGGGCCTTACGCTGCTGGCAATTTATGTTTCAGATCAGGCGGAAAAGATACTTGATCAAAAGGATCCAGGCTGCATTGTCATTGATGAAATAGCCGGATATGTTGTGGCCCTGTCCATTGTTCCGGTTCAACTGAATACCATTGTAGCGGGTTTTTTTATTTTCCGGTTTTTTGACATCGTTAAACTCGGGCCGGTCAAATACTTTGAAAAAACCTTTCCAGGCGGAGCAGGCGTGGTTCTGGATGATGTCATGGCCGGCATCCTGTCTGCCATCGTGTTAAGAATTCTATATTTATCAGGAATATTCCAATCGGGTATATCATAGGGAGAAAAAGGGATGGAAAAAGGATCTGAAAAACAAAAAGCAGTCCAAACGGCGATGAATCAGATTGAAAGACAATTCGGAAAAGGATCGGTCATGAAACTGGGGGGCAGGGAAATCGAAGCCGTGCCCGTGATCCGGACCGGCTCCCTGGCACTGGACAAAGCCCTGGGTGTGGGCGGATATCCCAGGGGCCGTGTGATTGAAATATATGGTCCTGAGTCTTCCGGTAAAACAACCCTGGCGCTCCACGCTGTTGCCGAAGCCCAGAGAAACGGAGGCATTGCCGCTTTTATTGATGCCGAGCACGCCCTGGACGTGGCCTATGCCAAACGGCTGGGTGTGGACTGTGATGAACTTCTGGTCTCCCAGCCCGATACCGGGGAGCAGGCGCTTGAAATTGCCGATATGCTGGTTAGAAGCGGCGGCATTGACATCATGGTTGTGGATTCGGTAGCCGCTCTTGTCCCCCGGTCTGAAATCGAAGGGGAAATGGGAGATTCCCACATGGGGTTGCAGGCACGGCTGATGTCCCAGGCATTGAGAAAACTGACCGCCACCATCGGAAAAACCAGCACAACCATTATATTCATCAATCAGATCCGGATGAAAATCGGTGTGGTTTACGGCAACCCGGAAACCACCACCGGGGGAAATGCCCTTAAATTTTATTCATCCATGCGGCTTGAAATTAGAAAAGCGGCTGCCATTAAAGAAGGCCAGGACATTATCGGGAACCGGACCAAAGTCAAGGTTGTGAAAAACAAGCTGGCCCCGCCGTTTAAAAGTGTGGAATTTGATTTGATGTACGGCGAGGGGATTTCCCGGACCGGTGACCTTCTTGATATGGGTGTAGAGCTGGAAATTGTGGATAAAAGCGGATCCTGGTATTCGTTTGACGGAGAAAGAATCGGTCAGGGCAGAGAAAACGTCAAACTCTTTTTGATCGACAATCCGGATATATTTGAAACCATTGAATTAAAGGTGCGCCAGGCACTTGGCCTGGCCGCTGCAGAGAAAAAAACTATTGCGCAAGAGTAAGTTTCTTGTGAATCAGGAGTATAAAAAATGACAGGCAATGATGCCAGAAATATATTTTTAGATTATTTTAAAAAGCATAACCATCAGCACGTACGATCTTCTTCACTGGTTCCCCAGGATGATCCGACGCTTTTATTTGTCAACGCCGGCATGGTCCAGTTTAAGCGGGTGTTTACCGGGGATGAGAAAAGAGATTATACCACTGCAGTGACGTCCCAGAAATGTGTACGGGCCGGGGGCAAACACAATGACCTGGAAAATGTTGGTTATACGGCAAGGCATCATACCTTTTTTGAAATGCTGGGCAATTTTTCCTTTGGTGATTATTTCAAAAAGAAAGCCATTGCCTTTGCCTGGGACCTTCTGACCAACGGATACGGGTTTGAAAAGGAAAAACTGTGGGTTTCCGTGTACAAAGATGATGATGAAGCCCATGATATCTGGCGGGACCAGGAAAAGGTGCCTGAAGAAAGAATTGTCCGGCTGGGTAAGAAAGATAATTTCTGGTCCATGGGGGATACCGGCCCCTGCGGTCCCTGTTCTGAAATTCATATTGACCGGGGCAAAGCTTTTGGCTGTGATGATGAAAATTGCGCTGTGGGATGTGACTGCGATCGATGGCTGGAACTGTGGAACCTTGTGTTCATGCAGTATGAACGGGATGAAACCGGCCATATGGAACCGCTGCCCAAGCCCAGCATTGATACAGGCATGGGCCTGGAACGGGTAATCAGTGTTCTCCAGGGTGTGCCTACTAATTATGACACGGACCTGTTTGTCCCCATCATGGAAAAGGTCGGGGAGCTGGCCAACAAAAAACGGCATGAATCCGGCCAGGTTGAAGTGGCCATGAAAGTGATCGCAGACCACTCGCGGTCCACTGCATTTTTAATCTGCGACGGGGTGCTGCCGTCAAATGACGGAAAGGGATATGTGCTTCGCAGGATTATGCGGCGGGCCATCAGATACGGCAGAAGTATCGGCCTTGTTAAACCGTTTTTACATGAAACGGTTCAGACCGTGTTTTCCATTATGGATCAGGCCTATCCGGAACTTAAAGAATCTGCTGCATTTATTTTAAATGTAGTGAAAAACGAAGAAGAGAAATTCCTTGAAACCCTTGATACCGGGATGAAACTGCTGGAAACAACAATTGAAGAGATCCGGACGGAAAGTAAAAATTCAAAGGACAGAGCGGTTATTTCCGGGGATGTGATGTTTAAGCTCTACGACACCTATGGATTTCCCGTGGATATTATCCAGGACCATGTCAAAGAGATGAATATTGACCTGGATCTGGACGGATTCAATGCAGCCATGGCTGAGCAGAAGGCAAGATCCAGGTCCACTAAAAAATTTGCAGGGGTAGGCCAGGCCTATAAAGCTCTTACCTCTGCCGGTGTAATCACTCCCTTTCTTGGGTATGACCTTACCCGGGGTGAGTCTGAAATTCTGATCCTGGTTCAGGATGATAAAGAACTTGCAGCGGCAGAGCCTGCGAAAAATATCCACGACAATATTGAAATTGTTACAAAAGAAACAGTTTTTTATGCAGAATCAGGGGGCCAGGCAGGGGACGCAGGTGTCTTTGAGAACGAAAACTGCCTGATCCGCATTGAAGATACGGTAAAAGATCCAACCGGCCTTGTGATCCATAAAGGTTATGTCCAGAAAGGCACGGCAAAAAAAGGGGATGTTTTTACCCTGAAAGTGGATGAGGAAAAAAGAAAAAATACAGCCTTGAACCATACAGCCACCCATATTCTTCATTCAGCCCTGCGGACTATTCTGGGAGACCATGTTAAACAATCCGGTTCCCTGGTCACCGATACCCGCCTGCGGTTTGATTTCACTCATTTTTCAACCATATCATCTGAACAGATTATAGAAATCGAGCAGGAGGTCAACAAACGGATACGGGAAAATCATCCGGTCCTGACCAGGGAGATGGGCATGGAAGAGGCGGTTAAGCAAGGTGCCACTGCATTGTTTGAGGAAAAATACGGGGATGTGGTCCGGGTGGTTTCCCAGGGAGAATTCTCTTCCGAGCTCTGCGGCGGTACCCACACGGCAAACTCCGGTGATATCGGACTGTTCAAGATTTTATCCGAGGCCGGGATCGCATCCGGTGTCCGGCGGATAGAGGCGGCCACCGGACAGAATGCCCTGGAGCATATTCATCGGGATGAACAGCTTCTTGTCTCAACGGCCGGAATGCTTAAAAGCTCAAAAGACAATGTACCGTCACGGGTTGAAGCCCTCTTAAAGGACAAAAAGAACCTTGAAAAAGAGTTGGAATCCCTGAAAGCCAAAATGGCCTCAAAATCCGTTGACAACATGGATGATGCCATTAAAGACGTAAATGGCGTAAAAGTTATTTCCCAGCGGGTGAATATTGAAAATCCGTCCCAGCTCCGGGACCTTGCAGATAAATTTAAAGCAAAGATTAAATCCGGCGTGGTCCTTCTGGGGGCTGAGTCCAAAGGAAAAGCCCTGCTCATTGCCATGGTTACGGATGATCTGACCGGGCAGTTTAAGGCCGGGGATATCGTCAAAGTTGCGGCCGGCATTGTGGGCGGCGGCGGCGGCGGTCGTCCGGATATGGCCCAGGCCGGCGGCACAAAACCTGAAAACCTTGATCTGGCACTGGAGTCTGTATTTAAAACAATGTCATGACCGCATATTTCATCAGACGGCTGCTTCTGGTGATCCCCACATTCTTAGGGATCACCATTATGGTATTTACCATCACCCGTTTTGTCCCCGGCGGCCCGATTGAGCGGATTATTGCCGATACCCGGGCCATGCAGGCCCAGGGCGGTTCATCTTCAGTTACACCCGGACCGTCCGGTAACAGCCAGCCCCTTTCAGAAGAACAGATTCAAAAACTTAAGGAGTACTATGGGTTTGACAAACCAGTCCTGGTTTCCTATGCCATCTGGCTGGGCAAGGTTTTAAAAGGGGATCTGGGCCGATCCACCCGGTATTATGATCCGGTCTGGGACATGATCAAGGATAAAATTCCCGTTTCCCTGTATTTCGGCATCCTGACTTTTTTACTCACCTATGGAATCTGCATTCCACTTGGTGTTGCCAAGGCCATCCGCCATAAAACAGGGTTTGATAATGTTACCTCCATTATTATCTTTATCGGGTATGCCATTCCCGGGTGGGTGGCAGGCGTGCTGATGCTGGTCTTTTTTGCGTCCAACTTTGATATTTTCCCGCTGGGCGGTCTGACATCGGATCTGTTTGAAGACTTAACCCTTACCCGGAAGATACAGGATCTTGCCTGGCATACGGTCCTGCCGCTGTTTGCCTACATGGTCGGTTCATTCACCGTCATGACGCTGCTGATGAAAAATACCTTGATGGATAACTTGTCTGCCGATTATGTCAGGACAGCCATTGCCAAAGGGCTGCCCTTTAAAAAGGCTGTGCTGAATCATGCCATGCGCAACAGCCTGATCCCCATTGCCACCAGTTTTGGACATAATATCTCCATTATCTTAACCGGATCATTTCTCATTGAAAAAGTGTTTAATATCAACGGAATGGGGCTTTTGGGATACGAATCCGTCCTTGACAGGGACTATCCCGTGGTCATGGGAATTCTTGTGATTTCTTCTCTGCTCTTTTTAATCGGAAATATTCTTTCCGATATCTGTGTGGCCATTGTTGACCCGAGGGTGAGGTTCAAATGATCCGCCTGAATCCGGTTACCGTTAAAAAGATCAAACGCTTTTATTCCATTAAAAGAGGCTTCTGGTCCTTTGTCATTATTGCAGCCATGATTTTTGTTTCCATGTTTGCAGAAGTATTTATCAATTCACGGGCGCTGGTGGTCCATTACAACGGCAGACTTTATTTTCCCACCTACGGCCGTATGATTCCCGGAAAAACATTTGACCTGAACTATTCGTATGAAACCAATTACCGGAAGCTTCAACAGAAGTTTAAAAAACAAAGGCAGGCAGGCAGCTCATCTTCAAACTGGGTGATCATGCCGCCGGTCCCCTATAACCCATATGAAAATGATTTAAAGCTTAATGCATACCCGCCCTTTGCCCCGTCCTTTTCAGAAAAACACTATCTGGGTACCGACAACGTGGGCAGGGATGTCCTGGCCCGGCTGGTGTACGGGTTCAGGACAGCCATTGCATTTTCAATCGTTCTGCTCATTGTTACGTATACCGTGGGGATAGCGCTTGGTTGTTCCATGGGATATTTCGGCGGAAAATTTGATCTGTTTTTCCAGAGAATTATTGAAATCTGGACCAATATTCCGGTTCTGTATGTGATCATCATTATTGCCTCTATTGTTATTCCCAGTTTTATGATCCTGCTGGTGATCATGTCCTTTTTCGGCTGGACCGGCATGACCTGGGTCATGCGGACCATGACTTACAAGGAAAAGGAAAGAGAATATATCCTGGCTGTCCGCTCCCTGGGTGCTTCCCATGCCCGGATCATTTTCAGGCACATTATTCCAAATACCATATCCGTGATCGTCACCTATGCTCCGTTTGCCATATCCAGCGGGATTGTGGCCTTGACTTCCCTGGACTACCTGGGGTTCGGGCTGCCCGCACCCACCCCCTCCTGGGGCGAGCTGCTCTCCCAGGGGTGGCAGAATATGGAGGCCTGGTGGATCGTCTCTTCGGTTGTGGCAGCGCTGGTCATTACCCTGATGACGGTCACCTTTGTGGGAGAAGGCATCAGGGAAGCCTTTGACCCGAAACTTCATACCACTTACGAATAGAATCAGGTCCGGGGCGTTTTTTTAGAATTTATATGGCTTCGCTTGTCCTGAAATGTACTGTGAGATAAAGGTTATGTATCCCGTATTTATCCAGGGGGATTTGCACGACATGATTTTTTGAAATATGGGGTGGATAGTAAATTATGATCGGGTATTCCCCGGATATAACCCCATCACCGCTGCATCTCCGGCATGAATACGGCCCGATCCGGCCCTGCCCGGAGCAGGATGGGCATACCGGTTCAACAGGGATGGATATTCTGACCTGTCCGCCTGTGAATGCCTGTTCCGGTGTCAGCAATATTTCAAGATTCAGGTTTTCGATTTTTTCGTTTTTTGGGGAATTGTATGGATGAAAATTGCCCAGTATCCTGTCAAACAATTGATCAAATGACGGACGATATGTATTAAAAGACCGTGCCAGACTTATCGTTTCTATGGTTTCAACCGGCTTTTGATCCGGGATAAGGGGCTCTGCCCTGTTGTGATGATATACCGGAGTCCCGGTATAAGTTCCGGGCGGTTGTTTTGCTTTCTGCCGGGCGACCATGCGGTCATGATGATACCGCTTTTCCGGATCGGATAATATTGAATAGGCTTCTTGAATGGCAAGAAACCGTGAGTGATTATCCCCGTAATGGTCCGGGTGAAATTCCTTTGCAAGCCTTCGATATGCCGCTTTGATATCATCCGTGGTTGCTTCAGAAGTTATTCCTAAAACAAGATAATAGTTTTTGGGCATGATATCACCTCCTTTTTGAAAAAAATTAAATCAAATTCATTATTATGTCAATATAAAAGAAAAAAGTAATGAATAATCTATTGACATATAAATTTATATGCATACTTTACGTTCGAACACAAAGAAAGGAACTTAAACCGCAATAATTCAGGATGGTTGAGGTTCCGGATAAAACCGAAAAAAAAGGAGACGAAATCATGTTTACGAGAATGAGCGATATTGACAGAATGTTCGGAGCAATGAATCTGCTCCGGGGTAAAATGGACCGGATTTTTGGTGATTTTGACAGAACCTTTATCGACAGAGCCGGATTGGAGTTCAGATCCGGCAGCCCGAGAACCAGCCTTTATGAAGATGGAGACAACTTTGAAATCAGGGCGGAAGTCCCGGGCGTGGATAAAAAGGATTTAACCGTCAACATCCAGGGGAATTATCTTGAAATCAGCGGGTCCCGGACAGTCGATGTGCCGGAAGGGTATAAAGTTCACCGGGCTGAAAGAGGCTCAACCACGTTTTCGCGAAGCTTTACACTGCCTGCAGAGGTTGATGCGGATAAAGCAAGCGCAAGTTTGAAAAACGGGATGCTTTACCTGATCCTTCCAAAGTCTGAAACTGCCAAACCCAAACAGATTACCATTGGTTAATCAATTTACAATTTAACCGACACGAATTTTCCAGGAGGTGTGACATGAGTAACACAAAAGAAATTGCCAAAACAGAAGAAAAACATGTTGAAAAGACAAGAGAATTGAGATCTGCTGTTCCGGCAGTGGATATTTATGAAAATGATGACCAGATTCTGCTGCATGCCGATATGCCGGGTGTGGAAAAAGACGGTGTGTCCATAAATATTGATAACGGCACATTGTCGATATCCGGGGTCAGAAAACTTGAAATAAAAGGGGTTTCAAATTGGGAAGAGTTCGGTAATGTTGAATATACACGAAGTTTTTCAGTTCCCCAAACCATTGATATTGAAAAAGTCGAAGCTGAACTCAAAGATGGCGTGCTAAAACTTCATCTGCCCAAATCTGAAGCCGCTAAACCCAGACAGATTGAAATCAATGCAGTCTGAATGAACAAGAATTGATTAAAAAAATCTGAACAGAGAAAGAACGGCTGCGGAAAACACTTTGAAAAAGATTTTTCGCAGCCGGATCCTCCTCAACAGATAAGGAGAATGAAAATGAATTTAAAAAAACTGGCACCATGGAACTGGTTCAGCAGGGAAAATGCGGGTGAGGGCCGCGCGGTACCGGTTAACATAAGCCGTTCAGGCCCCGGAAGATTCGAAGATGAAATTGACTGGTTGTTTGATACGGTTCTGGATGGGTTTAAGCGACCGTTATTGGGTAGAAATTCATCCATTCTTGAGGGGTTGTCCAATAGTCCTTTTAAACCCAGACTGGATCTTGCTGAAACCGGACAACAGTATACGGTAAGTGTTGAAATTCCCGGTGTGACCCAAAAAGATGTTCGACTGGAGGTCACAAATGACACCTTGACCATTTCCGGTGAAAAAAAGCAGGAAACCGAGGAAAAAAATAAGAACTATTACCGGGTTGAAAGATCATACGGATCATTTCAAAGGGTTTTATCCCTGCCGCATGATGCTGATCAGGACAATATAAACGCGCGATTTAAAAAAGGGGTATTAACCATCACCATTCCAAGGAAAAAACTAAGCGGACCCAGGGCAAAACAGATTCAAATAAACCATGTATGATATTTTACAGGAAAAATAAAAAGGGTATTGACAGGAAAAATAATGGTATTAATTTTGGCAAAAATACGATGAGATTGTGGGAGCAAATGATCTGGAAGAAGGCTGAAAGACATCTTGATCACTTTCATGAAAACGTCGCCTCGACCAAACGAATTTGATTCCGCATTAAAAATAACCCCCCATAAAAAGGAGACGAATTATGTTTACAAGCGTAAGTGATCTGGACAGATTGTTTGGGACCATGAACCTCCTTCAAAGAAGGCTGGACAATATTTACAACGATTACGGAAAATCATCCGGATACAAATGGGAAGTTCAGGGGAATTCTCCCCGGACCAATCTTTACGAAAATGGCGATAATTTTGAAATTCGCGCTGAAGTGCCCGGTCTTGGAAAAGATGATTTAAACGTGAAAATTCAGGGCAACTACCTTGAAATTACCGGGACCCGGGATGCTGATGCACCCGAAGGATACAAAACGCATAAGATTGAAAGGGGCGTGGGTTCTTTTTCACGGTCTTTTACGCTTCCGGCTGATGTGGATTCATCAAAAGTGACCGCAACCTTGAAAAACGGTTTGTTGTATCTGACCCTGCCCAAGTCGGAGGCTGCAAAACCCCAAAAAATAACAGTGAGCTGAGAAGATCATTATACTGGTAATAAATGGGAGGTGTGTTATGAGCAAAAATACAGATGTCGCTGAAAGAGACAAAAAGAGCATTGAAAAAACAAGAGGATTATACGAGGCAACCCCGGCAGTGGATATTTATGAAAATGAAGACGAAATACTGTTACATGCCGACATGCCCGGGGTTTTAAAAGAAAACATATCCGTGGATATTGACAATGGAACCCTGTCCCTGTCCGGTATCAGAAATATAGAGACAAAGGGGGTTGCCGGTTGGGAAGAATTTTCAGATGTGCAGTATGTCAGAAGCTTTTCCGTACCCCAGACCATTGATGTCGGACGGGTTGAAGCAGAACTCAAAGACGGGGTTCTCAGGCTTCATCTGCCGAAATCAGAAGCTGCCAAACCCAGACAGATTGAGATCAAAACAGCCTGACCAGCCGGATCAAAGGTGCATAAGGCTTTTTATTAAAGAAGGCCATGTGCACCTTTGATTTTTTTTAGAACCCAGTATGTATTTCAGCTCCTTTTTGCAGTAATTTAAGATTTTATTCATTGAATAAATTGTGCTACCATACCGGATATTTTTTTTAGAGCAGTAAGCACAAATTTCCAATGAAATCTTATTGACAGGGAGTGATGAAGGCCATGCTGAATTTTACTTTTACCGAATCACAGCTTCAACTTCAAAAAAAAGCCAGGGACTTTGCACGTGAACATGTGCTGCCCGAAGCCTGGGTGTTTGATAAAAAAGATCAAACACCCGTTCATATCCTGGAAAAGGCGTTTGATCAAGGCCTGTCCCACGGTGATATCCCGGAACAATACGGCGGGAAAAACTTTGGAATCATTGAAGGCTGTATTGCCACTGAAGAAATTTCAGCTGCCTGCCCCGGGATCGCAACATCCATTTATGACAATTCACTGGGAATGGAACCGCTGATCCTTTGTAAAAACGAACCGTTAAAGAAAAAATATCTTTCCCTGTTTGCCAGTGAGTTTAAATTGATCAGTTTTGCGACATCCGAACCCACGCTGGGCTCGGATGTGTCCGCTATCCGTTGTATCGCCACTCCGGATGGAAACGATTATATCCTGAACGGAACCAAATACTGGGTGACCAATGGCGGTATTGCAGATTACTATTCTATATTTGCGACCATTGATCCCAAAACGGCCCATCAAGGGCTGTGTGCTTTTTTTGTCGACCGGAAATGGCCCGGCATAACCGTGGGCAGACCTATTCCCAAAATGGGGCAGCGGTGTTCCAATACCGTCGGGGTCCATTTTGATCATGTCCGGGTGCCCAAAGACCATATACTGGCGCCTCCCGGGGAAGGATTTATGCTGGCCATGCAGACCTTTAACCGGACCCGGCCGGTCATAGGCTCCTTTGGAATCGGTGCAGCCCGGTCCGCCATGGAATATGCCATGGATTATGCAAAAAAACGCCGGGCCTTCGGCCAGAGCATCGGCAGCAACCAGTCGATTCAGTTCAAACTTGCTGAAATGTACCAGAAAATCGAAGCCTCAAGGCTTCTGGTGTTAAAGGCGGCATGGGAATCCGACAAGGGGAGGGATCCCATGCTCAGCGCTTCTGTTTCAAAGTTCTACGCAACAGAAGCCTGCATTGAAGTGGTTGACCAGGCGCTTCAGATTCTTGGCGGATACGGGTATACTAAAATGTTCCCGGTGGAAAAGCTCTACCGGGATATCCGCCTGCTCAGAATTTATGAAGGGACAAGCGAAATCCAGCGGATGATTGTTGCAGGCTGCCTTACGGGCGGATACAAACCGGTTATGCCGCTGCTGGAGGATCTGCCCGTCCATCTGGAGCCGCCTTTTTATGAAAAATCGGCTGCAGGCGGTAACAAAGGCAAAATTTGGCGGTGCCGTATCTGCGGCCATGTTCATTATGGCAATGAGCCCCCTGAAAATTGCCCGTATTGTTTTTTCCCGGCCACCGCATTTAAAGAGATGGAAAACGAATAGGCAGTCAGTCTGGTATAAATGATAAAATCTGTAGTCCTGTTATAAGGAGTCTGGATATGGCACGGTTTTTAAAAAGTTCAGAAAAAAGCAAAGGCCAGGGGCCTGGTGCGCTTATTTTTATCGGGGACCAAAAAGTCGAGTTTGTACAAACCCGGGTCATTGACTATGATTCAGCCACACTCACGGATCAGCAGTTAACAGATATTAAAGACGGTTCTCACTACAGGCAGACTGACACCGTCACCTGGCTGAATATTAACGGACTTCATGATGTTGAATTTATCCGGGAGGTCGGCAGGGTTTTTGAATTGCACCCACTGGTACTGGAAGATATTCTGAACACCGGGCAGCGGCCGAAAATAGAAGATTTTTATGACTATATTTTTATTGTGATCAAAATGATCCGGTTTGACAAGGAAACCCAAATGGTGCGAAACGAGCAGTTGAGCATGATCCTGGGCGATAAATTTCTGCTGACCTTCCAGGAACGTCCGGGGGATGTATTCGATCCTGTCAGGGAAAGGCTTAAAAAACAAAAATCCCGCATCAGGGGGGCTGGAACCGATTATCTGGCCTATGCCCTTATTGATGCAGTTGCGGATAACTATATTCATATTATTGAACGGATGGGAGAGCAGATTGAAGACCTGGAAGAAGATATCCTTTCAGGTGAAGATACAGGTGTCATGGAAAAAATACATGGATTCAAACGGGAAATCAATTATCTTAGAAAATCCGTCCGTCCGGCAAAGGAAGCTGTTTTACAGCTGACACGGCTGGACAGTGAGCTTGTTGATGATATCACACTCCCGTTTTTAAAAGATCTTTATGATCTTGTCAGCCATGCTGCCGAAGCCATTGACACCTACCGGGACCTGTTGACCGACCAGTTGAACATCCACAATTCCGTAACGGCAAACAAGATGAACGACATTATGAAAATTTTAACCATCTTTGCTGCTGTATTTATTCCGTTAACGTTTATCGCAGGTATTTACGGCACCAATTTTGAATATCTGCCGGAACTGCATTATAAGTATGCCTATTTTGTCTTCTGGGCCGTGCTGATTTTTCTGGCAGGTGCGCTGATGTTTTATTTCAAGCGAAAACGCTGGTTTTAGAGAAATTAAGAACAGGGGGAGCCAGGCGGTCAACGTCCGGCTCCCCCCTGATTATGATAGGTTATGTCCGGTCAGGTCTTATGCCACTTCCTCAAAGTCCGCATCCACAACGTCATCGTCCATGTCTGCGGTTCCGGATGAACCGGCATGTCTTCTGTTTCCGGCCTGGCCGTTCATCGCTCCGTTCCGGCCGTCTGAAGACTGGTGGTAAGCCTGCTGAGCCAGTTTATGCGCAGCCTGACTCAAAAGATCTGTTTTTCTGCGAATGTCCTGGGTATCATCTGTTTTCACAGCCTGCTTCAACTGGCTGACAGCGTTTTCTATTTCCATGCGGATACTGCCGTCTACCGTGGCGCCCATGTCTGCCATGGTTTTTTCAGTGGAATAGATCAATGCATCAGCCGTGTTCCGCGCATCCACCTGTTCTTTTTTTGCCCGGTCTTCTCCTGCATGCACCTGGGCATCCTTAATAAGCCTGTCGATTTCCTCCTTGGAAAGTCCGGATGAAGCAGTGATTTGTATGGACTGCTCTTTTCCTGTGGCCATGTCTTTTGCTGAGACGTTCACAATACCGTTGGCGTCAATATCAAAAGTGACCTCAATCTGGGGGATGCCTCTGGGGGCAGGCGCAATGCCGACAAGATCAAACCGTCCCAGGGGCTTGTTGCCCGAGGCCATTTCCCGTTCTCCCTGGAGGACCTGAATGGAAACAGCCGACTGATTGTCTTCGGCAGTGGAAAATACCTCGCTTTTTTTAACGGGAATGGTCGTGTTCTTTTCAATCAGCCTGGTCATGACGCCGCCCAGGGTTTCAATCCCAAGGGACAGCGGGGTGACATCAAGGAGCAGGACGTCTTCAAGATCTCCCTTGAGAACGGCACCCTGCACTGCAGCACCAAGCGCAACCACTTCGTCCGGATTGACACTCTTATTGGGCTCTTTTCCGAAAAGGGCTTTCACGCGTTTCTGAACAGCAGGCATTCGGGTCATGCCGCCCACCAGAATGACTTGATGAATGTCGGAAGCGTTCAGGCCTGCATCTTTGAGTGCCGTCCTGCAAGGCGCCTCAAGCCGGTCCAGCAAGGGTGAAACCAAAGATTCTAGTCCGGCCCGGGTGAGTTTGATGTTCAGATGTTTCGGTCCTGACGCGTCTGCTGTGATGAACGGCAGGTTAACCTCTGTTTCCATGGATGAAGACAATTCCATTTTTGCTTTTTCAGCAGCTTCTTTTAACCGCTGCAAGGCCATTTTATCGTTTCGCAGATCGATTCCCTGCTCCCTGCGGAATTCATCTGACAGGTAGTTGATAATTTTGAAATCAAAATCTTCTCCGCCAAGGTGTGTGTCCCCGTTGGTGGACTTCACTTCAAAAACACCATCGCCGATTTCCAGGATCGACACATCAAAGGTGCCGCCGCCCAGGTCAAATACAACGATTTTTTCTTCTTTCTTTTTGTCAAGGCCGTAGGCCAGGGAAGCCGCAGTGGGTTCATTGATGATCCTGAGAACATTCAGGCCTGCAATTTTACCGGCATCTTTGGTTGCCTGCCTCTGGCTGTCATTAAAATATGCAGGAACGGTGATGACTGCGTCTGTTACCTTTTCGCCGAGAAAGGCTTCAACATCCTTTTTAATCCGGGCAAGTATGTAGGACGAAATTTCTGCCGGACTGTATTGTTTCCCTTTAAGATTGATACAGGCATCGCCATTGGAAGCTTTTTCAATGGCAAAGGGCAGATTTTTAATATCATTTTGTATTTCAGATGAATCGAATTTTCGTCCGATCAGTCGTTTTACCCCGAACACCGTATTTTCCGGATTGGTGATAGCCTGTCTTTTAGCGACCTGGCCCACCAGCCGTTCCCCTGTGTCCGAAAGAGCCACAACAGATGGTGTGGTCCGGCCACCTTCCTGATTCGTGATCACTTTTGCTTCAGCACCTTCCATTATGGATACGCATGAATTGGTGGTGCCCAGATCTATTCCGATTATTTTATTCATTTTTTTCTCCTGATTAGCGGTTTTTTTCAGAATTGTTTCTTATGCCGGGAAAGTAAGCACAGGAAGGTTTGTTGTCAATAAAATTTTCATTATTATTTTTAATTAAAATGAATCAGTAATGTAAAATTCAGGGGGTTTGCGCTTCCAGTGGTTGCAAATTTTCCAGATTCCATGTTTAATATGACCGGTTGTATATAAAAACAAACCAGGATAAATTTCTTTTTTCAGGACTGGCTATGCAAAAAGATCTGAGACAATTGATAGGGACAATGGATGTCAAACTGAACAGGGATGAGGCATATTTAATTGCTTCCGACATCCTTGGCAAGGGATCGGCGGTCTTGCCGGAAATTATAGATCTGGGCTTTTTTATTGAAGCAAAAGAAAGTGATATGATTAAAAAAAAGAGAACACTGCGGGCAATCATATTTATCATTGCCTTTTTTGCAAAAAAAAAAGCAGTTGATGTTAAAACATTGGCCGCCCTGAAAGCTGTAAGCCTTTTGTCTTCTCTCTCAATGCAGGGGTATAAATCAGCTCAGATCGTTCTTCACGACCTGGGTTTTTCCAATTCCGACATCCACAGAGAACTGCTTTTATCTTTGCCCATTGTTGAATCCCACGATCATGACCGGGAAATTTCCCTGGCCGAAGCTTTAGAGGAAATCAGCATGAGCAAGGTTTATAAGGGAACAAAAGGGATTCAATCCGGCTGCTACTGCCTGGGCAGGGAAGGGAATCGCTCATATCGAATTTACAGAACAGGGAAAAAGCTGTTTGCTTACCGTACCCGTAAAATTTCATGACCATGGGATGCTAACATGAAACCCATATACCGTCCTGCCATCCTGATTATCTTTGTTATTTTATTTTTATCGATAATGATGGTCTTCGGAACTTTTGCGAATCAAAACGGAGCAGCCCGTCAGGCATCAGTGTCATCTTTGCCGGTTTCCATGGAAGCGTTTAAATCAAAACGCCTCTCCATTGAGGGGATGCCGGGTATTGGCGAAAAAATAAAAACAGAAAGCCTGAACAACATAGACCGGGCCATCAGTTTTCTGGACGTGAAGAACCAGACCCTGGAAAAATCAAAACAGCTTTCAAAACTGGTTGATTCTGCACCGGCAAGACTGACTTTTCTGCAGGCTGAACTGAAAAAAACAGCCAGTGCCGGAGAAAAGATCACACCCATTGATCAGAAAATCAGTACAGTCCGTCTTGAGCAGTTATTCAGACAATATGATGCTGAGGTTTCCAATGCCCAGATTGATGTAAAAAAATGGAGTGATATGCTGGTTGCCGAACAATCCATGGTCACACAAACATCCGAGCAGATTGTAAAGGCTGAAAACCGGTTAAAAGATATTCAGAATAATCTGGGACGGATGTCTGAAACTTCCGAAGATGATTTGATCAACTATACCCGGATGCTTTCCCTTGTCACGGAGCAGGATATGCTCAAGACCCAGATAACCCTGAACCAGCAGCGGCAGAGAAGTCACAATCTTGTCATTGAACTGTACAAAACAGAAAAAGAAATAGCTTCAGCCGTGTTGAAAAATCGTGAAACCATGTTTAAAGCGCTGTCGGACAAAATTCAGGACAGACGGCAGCAGGAGGCGGTTCAAGCCCGGGAAGATGCCCAGGATGCCGTCCTGAATACCGTATCCCAGCCGAAAATTATTCAGGATCAGTTTGATTTGAATATCAGCCTGAGCACCGAGCTTGAAAAAATTACCATGGAAGAAGCCGAACTGGCTGAAAAACTGGGTAAATTCCAGTCGCGGCTGCAAATTCTGGAAGATGAGCTTGATACGGCACAAAAAAGAGTTGACCTGGACGTGCTTACGGATGTCATTGGCATGGCCCTGCGCAATCAGCGCAGGAATCTGCCAAATGCGGATCAATTCAATGTTGATTCAAAAACACACCAGATCCGGATGAGTGAAATAACTGAACGGCAGATTGAGCTGGACAGACTGATGCGCGGGATTTCGACCCGGGACACATTTGTAAAGAACCTGATCAGCGCCAGTGGTGAATTGCAGGGAATGGAAAAAACCAGCCTTGAAGTAAAACTCAAGGCATTGCTGGCAAAACGTGGGGAAGTCATAAAAAAAACAGCCTCAGGTTATGATCGAATCATCCGGTTAATTCAGGATATTGAATTCACAAAAAAAAGGCTGATGTTAACCGCTGAAAATTTTGAAGAGCTGCTTGACCGGCATCTGTTATGGATTCGCAGTTCAAAACCCATCAGTATGAATGAAATATTAAATTCAAAGCATGTACTGATCAAATTTTTCCATACCGATCACTGGCAGAATTTAGGTAAAGCCACCCGGCAGTCTATCCGGAAAGAACCGGTGTTATGGGTATTGGGCCTTGGCATGGCATTTTTCCTATTCTTTATCGGCAAAAGAGTTAGAAAAAAACTTAAAATTATTTCCCAGGACATTGACCGCCAGTCAAATGATTCTTTCTATCTGACCATTCAGGCGGTCGGGTTAACCCTGCTTTTATCGGTCATCTGGCCATATCTGCTGTTTTTCCCTGCAATCTCGTTGTCTGCGGCATCCCAATCAGCCGGTGGTGTTGGAAATTCCAGTGTGAATACCATTCAATATTGCTGGATTATTCTGTTCTGGATGCTGGTGTATAACATCTGCAGACCGTTTGGCCTGGCCCAGACACATTTCCGGTGGCCGGAATCCGTGTGCAGGACGATAATGCGTCACCTGACCTGGTTGATACCTGTTGAAGTGTTGTCAGTTTACCTTCTTTTGATAATGGAGACAGCAGCAGAATATGAATATCGATACGCATTGGGGAAAATTGCGGTTATCTTTCAATGTCTTGCATTATCCTTATTTGCATCCCTTATTTTAAGGTTTAAAAAAGGGATTACATCCATTCTGATTGAAAAATATCCCAACAGCATGCTGTGCCGTCTGCGGTATGTCTGGTATCCGTTGTTCGTTTGTATCCCGCTTTATATCCTCTGGCTGGATGTGACAGGATATTATTATTCCGCAGTGGAGCTGCGGGTCCTTCTTTACCAGAACATTGTCCTGTTTGCCCTGCTGATTATTTTTAAAAGCCTGGTGTTGAGAATTTTGATGCTGGCACGCCGGAATATTGCGTTTAACAAGGCAGTGGCAGACCAGGATAAAACATCTCTACCGGGGCAATCTGCTTCAGATACAGCAGCCCAGTCATCTATTATGGAAAATATTGCCAAATTAAATAATATTGATGAACAGACACGGGCACTCTTGAAACTGGCCATCTTTGTGATCGGGGTGATCGGAACCTGGGCGATCTGGGAACCGGTTTTCCCGGCTTTTGGTGTTTTACAGGATGTTCACCTCTGGAGCTACACTGAAGTGTTGAACGGGGTTGAGCAAACCGTTTTTATTACCCTTGCAAATGTGGTTTTTTCGCTTTTTGTCATCACCACCATGCTGATTGCCGTGCGCAATCTGCCGGGCCTGATAGAGGTGGTTCTGTTAAATCGCCTGCCCATGGATGCAGGTGCCAGGTATGCATATACAACCGTCAGCAGATATGCGATCATCGCCCTTGGCGTGGTTGTTGCCTTGAATTCACTGGGGCTGCGCTGGTCAAATCTGCAGTGGCTGGTGGCGGCATTAAGTGTGGGACTGGGCTTTGGGCTGCAGGAGATTGTGGCCAACTTTATCAGCGGGTTGATTGTCCTTTTTGAAAGACCGTTCAGTGTCGGGGATACCGTCACTATCGGAGATGTTACCGGAACCGTTACCCGGATCAGGATCCGGGCCACGACCATTGAGGATTGGGACAAAAAAGAACTGATTGTTCCCAACAAGGATTTTATCACCGGCCAGTTAATCAACTGGACGCTGACAGACCAGATTATCCGGATAAAAGTGCCTGTGGGGCTTGCTTACGGTTCGAATACGGATCTGGCTGAATCGCTGATGCTGAAAGCGGCCAAAACCAACAGCCGGGTGTTAAAATCACCGCCGCCCTCTGTTGTCTTTCTAAAATTCGGAGATAACAGCCTTGATTATGAAGTCAGGGTGTTTATCAAAGGGATTGATGACTGGATACCCATGCTGCATGCCATGAATCGAACCATTAACGATGAATTCAATAAAAACGGCATTACCATTGCATTTCCCCAGCGCGATGTCCATCTTGATGCAAGTGCTCCGCTGTCTGTCCGGGTGGTTCCGTCACCGGCTGAGAAGGTATCTTCCAAACCGCCTTCTGTTCTTAAAACCTGAATTTAAATCCGGCGCTGATAACATGCATCTGCTGATCGCCAAAGCTGCCCACGGTTCCGGCGCTGTCCTTAATATCCGGATCTTCCGGACTGACATACCGGTAGTCAAGCTCCAGGGCCGCCCAGTCGACAAGGTCAAAGGACACGCCGGCAATGGCCTGCCAGGTAAATACTGTGTCTGAGTCATCAATGGGTGTCCCGCCTGAAATGCTGACATCGTTCCAGGAGATATCCGTCATGCCAGCTCCGACACCGAAATAGGTGCTGATATCCATTTCAGGCATAAAGATAAAATAAATATTAAACATGCCTGAAAGCTGCGTCACATCACCGGACAGAGCAGCCTGGGCAGTCGTGGCTTTTGTTTCCCTGTAGTCTGCATCCAGTTTTCTATAGGCACCTTCCAGTTCAAAGGCCCAGTTTCCGTATTGATATCCCAGGGCGGCCAGGCCGTTGTATCCGTTATCAAATTCCCACTCAGTCAAACCATAGGTTTCTTCATCGTAATCATCAAACGGAATAACATATCCTCCGGCAAGTTTTCCATAGAAGGTATGGGTATCTTTGCTGTCTTTGGCCCAGGAAGGGCAGGACCACAACAAAACAGCAAACAACAGGATCAGAAGTGTCTTTTTCATCTCAAACTCCTTTTAAGCCTTGATTCTTGGATAATCATTCGCATATGATGCAATTGATTTTTTTTAGTTGACAGTCAGAATATCGACAGCAGGGGCCATTTGTCAATTGGAATTTTTTGAACAAATGGATCCAGTATGGGGGGCGGCCGTTTCATTAGCGGAGAAATAATGTCTGAAATTCAAACCATATTAAAGGATGTTTTCGGATTTGATACCTTCAGATCCGGTCAGCAGAAGGTGATAGAAATTATTACCGGCGGAAAATCTTCTGCGGCAATATTTCCTACCGGCGCAGGCAAATCTCTTTGTTATCAATTGCCGGCCTTGCTTGAGCACGGCATGACCCTTGTAATCTCTCCTTTATTGTCTTTAATGAAGGATCAGATTGATTCTTTAAATGCCGGAAACATTACTGCTGCAAAACTTGATTCGGGCATGAGTGCCGAAGAGTATAAAAATACGCTTGCAGCAGCGCGGCAGGGGCACTTGAAAATTTTGATGATTGCGGTTGAACGGTTTAAAAATGAACGGTTCAGAACCCAGCTTCGACAGATGAATGTGTCACTGATCGTGGTTGATGAAGCCCATTGCATTTCAGAGTGGGGCCATAATTTCAGGCCAGATTACCTGAAGATACCCTTGTATGCCGGGGAATTTAATATCAAAAAAGTGTTGCTGCTCACTGCCACGGCAACACCCAGAGTGATTGACGATATGTGCGAAAAGTTTGCCATTGAAAGGGAACATGTGGTGAAAACCGGGTTTTACCGGAAAAATCTGTTTCTTGATGTCGATCCGGTTATTGAACCGGAAAAGGATACCCGCCTGAAAGCAGTATTGTCGGCAGAACCTGCCGGACCGGCCGTGGTATATGTCACCCTGCAGCGGACAGCAGAACGGGT
This sequence comes from Desulfobacteraceae bacterium, assembly GCA_050293905.1. Classification (GTDB taxonomy): domain Bacteria; phylum Desulfobacterota; class Desulfobacteria; order Desulfobacterales; family Desulfobacteraceae; genus Desulfobacula. The sequence continues at coordinate 27,312 of JBNKNP010000074.1, read as the reverse complement.
GGCCCGGATGCTGTCACAAAACAATATGGCTGCCGAGGCATATCACGCCGGAATGAAAAATGATCAGCGCGAGGCGGTTCAAAACCGCTTTATGGAGAATAAAACAGATATTGTTGTGGCAACCATTGCTTTTGGAATGGGTATTGATAAAGAAGATATCCGCAAAATAGTTCACTATGATCTGCCCAAATCCATTGAAAGCTACAGCCAGGAAATCGGAAGGGCCGGCAGGGACGGAAGACCTTCTTTTTGCTGTGTGCTTGCAAATAAAAATTCAATTCCGGTTCTGGAAAATTTCATATACGGCGACACGCCTTATACTGATAATATCCGCATTGTATTGAATCAGATTGTCCAGACTCCGGGGAATGAATTTCAGGTTAAGGCGTATCAATTGAGCAGGATGTCTGATATCCGTCTGCTGCCGTTGAAAACTCTTCTGGTCTATCTTGAAATGTTGAAAATTATTTCTCCCAAGTACACTTTTTTTGAATCTTACGCCTTTTTATATCTGACTTCAGCAGACACTATTATCAGCCATTTCACAGGAGAGCGGAAACAATTTGTAAAAACCATCCTGGAGCATTCCACAACTGCGGTCAAATGGGTCAATGTGGACATAGAGCAGATTATGCTGCAAACCGGTTCAAACCGGCAGCGGATTCTCACGGCCCTTGAATATTTTCATGAAAAAGGCTGGATAGATCTGCAGCCCAAATCCGGAGTGGAGGTGTTTGATATCCTCGATTCGAGCTTTGATGTCGATTCAACAGCAAAAAAGCTTGGGAAGTTGTTTCTGGAAAAAGAAAAAAAAGATATTGCCCGTCTTCATGCCACGATTGGGCTGTTTGAGTCCGGCCGGTGCTTGGCCCGGGATCTGTCTGACTATTTTGGTGAAAAACTGGATTCGGAATGCGGACATTGTTCCGTCTGTAAGGGCAGAAGCCCGGTCCGACTGCCCAGGCAGGAATTGCCGGCCCTGGACAATTTCAACTATGATGCGCTAACCCGGGACCTGCTTGAGGCTGCGGAACCACCATTGCCGGTTTATCTGATCACCCGTTTTCTATGCGGAATCTCTACGCCGCTGCTTGTTTATTATAAGGCAAAAAAATTGGCCGGTTTCGGCCGGCTGGAAGCATATCCCTACAAAATTGTTGAAAAGTGGGTTCACTCACATCAAAATACCTGAACAGCCGTGGCGGGTTCTGCTGACTATCCTTAATTTGAAAGAAGATATTGAATCTGGATTTTGCCGGCATTCTTCAATTTTAAAGATGCCGGATTCACCACAAGATTGACGGCAATCCTGCCGGACTCAGTAAGCTTGTCCAGTGAAATCTGCTCGGTGAAAATCGTGGAGATGTCTTTTAATGCCAATCCTCCGCCAATGACGTTCACGGTTGGAGGAATCGCCCTGGCCTCTTTCATTTTTAATCCCTCCGGAAGTTTGCCAATCCAGTTCGGCTGAACAGGCAGCTCTTTTTCAATTAATGTATCCAGGGTGACATCTAGTTCAGACGGCTCTATCTTTTTCAGCCGGATGCCGGGCGGCAGGGATATATTTTCTTTGGAAATGGACAGTTTATTGATCCCGATGGCAGAGCGGGAAAGGTTTATTTTTATTTTTATCTGCTCCGGTTTTATGGAATTGATCAGGGTCCTGCTGCCGCTGAGCAGCAGTTTGGCATTTGAAGTTGATGTGGAAAGGATTTCCATTTTTTGATCCGGGTTCATAAACTCTATGGGAACTTCGTGGGAAGCCAGGGTTTCCATTCCTTTTGAAAAACTGACCCATATCCCTGTGATACTTAAAAGACTGATTAATGCCGCTGTTCCAAGCTCGATCGTCTGGCGCTTGAGACCTTTGGCTGAAAAATCATCCCCTGCATGCTCCTGCAGAAGAGTTTCAAATGAAGAGCGGCTGTGGATGTCCCGGGTCTGATTTTCCTTGAATACCTTGATGCTGCCGCTTTCTTCGGAAACAACAATGACCATGGCATCCGTCAATTCGGTTAAGCCAAAAGCAGCCCGGTGGCGGGTGCCGAGAAAAGAGGGCAGGTCTCCCCTTTTTGACAGGGGCAGGATAACCCCGGCGCGCGTAATTTTGTTTCCCTGGATAACAGCCGCACCGTCGTGCAGGGGACTGCCTGGCCAGAAAATACTTTTAAGCATTTCTTTTGACAAGACGCCCTGTATGGGAATGCCGCCTTGAACAATGCTGTCCATGCTTGTTTTCAAAGGAAGAACAATTAATGCGCCGATTCTCTGTCCGGCAAGTTCATATACACTTTCGGCAATAATATTTACCGGTGTGTGAAATTGATACCGCGGAATTCCCCATAAAAAGGATTTTAAATCTTTTGTCTGGAGCACGCTGGAAATTTCGTTTCTGAAAACAATGATGACAATCAGGGCAGCGACAGTAATGACACCCTGCATGGCCCAGTTCGTGATCACAAGCCCCAGGGAAACAGCCGACTGGTTCACGACCCAGAGTACGCAGATGGCCAGCAAAACCTTGTAAATATTGGTTCCCCTGAAAAGAACATAGAGTCGGAATAGAATATAGCTGTTCAGAAGAATATCAAAAATATCCTGCCAGCGGAGACCGGAAAATAAATATAGGAACTGTTCCATAATCAATCAGTCTACCATACTGAATCGCAGAGTGTTCAGCAGTCTGCCGGTTCCGTCGCGCACTTCGACTCGCCAGGGGCCTTTATCCTCATCTCGTAACTGTATTCTGCTGAAAGAGGACCATTTGGGAGGGGAAAGCGTCAGCCGCATGGTGAAAATCAATTTGTCCTTTTTAAACCATTTGTGAAAAATATAGGATTTTTCATACACCGGATCAAAATTTGAATAGCAATAGACCTCCTGCTGGGAAATGGAGAACACCACTGCCGGATTTACCGGTTTGAAATTCTCAATGGATTCGCACATCACGGCCCGTTCCAGAACTATTTTCGGCTTGCCCTCTTCCGAGCCTGCAAGTGAAACAAAGGACAGCAGAATGATCAAAGCAGCCAGGCTGTTGAATATTTTTTTTAAAATACGCCTTTTCATACGTCCCAATATATCTAAAACCCTCTTTTTTTCAAGACAAAAACGATTCAGCACCCCGCTGTGTGAGATGAAAACTATTTAACAGGAAGGTCAAATAGTTTTGGTCCAATTATTGCATTTTAAACAAGGTTGGAGTAGAAGATAACATTGAATGATGATATATAACAGGATATGTGCGAAAAAAAAACAGCTTAAAGGATACTGAAGATGGAAAACAATTTATATCTTCCTTCTAAAACAGATATCAGCAAGGTGCTGGATCTTGATAATAAAAAAATGCCCAGCTTTCCCCAGGTTGCGGCAAAACTGCTTAAGGCGTTTAAGGATGACACGGCATCCTTGGAGGACCTGGCAAAAATTATAGAGACCGATCCCGGACTTTCCATTCGGATACTGGAGATCGTTAATTCTGCTTATTACGGTTTGGGGCGCAAGATTACTGCACTGTCTGAAGCCATGGTTTATCTCGGGTTGAATGAAATTAAAAAGCTGGCCATTGAAATGACGGTATTTGATAAGTTGTTCAAGCCCGGCCAGGACAGCGACTTTGACCGGCTGCTTTTCTGGCGGCATTGTCTGAGTGTGGCTGTTTTAAGTTCTCTGATCGCCAAGGAAACCCAATATCCGGAGCCTGAAGAAGCTTATATTGCCGGTCTTATTCATGATCTTGGCAAAATATTCCTGGATGTCCGGGGGATAAAAAATTATGGAGAGTTCATCCTGCAATTAACCGCATCAACCGACCAGGTCATAGAAAAAGAACGCAGCTTCATCGGCATGGGGCATGATGATGTCGGAGCATATCTGTGCTCAGTGTGGAAACTGCCTGAAAAATTAACACAAGTGGTGAAATATCACCACCAATCCTTTGATCACCTGGGTCTGGCAGAGGAGGATAAACAATTGATCGCTATTGTTTCACTGGCTAATTTTCTGTGCTGGACCCAGGGAATTGGTTCTTTTGATTTTATCCGGCCGCCTATTCTGTCTCCTGAAGTAGAAAAAACCATTGATATTGCCGGGTTCAACATGGCCGGTTGTATTAATGAAATGAACAAGGAAATAGAAAAAATTTCAGCATTCTACCAGTTTGTATTTCCTTCGGCTGCCCAGCTCAAGGAAAATATCCTTGAGGCCAACCTGAAATTATCCCGTGCAAATACCCGGTTTTATTACCAGGAAGATCCCCTGGATCACTTAAAAGAAAATAACCGGAGCCGGATGCAGATTGACGGTGTTCTTGAACTCAATAAATCTTTGTCCAGAGCAAAAACCATCAAAGAGGTTCTGGATATTGTCATGTATCATATCGGCCGGATTTTTGAGCCGCTGAACTGGTCGATACTTTTAAAGGATCAGAAAACGAACGATCTGGTTTTTTCAGTGGTTGTGGGCGTCAATAAAAACAAACTTCAGGGAGTAAAGCTGCCAAAGGGGGAAGGCATTGCCGGGCATATTCTGAAAACCGGAGAATCCCTGGTGATTGAGGACGTAACAAAAGACAATCGTTTCAGCAGCCGGGTGGACAAACATACCGGTTTTAAAACCCGGTCCATTATCGGTACACCGCTGAAAACAAATGATAAGATTTTCGGGGTGATTGAGCTGGTGAACCGGATTGATGATGATGTGTTCAGCAATGCCGATTTAACATTGCTGGCCTCCATTGCCGAGTATGCTGCCATTGCCATTGAAAGAGCCTATTATAACCAGGCGCTGAAAACCCTTGCCACCATTGACGGACTGACAGGGTTAAAAAATCGCTGGAGTTTTGAACGAGCGGTCAGCAATAAGCATGATGTACTCAAAAAATACGGCAGCATTTTTTCCATATTGATTGTAGATATTCAAGGGCTGCGCAGGCTGGGCGAAACCTGTGATGAGGTGTTGAAAAAATTAACGAAAGTGATGGAAAAAACAAAACGGCATGAAGATGATCTGTTCCGGTACGGGGAAAACACCTTTATTATTATTCTGCCCCAGACATATTCAGACGGATCCCTGCGGGCAAAGAACCGTCTGTCCACCCAGTTTTCCCTGACCATATCGGAAAACGGCGACTTGCCGCTGAAAACCGATATTTATTCCCACACCGTCAGTGCTGAAGATGCAGCTCATATCAAAAAAATGATTTCAGGCTCACTTTCCAAATCTGTTGAAACTTTGACAGAAGAAAAGGTGACGGATTTTGAATACAGTCTACAGGATCTTATTGAAAAACAAAAAAAGGAAATGGTCCAGGAAGAAGAGACAGATAAAGCTTCGGGCAAGACCGTTTCACTGGCCGGCCGTTTTGTGCGGCTTAAAACCGGTGAGTCCGGACATATGCGAGTAGAGCAGGTCTCTCTTGGCTCAATCTGGTTCAGGATTTCACGGTCACACCGGATCCGGGTGAATGATTTTCTTGATATCCGTTTTACTTTGGATAATCTGAAAAAAGATCTGGTTGAAAGGCGGGCAATTATCAGGGAAATCAAGGGAAATTTTGTAAAGGCTGATTTTTATAATCCACCGCCATATGCAAAAAATCTCGGATTTTATCTGATGAGTTAAAAATCAAAAACTGCATTGCTCTCTTGACGGTCCCGGCATTATATGGGATGTCCATAATTTGAAACCCCGCATTTTCAAAAATGATGGAGCAAAACAGATGTACAATTCTTTTTTCAACTTCAGGGAAAAACCATTCAAGCTGGTTCCGAATCCTGAATTTTTATTTTTAAGCAAGGGCCATGAGGAAGCACTGGCTCATCTGACATATGCCACATCCCAGGGCGATGGATTCGTGGAAATCACCGGTGAGGTGGGGACAGGAAAAACAACCCTGTGCCGGGTTTTCCTTGAGGATCTTGACAAGAATATTGAAGCTGCCTTTATTTTTAATTCCAAGCTGGATTCCAATCAGCTCTTAAAGGCCATTCATAAGGAACTGGGAATTGTCAGCAGTGCCGACGGCCCTGTTGATCTGACCCATGATCTGAATGAATTCCTGCTGGAAAAAAAGTCCAGGGGACAGTCTGTTATCCTGCTCATTGATGAAGCCCAGAATCTGGCAAAAGAAACCCTGGAACAGCTAAGGCTGCTCTCGAATCTGGAAACAACAAAGAGCAAGCTGCTCCAGATCATCCTGGTGGGACAGCCGGAGTTAAGAGAAACCCTTGATTCCCATGAGTTGCGTCAACTGCGCCAGCGGATAAATTTAAGCTGCCATATTCATCCGATGACCTTTAAAGAAACCTGTGATTATATCACCCACCGGATCAACGTGGCATCCAGAAAATCCCAGACGCTTTTCACCCCGGCTGCACAGAAAGATATTTATAAATTTTCCAGGGGAATCCCCAGACTGATCAATATTGCATGTGACCGCTCTCTTCTGGCAGCCTACAGCCTGAACCAGAAAAAAGTGACCCGCTCCAGTGTCAGGGTAGCGGTGAATGAACTGGCATCCCCGGGAACCACCCATGCCCGGACAGATTCTCTCTGGAAAAGCAAAACCATGATTGTTTTTTCCATTCTCATTATACTGGGTTTGGGATTTATGGCGTTTACCTATACCCCAATCAACTTTCAAGGGATTAAAAAATCCAAAACCACCGAGTCCGCCTTTCTGCCGGAACCTTCCCCTGCCAAGGCTCCATCTGCACCTGCGGCACCCTCCGAAGAGCCTAAACCCTTGTTGCTGCCCCCGGAACAGCCCCTCCTGCCGGCCGAAGAAAGTGTGTTCCCGATTCAAGGTCCGATGCCGGTTGAGGAGCTGGCCATTGAAAAAACAGATGCAGGAGAAATTTTGTCCGGTATGAAGGAGATTGCCACACGGGAGCAGGTATTGTCCCATGTTCTTTCTTTATGGGATGCAAACTTGAAAATAGGGTTGGCTCGCCAGGTCCGGCAGATCGAATCAAATGTTCAGTTTTTTAAAATTGCCGCAGCACAGAATCATTTTCAAATGATGTATCTTGAAAATCGGCAGGATCTTATCAATAGATTCAACCTGCCGGTCATTTTAGGATATGCTGTTCCAAAAGACCCGGTAAAACGGTTTCTTGTCGTTGCAGGGATTACCCCGGACAATGAATACGTGCTCTTTTCTGAGAACGATAATAAACAGTATACAGTGGATCCTCAGGATCTGCAGCCCTTTTTGACCGGGGATATGTATATTGCCTGGAAAGACAATTTCGGCTATGACAAAATTGTGTCGGAAAGTTCGTCAGAAGATTCAATCGTGTCACTGAAACTGCTGCTCAATAGCATGGGGTTTGATGATGTGGATATGACTCCGGTTTATGATGATTCAGTCAAAGACGCCGTTAAAATGATTCAGAATAAATATGGGTTGAACGAGGACGGGCTGGTCGGCCCGTTAACTAAAATAATGCTCTATAACGAAAAACAGCAGGATTATGTACCCTATTTGAGTCTTGCCCGGTTCACGGATAATCAGTGAAAGGTTTAAGAAAATGAGCACCATTTTAAAAGCCTTGAAACAAGCGGAACAAAACAGCCAGGACCCGAACGAAGAAAACAATCCGTCATTTAATGTCCGGACAACATTGCACTCAAGAATGGTCAGGCAGCAGCGTGGAAACTTTTTCAGAGCCGGGAAACTGGTGATTCCCGTGATGTTTGTTCTTGTCGCAGCAGCCGGTGCGTCCTGGTTTTTTTTCAGTGCCAGGGATAAACATCCATCCTCTTTAGTGTCTCAAGGGCAGTCTTCAATCATGGAAACCTCCCCTGACATGGATAATCATGATATTGAAACAGCTCCGGAAAACGCAGCCCACACCATCAACCCTCCTCCCATGGTCGATACACCGGCTGAACCGGAACAAAACAGCATCGCAGAGACAATGGATGCACAAGAATCGGCCGATGAAATCGCTCTGCCATTGCCCTTAGAAATACCGGAACCGGATAAAGCCGGTGCACAAGATCAGTTCCCGGATGAAGAAACGCTGTCAATTGAGCCGGCCCCGCAGATACTGCCCTTCAAAGACGACAGTTTAACAGTTCAGGCCATTTCCTGGGACAATGTGCCAGAAAGCAGAATCGCCGTGATTAACAACAGGGTCCTTGGTGAGGGAGAATCCATACAGGGGTATCGTCTGGATCGTATTGAAGCAGATGCTGTGATTTTATATCAGTCAGGCAAAACCTATCGACTGGGATTTCAATATCGCTAAATAAAAAAAATCAGGTAAATGGAATGTCAAAATCAATTGTGATGATTCACGGCATGTGGGGTGGTGGCTGGTGCTGGGAAAATTTTAAACAGTACTTTGAGCAAAAAGGGTATGCCTGCCATGCTCCAACGCTCCGATATCATGATATGGAGCCCGGAGATTCCCCTAACGCATCTCTGGGCGTTGTCAGCTTGAAAGAGTATGCCCGGGACCTTGAAAGATATATCCGATGCATGGGTGTAAAGCCGATATTAATGGGCCATTCCATGGGCGGTCTGCTGGCCCAGATGTTAGCAGCCAAAGGGCTGGCACAGGGGTTTATCCTGGCTGTTTGACTTAAAAAGGGCTTCCCATGTTGATGAATCGCAGGTGACCTGCCCGGTTCTGGTCGTTTCCGGAGGCCAAGACAGGATAACGCCGGCCTCAGTTGTGAAAAAAATAGCAGCTAAATACAAAAAAGTTTCTACCTATAAGGAATTTAAAAATCACGCACACTGGGTCGTGGGCGAACCCGGATGGGAAAAGATAGCCGCATATATTCACGACTGGATCAATCAGACCGGCCTGTAAACCTGATCCCTGACCCTTCAATTCCTTTACACAGTCCAAAAATGCTGATGGTAATCCCGATTTCTGGACAGGAAAGCCAACTCCACAAGCTCATAAGGCAGAGATTGAAATCGCATGTTGAGGTTAAAATTGTTTGCTTTATGGCTCAAAAAAACCTATTTTATGAGCCATAAATAAATGGTTTATAAATCAGGAACTTAAGCATGGGTTCAAAAACAAGATTGCAATTACCAAAGCTTCAAAAGCGACAGCAACAAGAGATTTGTCGGATCCGGATAAAAGTGAGCTTTTTGAGGCAGGCAAACTACGACCGGTCATAGATAAATGCTTTTCTTTGGAAAAAACAGCAGAAGCCTTTCACTATTTTGGTAAAGGGCGTTTTAAAGGGAAAATTGTCGTAACCTTGGGAGCAACATGATTTTTTTGGGGGTGTTTGCAACGAACCAGGCTGTTCAGAGTACAAAAGAATAAATGAGAATCTGGGACATACATCCGGGATATCTAAACCGCCAGAGCCTGCTTGGCGAACACCGTGAACTTCACGGTATCGTATCCATCATTGTCAATCGGAAAAAGGGATATTCCAGGCATCCGGAAACAATTCGCTGGGCAGGTTATGGCTGGGCTCTAAAGATTCGTCACCAGTTTCTGGCCGCTGAAATGTCGTTAAGGAACTTTACGGAAAAAACACCTGTACTCACCCGCACCAATAAGGGAGTGTGGCCGGAAAAATATATTGATGAGCCCGGCCGGCAATTTAAAATTCTTGGCGCAAAATATCAGGGCAGAGAAAAGGGACGAATTCCCTTGCCTGAGAATGCTCAGCAGCTATGGAGTCAGCATAAATATTCAATTCTGGCGCGCGATGTGAATCTTTACAGGAAAATCGGCAGACAGGTTTCCATCATATCCCCGGCTGATGACTTTTCACAGTTGTCCGGGTTTCTAACACAATTGTTGAGAACGCCGCCGTCGGCAGGGGGAATTAGAAATGCATTGCAGCATATGTGGGGCCACGTTTCCAACTCCTTTTCAGGCCCGAACAGTGCTGTTGAAGCCTGGTCATTGAAGCGGCTGCTTGATAAGACCCAGCGAGGTGCAGTAAAGAGCAAAGAACCCTATTTGCTGTCCTCAACTGCTTTGAGTGAATTGAAAGTATGGATTAAAGGGTAAAAAGACGGATTAGACAAAACCGGTTATTTTATCCTATTATTTACCTGAAATCGTTGGAAATATATCATTTGTTTTGACATTTATAATGAAAATCTATATAGTAGTCAGGTTTTTTTGGAGTTATTAAATTTGATTTAACCACAATCTAAGATGGCAACCGGCATTCGCACTTGTTTTTACGTTATAAAAAGCAAGCAGAAAGGTCGGGTTTCTATGGTTCAGTCAATTAATCAAAGGAGTAAGAAGCATGCCTCAAAGTTCAAACTCGAAGGCTTTTGTTGTCGGCGCCGCCAGTACCGGAATTAATCTGGCTTTGGGTGTATTATACGCCTGGAGTATTTTTAAGGTTGCAATTAAGCAATCGATCGAAGCAGGCGGTGCAGGTGCGTTTCACTGGGACCTGTCTTCATTGAATGACCCCTATGCTACCTGCTGTCTGGTGTTTGCTGTTTCGATGATTATTGCCGGAAAATGTCAGGATACTTACGGCCCGCGAATTACTGCCATTATCGGCGGCCTCCTGGTAGGTGCCGGGTTTATCTGGATTTCGCAGACAACATCCTATATCAGCTGGATTTTGGGATTTGGTATCCTTGTGGGTGTCGGCATTGCCTTTGGTTATTCCCCCACAACGCCCTGTGCCGTTAAATGGTTTCCTGCCAATAAAGTGGGCCTGATTACCGGGATTGTCGTGGCCGGATTCGGCCTTGCATCGGTTTATATCGCACCGTTAACAAAATATCTTTTAGGTGTCGTAGGCCTTCAGCAGACCATGCTCTGGTTGGGCATCGCTTTTCTCATCATTGTCTGCGGTCTGGCTGTTTTTCTGATTAATCCGCCTGCAGGGTATCGGCCGGCAGGTTTTGTAGAACGGCGGCGATCATCCAGGGATGATCCTAAATCAAGAGCCCTTTTTGAGGATATAGAGGCCACACCCAAAGAAGTGATTAAAATGCCCACTTTCTGGTTGCTGTGGCTTGTTTATTTTATCGGCGCAGGCGCCGGGTTGATGGTGGTGGGTAATATCGCCGGCATGGCCAAGGCAAGTCTGGGCGAAAAGGCCTTTATTGCCGTGGCGCTGCTTGCCATTGGAAATGCGCTTGGGCGGATCATGGCCGGGATTATGTCGGATAAAATCGGCCGGAAAAAGACACTTTCAGCTGTTTTTGTGTTTCAGGCAGCCCTGATGTTTATTACCTTTTCCATCGCGGACAGCCCGTCAGCCGGTGCGGTGTCACTGGTTATTCTTACCATGTGTATTGGTTTTAATTACGGAGCCAATCTAACGGTATTCCCTTCATTTGCAAAAGACATGTGGGGGATGAAAAATTTCGGCATGAATTACGGTATCCTGTTTACTGCCTGGGGTGCGGGAGGGCTGGTGATGAGCCGCGTATCCCAGTTGCTTATGGTAAAAAGCGGAACTTTTAAAAGCTCTTTGATGGCAGCCGGCATCATGCTCATTATCGGTGTTTTCCTTGTTCAGACGATCAAAGATAAAAAGGATGAGTTACGACGCCAGATGTAAGATCCACCCAACCGATTTTCTATGCAATTTCACAAAACTTGCGGTCATAACAAATGATCGCAAGTTTTGTTTTTCTATATCATATTCTTCACCTGCCCGTTCTAAATAAATCCCATGGAATTTTCATATAAACTTTTGACAGAACAGGGATAAAACGCTACACTGTTCTTTCATTCCGTCGTTTAGAAAGAATGTTTTTTCTTTAACTTTACGAGCCATGGGGGAAAGAATTGAAAAAAAATCAACTGAATACTGCGGTTGAATATTCGACCGATGCCAGGGATTTCGGCCAGGTGGCAGCCAGTGTCCCGTGCCAGAATGCCTGTCCTGCCAGGACAAATGTCCCTGAATATATCCGGGCAATATATGAAGAAAACCACAGCGTGGCCTATGAGATCAACCGAAGTGCAAATATCCTTCCCGGGGTACTGGGACGGATTTGTTCACGGCCGTGCGAAGCTGCCTGCCGTCATGGGGAGCCGGATAATGGCGTCAGTGTCGGAATCTGCCATTTGAAGCGGTCCTGCGCCGACCTAAAACCCCTGTCTCACAGAATTCAAGAATGCCTGTACAGCCCCAGCGGGAAAAAAATTGCCGTCATAGGGTCTGGTCCGGCAGGCCTGGCTGCAGCCCATGATCTGTCTACCCTGGGACATAAAGTCGTTATTTTTGAAGGCCGGGAAAAGCCCGGCGGCATGATGGCGTATGGTATTCCGGAATTCCGGCTGCCCAGGACAATCCTGGATACCGAGATCGAAAATATTCTCAGATTGGGCATTGATCTTAAAACCGGTATCGCTGTAGGAGAGCAGATTTCCCTGGAAGATCTGGCAGATGATTTCCATGCCGTGGTGGTGGCAACGGGCTGTGTAAAACCCAGAACACTTGGCGTTCCGGGTGAAGACCTGGAAAATGTTTATAACGGGCTTTCATTCATGGAAGCGGTCAATGAGGGGCAGACACCGTATGTTGGAAAAAAAATTGTGGTGATCGGTGCCGGATTCACTGCAGTGGACTGCGCCCGGTCTGCCATACGGCTTGGAGGAACCAAAGTCAGTATCAATATCAGAAAAACTCACGAATTCATGCGTATTGATGAAACTGAAAAGCATGAGGCCCAGGTGGAAGGAATTGTTACGAACAGCCTGATCCAGCCGTCCAAAATTATCGGAGAAGACAACCGGGTGGTCGGGATCGAATTTGTCCGTACACGGATGAAAAAAATTGACACACCGCCTTTCAGGACATCCGTACCCATTGAAGGGTCCAATTTCTGTGTGCCGGCAGATTGTGTTATCGCAGCCATCGGCCAGACTCCGGATTCCGATGCAGTGGCCGGCAGCCTGCTGGAAAAGGAAAATGTCTTTTCAGCCGGTGATTTTGCCACAGGCTCATCCGATGTCATCTCTGCCATTGCCGGTGGCCGCAGATGTGCCAGAGCAATTGATCAGTATCTGATGGGTGAAAAAAGAAAACAGACAGTCATCCGGCTTCAGGATTTTGAAACCACGGATCGCCCCAGAGCCTATGATTTTATTCCTAAAGTGGATATGGATACCCTTCCCATGGCGGAAAGAATGGCCAGTGCAGTAAATGAAGTGGAAAAGGGGTATGATCGCGATCAGGCACACGAGGAGTCCAAACGGTGCTATTTGTGCAACCTGAAATATGAAATCGATCCGTTTGCCTGTATCTATTGCTCTGCCTGCATTGATGTGGCTCCCAAGGACTGTATTAAACTGGTCGAACTCATTCCCATTAATGAGGATGGCTCCTATGGGGATTATGTTGAGACCGGGGAATGGAACAAGGTGGCATCCATCACCATTGACAATGCCAACTGCATCCGCTGCGGGCAATGCCTGGCTGTCTGTCCCATGGACTGCATTTCCGTTACAAAAACAGAAAGAATTGAAATAGACATATAATATTTTGGAGGAATGATGCCAAAGGATCATTATGTAATTATCGGGAACGGTCCGGCAGGAAATCATGCCGCCGTAACCCTTCGGCAAAAAGCCGGCAATGCAAAGATCACCATTCTGTCTGACGAGTGTCTTCCTTTTTACTATAAACCCAGGCTGACCGCCTTTATTGCAGATGAAATTACCCGGGATGAACTGGTGGTCAAAAAACCTGCATTTTATGAAGAGCACGATATCCGCATCCGTCTGGGACAGACAGTGGAACGGATCGATCCTGAAAAAAAGATGCTGTTTTTAGAACACATGGAGACCATCCAATACACCGGGCTGGTTATTGCCTCCGGCAGCCGGCAGCGTCTGCTGCCGAATATGGAAAAGTATGCCGGGTGCTTAAAATTTATCACTTCCTATGCAGATGTAATTGAAACAAAGGAACACATTAAAACAGCCAAAGAATTTTTTATCTTTGGGGGGGATTTTGTGGGCTTTAAATTCATCAACCTGCTGAGATCCATGGAAAAAAATGTAACCGTTCTGATCTATCCCAATGCGTTCTGGCCCTATAATCTGAATAAGGATATGCTCGAAAGTATTTATAAAAATCTTGCCAAACTCGGGGTCACTGCCCTGATCAAGGATGATATTGCAGCCATTAATCCGGATCAGGATGCTTTCCTGATAACAACAGGCAAAGGCTTTGAGATCAGTGCAGACATGATATTTTCCTTTAACGGGCTGGTCCCGAATATTGGTTTTTTAAAAAGCTCGGGTATTGATACGGATTACGGCGTACTGGTGGATGAGTATTTGAAAACCAGTGTGGCGGATATATATGCCTGCGGGTCCTGCGCCCAGATTTATAATCCGGATATTAAAACATATACAGCCACCATTGGATGGCCCAACGCGGCTGCCCAGGGGGAGCTGGCTGCGCTGAACCTTCTGGGAGATCAAAGTAAGGTTAAATCCGTGGGCAGGCGCTATTTTGATATGGAAGGCGTAATGATCAAGACCACCTGGTGGGAAGATATCAGCGAAGAGATGTAAATGATGAATCCTGATGATAAACCGCAAGTTTTTAAGGATGATGAGTGATGAAAGATGTGAATGTGGTAATTGAGATATGCGGCAGTGCAGGAGAAGGAACAATTTCTGCCGGGGAAATACTGAGCCGGTTCATGAGCGGCCAGGGATTTGAGATCATGTCTTTTGATTCGTATCCGGCTGAGATCAGAGGTTTTGGAAAATGTGTAGCCCACACCCGGATCAGTTCCAGCCGGATTTATTCACCGGGCAAATATGCTGATGTGCTGATTGCCTTGAATGATAAGCATTCCATATCTCAATTGTCAGCGTTAAAAGAAACCGGGGTGCTTATTTATGACAATCAGCCTGCCAAACCACATCCGGAGGATCAAAGCGTTGTGGGCCGGGCAACTCCCGGGATCATATCCTATGGAATCCCGTTGAACATGCTGGCCCATAAGGCTGCCGGGAATGCCAGAGGCATGAACATGGTGGCGTTAGGGGCGCTGGCCGCTCTATTTTCCATGGAAAAAGACGCATTTACAGATTCCATTAAAGCCAGATATGCCCAAAAGAAACAAATTGTGATTGATTCCAATGTTAATTCTTTTATGGAAGGCTACGACTGGACAAAACAAAATATCAAAAAAAGTGATCCTTACACCTTTGAAGGGATCCATATGCCGGAACCCACTGAGAAGCTGATCATCAACGGTAATCAGCTGGTGGCCCGGGCAGCCCTTGATGCCGGTTTAAAATTTTATGCCGGTTATCCCATTACACCTGCCACTAAAATCATGGAAATTTTAAGCAAGGAACTGCCTAAGCACGGAGGGGCACTGCTCCAGACCGAAGATGAGATTTCGGCAATCGGGGCGGTCGTGGGAGCAGGGTATGGCGGCAGACGGGCCATGACAGCGACGTCTGGTCCGGGATTCGCCTTGATGACGGAATTTACCGGTTTGTCGGTCATGGCTGAAGTGCCGGCCGTGATTATTGATTCACAAAGGGGGGGGCCGTCCACAGGCATCCCGACAAAGACTGAACAGAGCGACTATAACAGTGCTGTCAACGGCGGCACCGGGGACTGTCCGAGGATTGTCCTGGCGCCTACGGATACAGCCTCCTGCTATGAGGCAACCGTGCTTGCCCTCTACCTGGCTGAAAAATACCAGACCCTGGTGATTCTGCTGCTGGATTTCTTTTTGTCCAACAGCATCCGGAATATCAATATCCCCGAAAAACCAGGGGCCCGATTACTGGATGCCAATATAGCCCCTACGCCTGAGCAGTTGAAAGATTATCAAAGATACAAAATCACTGAAAGCGGGATATCTCCCCGGGCCATCCCCGGAACCCCCGGAGGCGTCTTTTTTGCCACAGGCCTGGAACACGATGAAAACGGCCGTCCCAATTATACGGATCAGGGACATCTGAAAATGACTGAAAAACGATTTAAAAAGTTTTACTCGGTACTTTCCGAGGCACCCGAGGTAGAGATCCATCACTCTCAGCCGGATTCTGAAAATTCGCCGGGCAAAGAAACATATGATATCGGCGTAATTTCCTGGGGGTCAAGCGCGGGTGCTGCCCATGAAGCGGTCATGTCCGCCGGAAAAGACGGCATCAATGCAGCGTCTTTCAGCTCTGTTCTGTTAAGTCCGTTCCCTGAAAAAGAGCTCAAGGCATTTGCCGATAAATGCAAAAAGATCCTGATTCCGGAACTGAATTTTTCAGGACAATTTGCTGCATTTGCATCAAGTGTTTTAAAACGGCCGGTTGAACGGCTTAATTTTATCACCGGCCGTCCCATGGCCTCTGAAGATATTCTGCAACAGATAAGGAAGATGTAATGGAAAAGATCAAACCAGCATATTTGGATGAAAAAATAGACCATGTCAAGGCAGTTGATTTTCTAAAATACCGGTCGCCGGATCTGCCGACCTGGTGTCCGGGCTGCGGATATTTCGGGATCATGGATGCCTTTTACAAAGCCTGCCGGGAGCTGGATCTCAAGCATGAAGAGATAGTTGCGGTCTCCGGCATCGGCTGTTCAGGCCGGACGCCTATTTTTATTCAGTCTTACGGATTTCACACCCTGCACGGCCGGTCCATTCCCGTGGCCTCCGGTCTTAAGCTTGCAAGAGAGGATTTAACCGTATTTGCCGTGGCAGGGGACGGTGACGCGCTGGGAATCGGCGGCGGCCATCTGCCCCACGTGGCCAGAAAGAACATCAATATCACCTTTCTTCTGTTTGATAATTCCATTTACGGATTGACCAAAGGACAGTCTTCATCCACCACTCCTTTTGAAATGAAGACCAACTCCCATCCGGTGGGAAATCCGGACACACCATTGAATCCGATCAAGCTGGCACTGGCCTATGGGTCATCCTTTGTGGCACGCGGATATGCCGGTGATCCCCAGGGGTTAAAAGAGATTATCAAGGCAGGCACACTTCACCAGGGATTCAGTTTTATCCAGATTTTGACTCCCTGTGTCACCTTTGACAAAGCAAACAGAACCTGGAAAAATCTTAAAGAAAATGTCTATGATCTGGATATCCGTATTGAAGAAAAAAATATGGAAGCCGCCCTGCGGGCCTCGGAAGAAGAACCCTACGGGCTGGGTATTTTTTTCCAGGATTCAGACAGGCCTCATTATCAGGATGTGCTGCGCCGCCTGAACGCTTAAAACTCGGCTCCCGGAACTCAGGAGGCAATGGCGCCGCCTCAGGTAAATCCGCTGCCGGCAGTGCAGGCATAACAATGATTGTCCACGGCAATGGCATCATTTTCAAACCCTGTCGGTGATACCTCGGCAATGTGTGTCTTCCGGTTTGATTTAAAAAGGCCGGCTGCCAGGTTAAAGTCACAGTCAAACAGATAACCGTCCCAGGATACGGAGATCAGATTCCGGCACATCAGACTGTCCACGGTGCAGGGATTAAAGCTCTTGTGCAGTTCTTTCAGATAGTTTTCATAATTCCCCGTTTTGACAAGCCATTCTTTAAAGCGTCCCAGGGGCATATTGGCAAAAGTGTAGGCATTATTGAAGGTGATATTGTATTTTTTTAATAATATCTGTCTATACCTTTTTTCGGTGGCCTGCTGGGAAGAAGGTAAAAATGCACCAGAGGGGTTGGCAACCAGATTCAGTTCCGGATTATGGTCCGGGCCGGTTCCCTGTCTGCCCCAGCCGTGTTTGTTAAGCATGATCAACGCCTCAATGCTTTTTTCAAAGATACCGCTTCCCCTCTGGCTGTCTGTCTGGCGCTGGTCCAGGGAAGGAAAAGAGGCGACAATGGTAACCTTATGGGTTTTT
Organism: Desulfobacteraceae bacterium; assembly: GCA_050293905.1. Lineage (GTDB taxonomy): Bacteria > Desulfobacterota > Desulfobacteria > Desulfobacterales > Desulfobacteraceae > Desulfobacula. Next base: position 9,510 of record JBNKNP010000074.1, on the reverse strand, counting down.
AAAAGATCCAGCAGTCCATCTGTGTTTCTGTCTGACAGTGCACTGAGATTGGAACGCAGCATCAGGGATTTTGAAAGGCAGGAAAGCTTTTCTATAAAATAATCCAGGTCAGGATTCATTTCCGGGGCACCGCCGGTAATATCAATAATTTCAAATGGTCCTTTCCGGGCAAATTCAATGACCTGGTCCATGGTTTGCCGGGACATGACTGCTTCTTTTTTATCCGGTCCGGCAGACAGATGACAATGTCTGCAAACCTGGTTGCACAAAAGACCCAGATTTATCTGAAGCGTTGTGGCAGGATAACGGGTAAGCTTCAAGTCATATTGCTCAAGCGTGTTTGAAAATGAAGGGGTAAATTCTGACATGAATTTTTCCTGTTACATGGAAAGCTTTTCAGCAATATTTCTCATCTGAACACCATGGACCAGGGAAGCGCCGCCGCGGATGGCGGTCACCACATGCAGGGCTTCGGTCATTTCCGTTAAATTGGATCCTTTTTCCAGGCAGGCTCTGGTATAGGCATCAATGCAGTAGGGGCACTGAACCGCCGTGGCAACCGCAAGTGCGATCAAAGCTTTTTCTCTTTCGGATAATTCGCCTTCAGTGAAGACAGCACTGTAGTAATCAAAAAATTTTTTTGCAAGTTCAGGGGCATCCTTGCCGATGTCTTCAAATTTTGAAAGGTCTTCCGGGTTGTAGTAGGTGTCCATAGGATTCTCCGTAATGGTGAAATTGTGTGTATATCTGAATTTATAAATATGGAGTACTATAAACCGGTTTAATATTCCAGTTTTTTATTGTTTTTTGATCTATGTCAATCCGTTGATATTGTTTTTCTGGTAATTTTGTCTAAACCTAACCCGAATAACAGGAGAATGAAATTATGCACGATGGATGTTCAACCGTATTTGAGAACGGAAAACTGGTTGTGGACAAGATCAGAACAATGGGATTTAACACCTCGCCTCTGGCTGCTGCCCTTAAGATTGAATGCTCAAACTGCAGCACTGTTTTTGAGATGACCACCATGGAAGATACCTGCCCGTCGTGTCAGATGGTGTATGGCGTTACGCCCTGTCATTCCCATAGTGCTGAATTTGTTCAGGCTGCCGGTGTAAATTATTGATAAAAACCTGTTTTTGTAGTAAAATTGACGGCAAAACGGTAAGAAAGATCATAAATCTTCTTGTGATCGGAAGTTGTCTCCAAAGGAGAAAGCCTATGTTTTCCATTGACAGGACCGTTCTGCTCTTAATTGATGTACAGGGCCGGCTGGCCGGGCTGATGGCCGGCCGGGATCAATTGTTTAAATCCATCGCTCTGCTGATTCAGGGAATGAAAATTCTTGGTGTGCCCATTCTCTGGATGGAACAGATTCCAGATAAGCTTGGGTCCACCCGTGACGAAGTAGCCCAATTTCTCACCCATGAATCCCCGATTAAAAAAGATGCCTTTTCCTGCTGTAACGAGCCGGTTTTCATGGAACAATTTAACAGGACCGGCCGGGATCAGGTGCTGCTGTGCGGAATTGAAACCCATATCTGTGTTTTTCAGACCGGATGGGATTTGATTCAGATGGGGCATCAGGTTCAGGTGGTGGCGGACTGTGTTTCTTCACGGACCAAAGAAAATAAGGATATCGGACTGCAGCGGCTGGTGCAGTCCGGCGTACAGATAACCAGTCTTGAAATGATCCTCTTTGAATTGATGGGAGCTGCAACAGGTGATCAGTTCAGGCAGATTGTCAAACTGATCAAATGATGAAAACCTTGCCTGCCATTATTAGATCAGTGGTTGTTGTCGGACTGCTGTGGTTGATCTCTCCGGCCTTTGCCGGACAGGACAATATCGGATCGACTGATCTTGCATGGAGCCGGATTTTTATCGGTGTGGCCGGTGGACTGGCTTTTTTTCTTTATGGTATGGATCTGATGAGCAGCGGGATGAAACGGACGGCAGGCAATAAAATGCGGGCCATCCTTGCCTCGCTGACCAAAAACCGGGTGATCGCACTGATTGTCGGTGCCTTTGTGACCATGGTGATTCAGTCCAGCAGTGCCACCACAGTCATGCTGGTCAGTTTTGTCCAGGCGGGCCTGCTGAATTCCGTCCAGTCCATGGGCGTCATTTTAGGCGCTGATATCGGTACAACCATTACCGCACAGATGATCGCGTTCAAACTTACAGATTATGCCCTTCTCATGGTGGCGGCCGGATTCGCATTCAAAATGCTGGGCAAGACGGCAAAAACAAGATCCATCGGGGAAATTATCCTTGGATTCGGGATCTTGTTTTTCGGCATGAAATTGATGAGCGATTCCATGAAACCGCTGCGAACCTATCCGGTCTTTCTTGATCTGATGGAAAACCTTGAAAATCCGTTCATGGGAATCTTTATTGGTGCGGCATTTACCGCTGTCATTCAGAGCAGCAGTGCAACAACAGGTGTGCTTATTGTCCTTGCCCAGCAGGGACTGATTTCCCTTGAAGCCGGTATTCCGGTGATTTTCGGGGCGAATATCGGTACCTGTGTGACCGCAGTCCTTGCCGGTATCGGTGCATCCAGGGAGGCTAAACGGGTGGCCATTGCCCATGTCATGTTCAAACTGGCCGGAGTCATGTTGTTTGTATTCTGGATTCCCTGGTTTGCCCAGATTATCCGGGCCCTGGCAGAGCAGTTCGGATCCGGAACCGCCCGGCAGCTTGCCAATGCACACACGATTTTTAATGTCAGCTTAGGTATTGTGTTCCTGCCGTTTATCCGGTTTTTTTCCGGTGTCATATACAGGATTTTTCCGGAAAAAGAACAGCCTAAAAGCCGTGAGATTAAAACCCACCATATTGATGATGCCGTGCTGGCAACCCCGTCGCTCGCCATTGATCTGGCGCGGGCGGAAATGTCCAGAATGGCCGGGCTGCTGGGCAAAATGCTTCATGCGATTATCATTCCTTTTTTGTCTGATGAAAAACAGATCTCAAAAGAGGCCTCCTCCGACGAAGATGCGAAATACCTGATCCGTGAGATCCCTAAACAGGATGCCGTTTTTCCGGAATTGACCCTGCTGGAGGGGATCGATTTAAGAGAAGAAAAAATTGATTTTTTAGAAGAAAAGATCAGCCTGTATCTGACCCGTATTGCCCAGAAAAATATTTCCCGCAGACAGGCTAAAGAAGTCTTTGGCATGGTTTCCATTGTAAAGGATATTGAAAGCATGGCAGATATCATTCACAGAAATATGATCCCTTTGATTGCCAAGAAAAAAAATCTTCAATTTGATTTTTCCGCAGAAGGAAAAGAAGAATTGATGATTTATCACTCTAAAGTGAGCAAACAGATCGGCCTGCTGCGCCGGGCCTTTTTAGAGCCGGATCTCGAACTTGCCCAGCATATCATGAAAAAAGAAAGAAAATATCTGAGTCTTGAATCAAAATACCGGGCCAGACATCTTAAACGGATTATCCGAAAAGAGCAGAATACTGTGGAAACTGATGAGATTCATATGGAACTGATGGATTTAATGAAGCAGATTGTCCTGTATTCCGCGAATATTGCCCAGACGTATATTGACACCACCCCAGTCGCAGGGGCGGATCACATGGATATTGACCCAAAGGCGGAAACCCGTTAGCAGCAGGTTTAAACCCACACATTAAAAACGTCCCGATTTCGATTACAGAGTGCTGTAAAATTGTTTTTCAAGTTCTTTTACTCTTTGTTTCCTTTCTTTGTTCAAAAAGAAATCATAGAGCGGATGATTCATCTTTGAATCCGTACCAAGAAGCTTTGTTTCAAGCATGTGAAGGACATGCACTGAAACATCACAGGCGGGATATCCTTTGTCATCAATATGAATTTCCGGATTAAAATCAATACTGACAATATTATTGATATCCACCAGTTTCAACATTCCGGTCCGGGTAAGGACCAGGTTGCCAATCCCGGCAAGGTCAGGGATATATTTTTTTTCCCGTATCATCTGATGGATTTTTTTTATGAACGTTTTTATATTTTTTTCGGCAGTTTCAACCCATGCAGATTTTTTTTCCCCAATACCCGGAAATGAGCCGGACAGGCCGGCAAGATAGGTCGGTCCGGAAATTTTCCAGGGATCAAGGATTTCCCCGTCAATATATTCCTGAAGACCGCACAAAAGAATCTGCCGTTTCCCGTTGATATCATAATCCACGATAAATTCCTCTGAAAGTGCAATATGGTCGGTACCAAGTGCCTCCAAAAGCATATGATATTTATTGATTTCAAAAAAAATTTCATCCGCATGGGTAAACCGGGTGCGAAATATTCTGAATATTTTTTGGGGATATGCTCTTGGGAAAACCCTGACCCCGTTTTTCACGATTCCGTTGATTTCCAAGGCAATATCCCCGGCCTGAAGCACCTCAAATACATGGGACCTCAGGCCTGACCTGTAATATTTCCTAAACCGGTAAGGACCGGATCCGTTAATAAAATTTAAATTAAGGATTTCTTCACCGGATAAACTGGGCCGGTCCCTTATGTCAATTTGATTTTTCAATGGACATGTTTCCCCCATGACAGAGATGTACACGGTTTTGGCAAAAAAAACAAATATTGACCGGGTAGATTTGCCAAAATTATAAAATTTGTGGTTTTATACCCGAATGTCCTTTAAAAAGGCTTTACGGATAGACTTTCATTCATTAGAATGACAAATTAGGTTTTAACAATTAAAAGGTGCAGGCCCTGATATGCCTTCTGAAAAAACAAAATATTCCATCCAGGTTGTTGTTATTTTAGCTGTATTCTTTTTTGTGCTTTTTAATCTGATATTCAAACTAATCATTGACATGCGGGCGGAATCCATCAGAAAAAAAGCCGAAGCGCTTGAAAAAGAAAGGATAAAACAGGAGTTTATTGTTCATATTGATGATCGGTATAATCAGCTTATAAAACTGTACCAGGCAAAAGAATATGAAAAAGTAATTGAAATTATAAAAGTATTTAATCAATATGATCAGGAAAATTATAAAAATCTGCCGGAAATAAAAAAAGAGATCCGCCTTTTTTATCTAAAGAAAAAGCTCGAGTTTATTCCCAAAATCAATCTCAATGAATATATGAAATTGTCAAAGGATATTGACATTGATGAGGATGATTCCACTGAAGTGTTTATCCGGAAACCCCGTTATGGCCAGTATTTTTACACATCTGATCTGCCCATTGAGCTTGAGGGAATTGCGCTGTCGATTAAAGGGGATTTCTCAGACAGGATTGTCTGGCAAAGCGATATTGACGGTGAGCTGGGGACCGGAAAAAAAATTACAGCCAACCTGTCTATTGGAAAACATCAGATCACGGCAACAAGCTCCAACGGAATAACCACCGGTTCCATGGAGACACATATTATCGTTGAAAACGACCCGGATTTTTTAAAGAAATATCGAAAATAACTGTCCGGCGCAGGCTGACCTGTCGATCAATTACGGTCGCGCTGGTGAAATTCCCTTAATTTTTTATCCTATTTATAGCGAAATGTCATATAGGGTGTGAAATATCACATCCTTATTTTGTGGTACTGCCTGTTAAACAAATTCTTTTTAGATTAAAAATCCTGTTAATTTGGTATGTTAGAATAATATTAAAAAATAATATCAGCGTAGCATGCTTTTTGCTCTTATTAATTTCCAAAGGGAGAAAAGATATAACACAACGGAGATAAGACAATGAAAACCAAAAAAAACACCAGACAACATCTTATTAAATCTCTTATTTTTTCTCTTTCCATCATTATAATCAGTATCTGTTCTTCATGCTTTGCTCAAGACCCGATCCTTACTGCAGAATCGAATCTTGCTTTTTCTGAAGAGATTCTTTCCATAGACGTGTTAAACCCTTCCGGCATTCAATTAAAAACCGGTTTTTCTGACGCAGCTTTAAACCTGGTTTACCAGCATGAAAAAAAAGAGTTCGAGCTGGGAATCGTCAGTCAGAAATTCAATGAACTGCTGCCATACGGCATGACTGTGGAACTCAAAACAACCCCCCAGTCAGGTTCTGCAGGCATTTCATTCTCTAAGAAATTCTAATCCACATACCAATCCGATCATGTAACATTCTGATACGGTCGTATTCAATCCATTGTTCAAGAAGCCCGGATTTGATTTGGTGTCCTGAGATCTTTTGGGAAGTTTATTATCCCGGGCAGAATAAAAAATAAAAAAAGTGTTGCATTATTTCACCAGGCCTGCCATAGTAATTTAAACTGAAGTGTAAATAATCGTACTTAAAGGGCAGGGCCATGAACACCGTTGATGAATTATTGAAAAGAATTCAGGATGCCACAGGAATTCATTCCCAGTCGGAACTGGCAAAAGAGCTGGGAATCAACCGGTCGGGAATTACCCATGCAAGAAATAAAAACAAGATTCCGGATAAGTGGATTGTTAAATTGTATCGAAGGTTCGGGTTCAACCCTGAATGGATTGAATCCGGTGTGGGGAATGTATTTCTAAAGACGCAGACTGACCAGGATGTGGAGTTTAAATTTATCCCAAAAGTCCTGGCGCGGTTGTCTGCCGGCACAGGCTCTTTTGAGTGCCGGGAAGACATCGGCGATTACCTTTCCTTTCAGAGCAAATGGCTGTCAAAAAAAGGGTCTGCAAAGAATATGGTGGCCATGGAAGTGTTTGGTCAGAGCATGGAACCGGTAATTAAAGAAGGGGATACCGTGCTGATTGATCAGTCTCAGAAAAATATTATTGCCGGGGCCATTTATGCGGTTGGAGTGGAAGACACCATACTGGTGAAACGCCTGGAAAAGCATCCGGACAAACTGGTGCTTTGCAGTGACAACAAAGACTATGAACCGATTTTCCTGGAAAGGGATCAAACAGATAAGGTAAGAATCATCGGAAAGGTTATCTGGAGCTGCCGGGAATACCGGTAGGCTTTTTTTTAACCGGCCTGTTTAGTTTATTAAACAATTGTTGAAAATTATAAAATATACGGAGGATAAAATGAAACATGCTGAAAAAAATATTTATCATCATTGCATCACGGGTCTGGCCGGGACGGCGTGGGCGGCAGGACTGTTGATTGCGGGAAGTGACAGTCCTTATATGCCATGGCTTAATCTGGTAGGTTTATTCGTATTTTTTGGGGCAAGTCTGTTAATGGGCAGGCAATTGAATCCTTCCGGCAACTCAATTGGAATGGTGATTTATCCGGAAAAATTTAAAAACAGAATCGAACGATTCAATTGTTCAGGAAAACAAAACAAGCGACGTCGCAGCCGATATGCACTAAGTGCCTGAATAAGCGGTTTAACCTGTGGGATAAGAGATTACAGGCTGCCGATTCCCCTGCCGTCAATATTGATCAGTGCTTCACCATCCAGGATTTGTACCATTGCATCTAAGGAATATTTTTTATCAGTTGTGATGATGAGTCCGTCATGCTTTACTCCTGGAATGCATATCTGTTATTCAATCTCGCTGGAGCGGTTGATATCAAAGATAGTGCCTTTAATGTATTCTTTTGTTTCATACCGGGTAATGTGGGCCAGTTTTTTGGTGATAATTCCCAGCCGTTCCGTCTGGTTCATCAAAACGTCGATAAATTTTTGATTGGGATCGTCTTTTTCCAGATTTAAGCGAAGCAGTTCAAGATTGCCCAGGATCACCTGGAGCGGCTGATTCATTTCATGACAGACGCCGCCGGCGGTTTCAACTGCTGCCAGTACTTTTTCAGTCATTTTTAAATCCGTAATATCCCTGGTAAATATACAGATCCTGTCAACCTCTTTTTTTTTATTGAACACCGGATAAAAAGTAATGTCATAATACCGGCCGTCTCTGTTTTTCTGGTAGTTCAGGCTGTCTTGTGTTTCAACCACCCTGTTGCTCATTGAAATAATCAAATCATGCTCATCTTCCGGAAAAATGAGATTAATCTTTTCGCCGATTAACTGAGCCGGTGTTTTTGATAACCGCCTGGCCCCCTGGGGGTTCATGTCAATGATTATTCCCTGAAGATCGATCAAATAAACCATGCTGCTGGTGGCATTGATCATGGCCCGGATGGTGCTTTCACTTTTTCGAAGTTTTTCTTCATCAATTTTTCGTTGACTGATGTCATGGATGATAGAGCACAGGACTTTTTGATTTGCAATTTCAATCGGGCTGGTATAGGCCTCCACTTTTCTTATTTCACCGTTTTTTAACCGGTGAGTGAAATTAAAATAATTTCGTTTCTGGAGTTTGGCCTTGTTCATTTCTTTGCTGATCTGCTTTTCTGAAAGAGTGTTCAACTGAGAGATATTCATCTCCAGCAGTTCCTGTTTGGAATATTGATAAAATTTTACAGCAGCTTTGTTGGCATCAAGGATTTCACCTGTGTCAGGATTCAGGATCAGCATAATGGAATAGGCATTTTCAAAGAGTCGCTCGTACAGAGAATGCTCATGCAGTTTTTTTGATGCCATGACCGTCCGCCTTGGAAGGAAATTAAAATTAATCCCAATACAGGAATAATAACATAAAAGAAAACCCAGTGAAAGAAAGATTCGTCCTGATAACTTTAATACCAGCACATTTACATTTTTAAAATAAGCGTTATTTTAAACTCTACGGTTTTTATCGACTCGATCTCTATTATCCTTAAAATCAAGGGGGGAGGGTGTAATGAAAAAAATCTTGATCACCGGCGCATCCGGTTTTGTCGGAACACACCTTTCACAGGCTTTGCTGGCAGACGGTCATTTTGTTACAGGAACAGGAACATCTTTACGGCATCCGGTGCAGGCAGCAGAAGAGCGGTTCGAATGGATCAGTACAGATACTTCAAAGGAAGGCGCCTGGCAGGATAAGGTTGCAGAGGCTGATATTATTATTAACCTGGCCGGTTACAATATTTTCAGGCTCTGGACAAAAAAGACCAGACAGGCCATTTACAATTCCAGGGTGTTAACCACAAGGCATATTGTCAATGCCATTGAAAAAGGCGGGAATCAAAAGCTGCTGACGACATCGGCAGTTGGAATATATGGCCATTGCGGTGATGAATTGATTACGGAAGAAAAAGCACCTGGACATGGCTTTTTATCACGGGTCTGTTTGGATTGGGAAACAGAAGGGCTGAAAGCAAGAACAAAAGGTGCTGGGGTCTGTATTATGCGGTTCGGTGTTGTTCTGGGCCAGCGGGGTGCTCTGGCCAGGATGGTGCCGGCCTTTAAGATGTTTGTCGGAGGCCCGCTGGGCAACGGAAGGCAATGGTTTCCATGGATTCATATTAAAGATATTGAAAAAGCGATTCTGTTTTTAATTGAACAGGATGGTCTTGAGGGTATATTTAATTTTACGGCACCTGAACCGGTTCGCCAGAAAGAAATGGCAAAAGCCCTGGGCAGAACGTTGAACCGTCCGGCATTTTTACCGGCACCGGGTTTTGCCGTTAAAATAATTCTGGGTGAATTGGGTCGCGCCTTTTTAGAAAGCCAGAGGGCCTTACCCGAACATCTGGAAAATGCC
>JBNKNP010000073.1:0-10284 GCA_050293905.1 Desulfobacteraceae bacterium | reverse complement strand
GTGGACATGCTGACCAGATACAAGCCGGTTTTTCTATCCCTCTCTTTTGTTCATCCGGCCGAGGTAACGCCCTATTGCGAGGAAAAACTCAATCTGCTGGCCGATGCGGGAATCATCATGCTGCAGCAGGGCCCGCTCCTGAAAGGCATTAACGACGATGCTGTCGTGCTGAAACGGATGTATGAAAAATTGGCCAGGAACCGGGTACTGGCTTATTACGCCGCCTATGGCATCTTTGCCCCTGGCGTACGGCATTTCATGGTCACCCGCGATGAAGCCAGGCGCCTGTTTGCAAGACTGGAAAACAACACTTCCGGTCACTGCCTGCCGCACATGATTACTCTGGACCAAAGCGACAATAAAACCCGCTCGGTGGCTTAACATATAATGCCCCGGCAGACGGCCGGATCTTTTTCCGGCCGCAAACCTTAAAAAGCATCTTTTGGGCCATCGTGGTTGGCATTCATCACGATGGCCCTGGAATCTTCTCATAACTTTTGCTTGAAAAAGCATTCCAGCGTATTATATTACCACTTAAATCTTTTTTTTAGCGTAACGATTAAGGACCATAAAAGGAAACAAATAAAAAAATAACCATGACAGGATCATTCAAAACATGCCCTCTATGTCAGACCAAATGGGAAACCCGGGACGATTTTCTTGATGATGCTTCCCTTGAAATAATCGGGTATGTGGCAAACTTTAAAAAACTTGAACTCGGGCTTTTTTATTTTACCCATAAAAAAGAAGGATGCTTTACCACCCTGACCATCAAAGCAAAAGAATTTATAAGCATGTATAAAGGGAAGAGGTATGAGGAACGCAAAAACCGAAAGGAAGAATGCCCCAGCTATTGCCTGGACAAAGATTCGCTTGACCGCTGTGACGCTTTTTGTGAATGTGCGTTCAACAGGGAGGTCATTCAACTCATCAAGAAGAGGCAGCAGGGATAACCCCGCTTTTTTATTGCCGGCCAACCCATCCAACGGTTTGTTCACGGCGGCTGTACCACCGTGAATCGCCATGTTGGGATTATCCCTTGACAACCGCGAGCGGCCACAGTTTTACAACAGGTCTGATCAGGTCAAGCTCGGCGCTGATAACCTGGTCAATGTCTTTATAGGCCTGGGGGGCCTCACCAAGGTCAAATTTTCCACCACCTTTTTTCTTTTTCCAGCCCCGGCGTTTATTCCACCGGTCATAGACGATATCGCCCATGGCGTGATCACATTCTTCCAGCGTCAGGGTATTGGATGCCTGATTCCGTCCCAGCACCCGGCCTGCACCGTGGGAGCAGGAAGTAAATGAATCAGGATTGCCAAGTCCTTCCACAATATAGGACGGAGCGCCCATGGAGCCGGGGATGATACCGGTCTCTCCTTTCCGGGCAGACGTGGCGCCTTTGCGGTGAACCCAGACATTTTCCCCGAAATGGTTCTCCAGCGAAGCATAATTATGGTGAATATTCACTGTCCGGCCGAACTCGGCATCCGTAAAAACCAAAGAGAATGCTGCCATGAAATTTTCCATGATTCTTCTGCGGTTTTCCCGGGCATATTCCAGGGCAAAATTCATATCTTTGATATAGGCCTGCCCTTCCTGTGAATCCACCGGAAGAAAAGCAAGGTCTTTTCCCGGGACATCAGCCTTCCATTTTTCATTCAGGTCCACGGCGATTTTGTTGTAATACCTTGCGATCATGTTGCCCAGATGACGGGAGCCGGAGTGGATCATCAGCCAGATAAATCCGTCATCGCCGGCCTGGACTTCAATAAAATGATTACCGCCGCCCAGGGATCCCAGGTTCTTTTTAGCAAGGACCGTGACATGTTCGCAATACCAGCCCCGGTCAGCGAATGCTTCAAGCTTTTGAGGCATCCCCTGCCACTTCTGCGGTTTTAAATGGGATCGCCCCTCTCCGCAGGGGATAAGTTCCTTCACCCGGTCCGTCACCTCCCGGAGAGCCGGCTTATCAACGGGCTTTGGAATACGGATACTGGTTTTTACAGCACCCATACCGCATCCGATATCCACACCGACGGCGTTGGGAATGACCGCATCCCTGCAGGCGATCACACCACCGATGGGCATCCCGTATCCCGGATGACAGTCCGGCATCAGGGCGACATGTCTGAAAACGCACGGGTGCTGTGCCAGATCTTCCGCCTGGGACATGGCCATGCTTTCCACGTCCCTGCACCAGGATTTAATATGTACTTTGTATTTTTTTTCGTCTTTAATCCATTCCATTTTATTTATCCTCCGATAATAATGTCAAAACAGGTATTATCGATTTTTTCTGTTCGTATATCGATATCAATAAATTTTTTAATAATATCGATGTTGGTCGTTGTATGCCGAGTCAAAGGCAATGTCCGGTATCTGCCGCCGCCGGCAAGGCTCATGGGCACCAGCAGCTGGTCTGCCAGATATCTGCCGACAGGCGCATCAGAAGCAAGATATTCTTTTGCCAGGCGGATCGCCTTTTTTGCCACCCGTTCTGCTGACACCCCTTTTTCACCAAAACCGGTGAAAATTTCGGTTACGGCTTCACTCTGGACAGCAAGGCTCAAAATATTACCCGGTCCCGGAGAGTTTTTCACCACCCGGGCTGTCAGACAATCTGCCGGCCAGCCCAGTTTGTTTTCAACCATATGAAGTTCTCTTTGGGCAACATGCTCCGGCACATTTGCCACTAAAGCCGTGGCCCTGATGTTAAGGAGCGCCCCCCGCTGCATCAGCTCTATGGGCTTCAGTTTCTCCGGCGGGCAGATGGAGACGGAAAAGCGTCCGCCGCCGGCAGGATAAAAACCATAGCCGGAAAGTCTGGGGCTGATTTCAGCGCCCATTTTTGACAGCACCGGCAAAAAGGCTTTTTCCAGAAAATCATAGGGCGGTGCAAAGGGATTATGTGTCCCGCCTTCCAGAACAACTTCAGACGGCCCGCCTGCCGCAAGCAAGGCCGGCAGAATGGTCTGGAGCACCAGGGTGCAGCTTCCGGCCGTTCCCACGGCAAACCGGTAATTCCCTGCCCGGATACTTTCCGGCTCAAAGGTAAACCGGGTGGAGCCGGTACGGCTGCCCGACACGGTGGCATTTCCGATTTCAGCGGCAGCATTGAGTGCCGTCAGGTGCTGCCGCATCAGACCGGGTTTTTTTCGCCCGGACCGGATATTTTCGATCCGGAACGGTTTTCCCGTCACAAGGGAGAGCGCAAGCGATGTCCGTAAAATCTGACCGCCTCCTTCTCCGTATGATCCGTCAATGACAATCATTGTTAAACCTTTCTTTTTTAACACCCCGGCCAGCATCAAAAATGGCAGGGCCGGGATGATTTCTTATAATAAATTAACGATCCTGTCTGCCAGCCCTTTTTCTCCAAGAACGATGCTCATTTTGGAGTCGCAGGCTATTTTTTCCAGAAGATCAAGCTCCCGAAGCCGCATCAGGGTCGGGTTCTGCTCAAGAATTTTTGCCGTGTTCGCCTGGCTGCGGATGGCCGCTGTCTCTTCCCTTCGGGTGATCAGGTTGGCATCGGCTGCTTTCCTGGCTTCAATGACACGGTTGAGCAGGGTCTTCATTTCACCCGGCAGGATAATATCCCGGATGCCCAGTGAAATGACAGTGACCCCGAAATCCCCGGCTCTTTTTGCGGCTGCCGCTTCAAGATCTTTGGCTACCCTTTCTTTTTCCGACAAAAGGGTATCGATTTCATAGGTTCCCACAACCGAGCGCAACGCCAGCTGGGTTTCCCTGTACAGGGCCTGCACAGACTCCCCGGCAGTGCTGACTGATTTTGCCGCATCATGGACTTTATAACATAATACAGCATTCAGTCTCAGGGTAACTTTGTCCGAGGTCATGATCTCCTGTCCTGAAATATCAATAACATTTTCACGCATGTCAATATGATAAAAATGTGTTTTTGCCGTTTTTTTCCAGAACAGATACCTGCCCGGCTTTAATTCTGCCTCCAGTTTTCCGTTGTTGTAAAACAGACAGATAGACCCCTGGACGACATCAACAATATCCATTTGTTCCGCGGCAGATGCAGCATTTGATATGGCATGTGCCTGGCTGTGCTCAAACCGTATATTTTCGGTGGTCACGGTCTCGATCCGGATGTCGGCACCCCCTTTCCATACGGCGTACAGGCCCGGGCCAAGGACCCTGTTGAACCGGTTGTCCATCCATACCAGCGCTCTTTGGTCATCCTTCAGGTCGATGATTTCAGCGTGGTTTTCAAGCAGACCCGACAAAACAATCAGCCGCAGGTCTTTATGCGCAAACCATGGGTCGCCAAGCTTGACCTTCTCGATTCTGTACCGGGAAAACACATCCGGATAAAGATGATATCCCTTGTCCAGAATGGCGATACATTCGTTGTCTTTAAATAAAAGCCCTTTTTCATATTTGTTTATCATTGTTTTACATATCATGTTTCTTTTCCTTCAATGTTTGGAATCCGGGTGCTGTTTACCCGCCGTCCGTTGTGCGGAGCACTGTTTAAGTTTTTTTTAATGCCTGAAAGTTTTAGCAGGCAGTCCTAAAAAACGGTATCCACGTGCTGCATGGCAACTAAAGGAACGGTCTGTTTCGCCTTTGCGTCGGCTTTTGATCAAATCGTTTGGACTGTCTGCAGCCGGCCCTGCGATTTGGGCTGCTTCCCCTTGGGCTTCAACAGAAGGCAAGCAGCACCCGTTTCCAGTTTGTAAAAGATCGTTTTAAGCGATCGGAGGGGCTTTCGCCCGGTTCGGAGCAGGAATTGAACCTGCAACACTCGTGTTAAATGCACGATGCTCTACCATTGAGCTATCCATTATTCAAAAATCTGCCGTCGTCAGAATCCATGTCCGGAACACATCCGGCCCACTGCTTTGGCAGGGCCGATATGCCGCTGGCCCGGCAGTTTTCGACAAGCCGATACATCGACTTGCCAATAGCTAATAGCATCCCCTGTGCCAGAAATTGAATCGAACCGGATTAATCTTTTAACTCACTGATAATATGAGTAAAAAATATTATATCGAGTCCTCTCCGGAAAATACCTTGACCCAGTCATGATAAATAATTTATAAATATATATAAATATATAGACAAAAGAATAAATGAAAAGATAAATGAAACAAAGAGTTGTCATCGGCCTGCTCGGGCCAATCCTTGATTCCGGAAAAACAATGAAGCGCTGGGAAAAATGGCGCCCCACGGTCAGCGTATGCCAGCAGGAAGAGCTGCTTGTGGACCGGTTTGAATTATTATATCAAAAACAGTACAAATCGCTTCTGGACCGTCTGGTCAAGGATATTGCCGGCATTTCTCCTGAAACCGATGTTGTTGCACACGAAATCGACCTGGCTGATCCCTGGGATTTTGAAGAAGTCTATGGAACCCTTCACGATTTTGCAAAGGCCTATCCCTTTGATACGGAAAACAACGATTACCTGATCCACATCACCACGGGAACACATGTGGCCCAGATCTGTCTCTATCTTCTGACTGAATCCCACTATTTCCCGGCCCGCCTTCTCCAGACAGGTCCGGCCGGAAAACGGGGAGATGTCAGCGGCACATATTCCATTATCGATCTTGATCTGTCCAGGTATGACCGGATTGCCATGCGGTTTCAGCAGGAAGTCAGGGATGATCTTTCTTTTTTAAAGTCAGGGATCAAGACACAAAACCCTGAATTTAACCGGTTGATCGAACAGGTGGAACAGGTGGCCATTCATTCCACGGAGCCGATGCTGATCACAGGCCCCACCGGGGCGGGCAAATCCAGGCTTGCCCGGAGAATCTTTGACCTGAAAAAAACCCGGCGGCAAATTTCCGGTGATTTTGTTGAAGTCAACTGTGCCACCCTGAGGGGGGATTCAGCCATGTCAGCGCTTTTCGGCCACAAAAAAGGCGCATTTACCGGAGCCGTATCAGACCGGGAAGGACTTCTCAGATGTGCAGACAGCGGCATGCTCTTTCTGGATGAAATCGGGGAGCTGGGACTGGATGAACAGGCCATGCTCCTACGGGCAATCGAAGAGAAAACCTTTTTGCCGGTGGGTGCCGACCTTGAGAGCCAAAGCCGGTTTCAACTGATCTGCGGTACCAACCAGAACCTGCAGAAACGGGTGGGAGAAGGCCGGTTCCGGGAGGATCTGCTGTCCCGGATCAATCTGTGGTCTTTTGCCCTGCCGGGACTGCGGAACAGAAAAGAGGATATCGAACCCAACCTTGCCTATGAGCTGGACCGGTTTTCTGAAAAAACAAACCGCCATATCACATTCAATAAAGAGGCAAAAGAACGCTTTTTGAAATACGCCCTGTCGGAAAAAGGAAAGTGGCGCTCCAATTTCAGGGACCTGAACGGTGCCGTAACCCGGATGGCGACACTGGCGCCGGGCGGCCGTATTACATCCGACGTGGTGGCTGAGGAAATCACCCGCCTGGAATCGCTCTGGCAGCATCGCCGGAAAAACAAATCAAAAGATATGATTGATTCTGTTCTGGGAAAAGGAAGTTCTGAAAAACTGGACCGGTTCGACCAAACTCTTCTGGCCGATGTCCTCAGTGTATGCAAAGCATCTGTTTCGCTTTCAGATGCCGGAAGAAAACTGTTTTCAGTCTCCCGTGAAAACAAAAAAAAGAGCAATGATGCAGACCGGCTGAGGAAGTATCTTGCAAAATTCGGCATCAGCTGGCAGATGATCACCAATCCGGCAGTCCGATTATAGCGCGCTTGCCTATGATAAACAAAAAAGCAAAATAACAATACTGCTTTAAAATTGTGCCGCCAAAGACCTAAAGGGTTGGGAAATTGATGATAATGGCTTGCCGGATCACTCTTTTTTGACAATCAGAATGGTGACATCATCTGTAAATTTTGAGTCACCCCTGAAGGTCTTCAGCTTTTCCAAAAGAGATTCAAGGATCTGACCGGCTGATAATAACCTGCATCTGCGCAGTTCTTGCTTTAACCGTTCTTTACCGAACATTTCACCGGCCGGATTGGTTGCTTCCCAGATCCCGTCTGTGCCGATGAACAGAACCTGTCCCCGGCCAAAGCACTGGTCAGCCGTGACGCAGTCATTGTATTCAAAGGACGGCTCCACACCCAGAGGAATACCGCCTTTTAGCCCCAATTCAATAAAATTATCTGTCCCAGGATCATAGACCAGGGCAGGGTCATGCCCGGCACGAACCCAGCCAAAGGTTTTCCCGCCCGGATTGAAAGCAGCCAAAAACAAGGTCATGAACCGGCCTGAATACCCGACATCTGTGCAGAACTGGGTATTGACGTCATTGATGATGTCAGCCAGTGAACCCGGCAGCGCCAGCCGCTGTCTTAGAAACGCCCTGGCCGATGCCATGAGCAGTGCAGAGGGGATACCGTGGCCTGAGACATCCCCCACCGCAAAAACAAAAAATTTTCCCCCGTCATACTCTGCTTCGATAAAATCATAATAATCACCGCCGGTCTGATCACAATAGAGGCTTTTTCCAGCCACATCCAGCCCTTGAATATCCGGGGGATGATTCGGTAGAAGATTTTGCTGGACCTCTTTGGCGATTGCCAGCGTTTGAAGCAGCATATACCGTTCTTTAAGGTCGTGTGTCATTAAATTAAAATGATGGGATAATTCACCGAGTTCATTATTATCAATGACTTTGGCCCTGGCATTAAAGTCTCCTCCTGCTACTTTTGACATGGCTGATTTTAAATTCAAAACCGGCCCGACAATACTCCGGGACATGAACATGGACAAAGCCAGCACCAGGGAACATTCAACCGCCAGCAGGAAAAAGATTAAAAACATCAGGCTATGGAGCGTTTCCACGGGATCACTAGTTATCATTAACTGGGCTTTCTGATACGAAACAACCGCCATATCCATTAAAGGAAACAGACTGGCCATTAAAAAAATGATCAAAATCCTGTGCCAGAGATTGAGCCTGAAAACCCCTTTGATCAGAAGAAGCTCACCCCTTGGAAAAAAATGTTCCCAGATGGGCCGGCACAACAATTCAGTAGCAAAAAAGACCATAATGCAGGTGACAAGACCGGCAATCATGATGCCGACGGCCACCCAGAGGAAGCTGCCGACTTGGATGCTCAAAATAAATCTGCCCGGTTCGACAGTGGTAAAAAACGGCATTACAACCGCTGCCAAGGACCAGTTCAGCAGACTGATCGTTGCGGATGCAAGGGGCAGATTTACAATTTTATGCCTGGCCTTTTGCTCCAGTTCGGGGGATATGGACCGGTGCTTGATTTTTTTTTCAACATATCTTTGAATATCCAGACGCCATAAATAGCTGATCAATGACCCCAACGCCAATAAAAGAACCGTCATTATGACAGACAGTATAAGATCCTCCGACCAGTTGGCCGGCGGGCTGCTTGTTTTGTCAAAAAAGAAAAAATAGAAAAAGCAGATACAAATTCCAATGCCATTGGCCTGGAGCTGAAGCCATCGAAAAGTTGTCGCAAGCCTGTGATTCACATCCTGCCAGGACCGGATCTTCCATTTAAAAAAGGATAGCATAAGCAAAGCTCTATCAATAGATGATCAGAAAAGGGTAGGAACTTGCCTTTTTGTTAGAGAACGTATCGAAAAAATCCCCAAAGCTAAAATATCAACGTTCCCCTGATACAAGCACAACATATCGTGCTTGTATCAGGGGAAATCAGCTATAGTCAAGACAAAAATAGAGGTTGAAAAAACCGGAGGAAAATTTGACAACATTTTAATACTACAAATACATTCATCAAATATCCACAGAAATAACCGGTGAACTCCGATTCATTTTTTTGTTGGAGTTATATTTTTCCTGGGATCTACAGATTAGGCCCGAATAAGATTATTGAGGCAACTCGGTCCCTTCGTTCATGATCTGTATGTACTCCACATAGGAATAAAGACGGTTACGCTTCTGTCCGGTTATCTCTTTTACGATACCAAGCTTTTCAAGTTCACGCAGGCATGCATTTACTGTGGCTGGTGAGAGTTGCGTTTTTTCCTGGATCGAGTTTGGTGAACCTATTGGGCGCTCCAGCTTTGCCTTATGAATGAGATGGGCCGAACCGGATATACATTTAAGTCCGTTAATGCGCAGCCCGTCTTCAGTGGACAATTTCATCAATTGTTGAGATGTTTCAACGGCTCTTGTTGCTGTATGAATAACGGCATCGGCAAAGAAGTCGAGCCAAGCCTCCCAGTCACCGGTCAGCCGTACTTCGTTCAGAAGTTCATAATAGCGTTGGCGGTGTGTTTTGAAATAAAGGCTGAGATACAGCATCGGTTCTTTAAGGACTTTTTCAGAACATAACAGCAGCGTGATGATCAGACGCCCGAGACGACCATTGCCATCAAGGAACGGGTGGATGGTTTCGAATTGGACGTGAGCCAATGCAGCCTTGATCAACACCTGAGTTTTGTCCGGTTGATCATGCAGAAATAGCTCCAGCTTTCCCATGCATTCCTGAACATATTCAGGGGACGGTGGTACAAAAGCCGCATTACCGGGACGGCTTCCACCAATCCAGTTCTGGCTTCTCCGAAACTCGCCGGGATCACAGTCTTTACCACGACCCTTCGATAGCAGAACACTATGAATTTCTTTAAGCAGTCTCAGAGAAAGAGGAAAGTTCTCTCCAATTCGTTTAAGACCATGATGAAGAGCCGTCACATAGTTGCTGACTTCCTGAACGTCATCCAAAGGAACTCCGGGTTGATGCTTGAATTCAAACAGCAGCCCTATAGCTCCGGTGTGTCATTTAGTATCATCCAACGGGATTTATAGCAGTCGCTAATCAAAAACACCTAAATCGATCTCATTGTCGATCAGATGATTGAGGGTAAATTCGAAAGTTACCGGCAGGATCTACCCTGTTATTTGGGTCCGAATAAAAACAAACAAACCGTCACATAATTTTTTATAATATGTCTATCCAATAATTCGGGCGTCTTTTCTGGTGCATGATAGCAACTATGATGATTTCGTCGGGGTCGATTTTATATAGAATACTGTATGGAAAACGGGGGAGAATACGTCTACGAATCCCCTTGTCAATCACTGGTCATTTTTCCGGTTCCTCTGATAAATCAGAAAAAGCCGATTATATCAAAAAGGTATCTATACAGAGATGTCTGCGCTGGTCCCCAAAAAACGAACAATGTGTTAAGCTCTGAGTCAATACCAAATGAAAGGAATTGACAATGCGTAGAAAAAGAAAACAGTACAGCCCGGAATTTAAAGCAAAAGTTGCCCTGGCAGCGATAAAGAATGAGG
>JBNKNP010000072.1:0-4584 GCA_050293905.1 Desulfobacteraceae bacterium | reverse complement strand
GTTTCGCATTGGTCAGCTCGTTGGCAGCCGCCTTTGCAAAGTGGAACGGAATAAAAATTGTGCCGTCCACTGCTTTGGATGAAATCTCAAGTTTGGCACAAATTTTACCCCGCCGTGATGAGACATCCACCATGGCACCGTCAGCAAGACCCAGTTTTTGCGCGTCATTGGCTGATATTTCCACAAAACACTCCGGTGATAATATATTCAGTCCTTTGGTTTTCATGGTCATGGTGCCGGTATGGTAGTGGTAGAGTACCCGCCCGGTGGTCAGTATAAACGGGTAGGCCTCATCCGGCTGTTCGGCCGGAGCCACATGCTCTATGGCATGGAACAGGCCTTTTCCCCTTGTAAACTGAGCCGTATGAAGAATCGGAGTGCCGGGATGCTCCGGGGCCGGGCAGGGCCAGTGAATCCCCAATTGCTCGATACGTTCCCAGGTGATCCCTTTATAGGATGGTGTGACGGCTGTGATTTCATTGAAGATCTCTTCAGGCCCGTCATAGGACATTTCATATCCCATCCGTTTTGAAATGTTGCACAGGATTTCCCAGTCCTGTCTGGCCTGGCCGGGAGCGTCCACTGCTTTTCTGACCCGTTGGACCCGCCGTTCCGTATTTGAAAATGTACCGTCTTTTTCAGCAAAACAGGCAGCGGGCAGAACAACATCCGCCATCCGGGTCGTTTCGGTTTCAAAGATATCCTGGACAACAAGAAAGTCCAGGTTGGCAAGGGCTTTTTTCGCGTGGTTCAGGTCCGGATCGGAAACCATGGGATTCTCACCAATAATATACAGGGCTTTTAATTCACCTTCATAGGCTTTCTGGATCATTTCCGTCACAGGCAGGCCCGGTGTTGCTGACATGCCGGTGACCTTCCATGCCGTTTCGTAGTTTTTTCGTGCATCATCGCTGGTCACAGGCTGATAGGCGGTGAAGACGTTGGGCAGCCCACCCATATCGCAGGCCCCTTGAACGTTGTTCTGGCCGCGAAGCGGGTTGACTCCGCCGCCGGGTTTGCCCAGGTGGCCGCAGAGCATGGACAGGTTTGCAAGGGATTTGACATTGTCTGTCCCGCAGGTATGCTGGGTGATGCCCATGCAGTACAGGATCGAGGCAACAGGTGCTTTGGCATAGGCCCGTGCCACCTCAATAATGTCTTCTTCTGCAATGCCCGTGATTTGTCGGACATATTCAGGCGAGTATTTTTTTACGGTTTCTTTCAGCGTTTCAAATGCTTCTGTACGGGCTTCTATAAACGGTTTATCATGCAGATCTTCTTTAATGATTACGTGCATCAGGCCGTTAATCCAGGCAATGTCCGTTCCCGGGGCCGGTCGGAGCCATTTATCTGCATAATCGGCCAGCTTGACCCGACGAGGATCAATCAGGTAAAGCTTTTTACCTTTTCGTGCGGCCCGTTTGACAAAACAGGACAGGACCGGGTGGTTTTCCGTGGTGTTTGACCCGGTGACCAGGATCATATCGCTGGTTTCAATGTCGGCAATGGTGTTTGTCATTGCGCCGCTTCCAAATGCTGCAGCCAGACCGGCTACGGTTGAGCTATGTCACAGCCGGGCACAATGGTCGATATTGTTTGTCTTCAGGACTGCCCGGCAGAATTTCTGGGCAATGTAGTTATCCTCATTGGTCACCCGGGCTGAAGTCAGAACACCTAAACTGTCTGATCCGGATGTATCCCTGATGGTTGTCAGCTTTTCGGCGACAAGGTCAAACGCCTCATCCCAGGATGCCGGAACCTGTTTTCCGTCTTTTTTGATCAGCGGCTGCGTCAGCCTCTCATCTGAGCCCACAAATTCATATCCGAAACGCCCTTTTACGCACAGGCTGGCATGATTGGGCGGCAGGTCCGGATCAGCCCCGTCAATTTTGACAATTTTATTATCCTGAACAAACAGGTCAACCTGGCAGCCCACACCGCAGAAAGAACAGGTGGATCGAACTTTTTTGGTGTCTTTGAACCGGTCGTCCCTGAATGACCTGTCCGGCACCAGTGCACCCACCGGGCACACCTGGAGACATTCACCGCAGAATACACAATCTGAGTCTTTCAAAGGGGCATCATCCTTGGCGATGATTTTAAGGTCTTCATCTTTATAGCCGAACTCAATGGCATCATTGACCTGTATTTCGCGGCAGGCTTTTACACATCTGCCGCAAAGAATGCACCGGGAAAAGTCTCGTATGATAAAGGGATTGGCCCGTTCGGTTTTATATTTGCAGGGATTGAGCGGCATCCCTTTGGTATTAACTTGATACAGATAAGCCAGATTCTGGAGCTCGCAGTCTCCCCATACCGGGCAGAGATCCTCTTTTCCGTCATCATGGAGCACTCCCAGTTGAAAAGATGTCCAGTCCGTTGTGTCGAATTCCCGGATGGCGCAGTTATGGTTGCCCGATGCCAGCAGTTTGCTGATTTTTTCTTTCCGGGCCCGGATGACCGGTAATGATTCCGTTAGAACTACCATACCGTTTTCTGCCGGTGTGGCACAGGCTTCCTTCAGATCGGTTTGACCTGAAATTTCAACCTGACAGATTTTACAGGTATTGGTGGGAATGGTGTTTTTCAGATGGCAGAGTGTCGGAATGTCGATCAGGTTGCGCCGGGCAACGTCAAGGATGGTTTCTCCTGGTTCAAATGCAAATTCATGACCGTTTATTACGATGTTATTTTTTTCCATGGTTTCATCTTCCCGGATATGGATTTAAAATCATAATTTTTTAAATATAACAGTAACATTTCATACCAGAATATTTTAGTACACTGCCAGCTCTTTATTGTCAATGTGAGATAAAAAATAATTTTTTATTGATATTATTGACTTTTCATTGTGCAGATGATTATACAGGAGTGTTTGTTTTTGAAAACAAAAAATCAGGATAAGAAATAGAAATTATAGGAATATAATTATGGTTCTATCGGTTATGCTGCTGGGCGGTCTGGGAATTACGATAGGGGTGATGCTGGTTATTGCGTCAAAAGCGTTTTATGTGTATGAAGACCCGAAAGTTTTAGCCATTGATGATGCCTTGCCCGGGGCCAATTGCGGCGGATGCGGCATGCCGGGGTGCAATGCCAATGCTGAAGCCATTGTAAAGGGGCTTGCTTCGGTGAATTCCTGCGTTGCTGCCGGTGAAGATGTGGCCCTGGCCATTGCAGAGATCATGGGGGTTTCAGTGACGGACCAGGAGCCGGAGTTCGCAGGTCCGGGCTGTTATTACGGCAAGGACGAGGCAGACATGGAATATGTCTACCAGGGCGTAACTGACTGCCGGGCGGCAAGCCGGCTGTTCGGAGGAATGAAGATCTGCCGTATCGGATGTCTGGGGCTGGGTACCTGTGTGAAGGCCTGTCTGTTTGGCGCATTATCCATTGGTGAGGACGGGCTGCCAAAGGTTGACCAGAAAAAATGTACCGGGTGCGGCGCCTGCGAGAGGATCTGCCCCAAACAAATTATCCGGCTGACTTCTGTGACCCGGAGAATCATGAGGGAATATACTGCCCAAGAGTGTGTGACACCCTGTCAGCGCGCCTGCCCGACCGGTATTGATATCAAAGAGTATATTCGTCTGATAAAACTGGGCGATTATGAAGGGTCTGTCCAGATTATCAAAGAGAGGAATCCATTCCCAACAGTTATTTCAAGAATCTGTCCTGCGTTGTGCGAATCAAACTGCCGACGATTATTCCAGGATGAATCCGTAGCCATCAACCATCTTAAACGGTTTGTTTGTGATTATGAAATGAACCGGAATAAACGGGTTCAGCCATATAAAGCGCCTGCCACGGATAAAAAAGTGGCCATTATCGGCGGTGGTGTGGAAGGCTTGTCGGCAGCTTTCTTTTCGGCCCGGCTGGGTCATGCTCCCACAGTGTTTGAAGCCACGGATCAACTGGGCGGAATTCTTCGTCAGGCCATTGACCGTAAAAGATTGTCCATGGATGTACTGGACTGGGATATTGAAGGTATAAAGCAGATGGGTGTCAATGTCCAGACCCGGATAAAGATGGGCAGGGGCATTACCATAGCAGGGCTTTTGAAAAAAGGATTTAACAGTATTTTTACAGCCACCGGCGGATGGGACTCGCGTCTGGCCAGAAAAGACATTGACTCGGCAGAAAATATTTTCCCGGGAACCTATCTGTTAATAGATCTGCTGCGTCTGCCCCAGGAAGTGCCGGCCGGCCGGAATACGGTGATTGTGGGTGACAGTGTAAAACTGACACAAGCCGTATCGCTTCTCAAAGACAAAGGCGTAGACAATATCACTGTTATTTTGCGCAGACCTGCCGACCAGATGCCATTGGAAGCGGATATCCAGTCGAACCTGGAGGAAGCCGGTGTCTCATTTATTTATAATGCCGGTGTGACGGCAATGTCTGGAAAAGAAGAACAATTAACTCAAATAGAATATTCAGATCTTGACACAGGCATCAAACATGCTATGGATATAGATACATTGATTATTGGATCCGGCCGGTTCCCCGAATTTGTTTTTACTCCGAAGGTGGATGAGCCGGATGTGGATGAAACAGGTGAAGAAAAGATCGAGCATCCGCAGG
>JBNKNP010000071.1:0-9449 GCA_050293905.1 Desulfobacteraceae bacterium | reverse complement strand
TAAAAACCGCATCAAATTCCTGTATGCATTTGTCTTGAAACGCCAGGGTGTTAATGGTATCGTTCAGGCCGGTTTCCATGGCTGCACCCATTCTTTTAAGAATGGAGAAAGCATTTTGTATTTCTTCGGACGGCAGTCTGTTCCCATGAATTTCTTTTAATTTTTTCCCCGGTTCATCCGACGGTTCGAATAGTGTGATCTTGTAGCCTTTCCGTAAAAGGTCCCATGCGGCGGTCAAGCTTGAAAGACCGGTCCCCAATATGGCGGTCGAAAGATCTTTTTTGATCCTGGGCGGCATCCTGAACGGCCGGGGCGGCTGGATGACACAGGCACGTTCCAGCGCACCGATTTCTATGGCTTTTCCTGCCTCTTTGCGTTTGCACCGGCTTTGGCAGGGGGCATCACAGATTCGTCCCAGTATGGATGGAAACGGCATGTTTTTTTCAAGAATTTTCCTGGCATTGTTCCAGGTGCCGGCTTTTACCTCTCGAATAAAGGACCGGGCGTCCACATGAATAGGGCATGCGGCAATACACTCAGGTGCTTCTTCCTGGATACACTTTCTTTCAAAATCCCGAAGTTCTTTTTGTTCCATTATAATTATCTGTCAGTTTTTTTCGTTTAAAAAAACATGGGCGGGTCAGTTGATGGGGTAACTCACCCGCCCATGGTCCCTATAGGCTTTGTCTTAACTGGGTGCAAATACCTATGCTAATCCTGCCAGAATTTTTTCCGGCAGGGCGGGGAGGGTTTCAATTCTAACGCCGCATGCATTATTAATTGCATTAATAATGGCTGCATGGGGACTTGTCAGAGGAAGTTCGCCAGCGCCTGCAGCACCAAAAGGTCCTTCAGGACGCGGTGTTTCAACATAAATCAATTCCATGTCGTCCGGAATCTGTTTTGCATACGGGAAGCCTGCGCCCATGAGGGTGGAGTGCTTCTGGATGTCTTCAAAATCCTCAGACAGTGCAAGGCCGACGCCCTGGGCAATACCGCCGTAAAGCTGGCCGTCTGTACAGGATTTATTGACAACATTTCCGATATCAGCCACAAGGGTCATTTTTTCAACTTCTACCTTTCCTGTGGCAAGCTCTACAGCAACTTCAGACATGAAAACACCATACATGTAAACACTGAAAGGAGAGCCCTGGCCTTTTTCATCACAGGCGGTTGCAGTGGCTGCCCATTTGCCTTCATAGACAACATCAATGTTTTCGCTTGTCATTTCATCATAGGTCCGGTAGGAACCGTCTGCTTTTTTCATGGCGGCAACAAGCTGCTCACAACCGTTTTTAATGGCCTGGCCGGTAACGACCTGCTGGCGGCTTCCGCCTGAAGGGCCTGAATCCGGAGCAGTGCTGGTATTGTTCAGATCAAGTTTGATCTGATCCGGCGTAAAGCCTGCAACGCGCAATGCTTCATGGGCAGTTGTCAGGGTTCCGATGTCCGCACCCTGTCCGTGATCTTCCCAGGTGTTGAATACGGTGACGGTATTGTCTGCATTCAGTTGAATCTTGGCACCGGCAGCATCCGGTCCGTCAAGACCGCAGCCGTATACACCGACGGAAATGCCGACGCCGCGTTTAATATTGTTATCGGAATTGGCTTTGGCTTTGCTGCAGGCAGCGTTGTATTTCGGTTTGAGTTTATCAAACATTTCCGGAAAGGAAAGGACTTCAGGTGTCTGGCCTGTCGGGGTTGTGGAGCCTTCTCTGTAAATGTTTTTATAACGGATATCAAATGGATCCATGCCTAATTTCTCAGCCAGCTCGTCCATGAGAAGCTCTGTCGGGAAAAAACTCTGGGGTGAACCATAGGCACGGAAAGCAGATCCCCATGCATGGTTTGTGCACACGGTTCTTCCCTGTCCTTTGATGGCCGGGATATCATATCCTGCACCCATGAACTGGGCACCGCGAACGGTAAGAAGGTCGCCGAATTCAGAATACGGTCCATGGTCAACAGACCAGTCTGTTTCCATACCCAGCAGTTTACCGTCTTTGTTTGCAGCCAGTTTCATATTGACAAAGAAAGGAGACCGTTTGCCGGTGTAAGTCATCTGCTGATGATAGTCATAATTGAGGAATACCGGATGGTCTGTAGCCATACATGCGGCACCGACCAGGGCTTCCATGGTGGGGCTGAACTTGTAACCAAACGTTCCGCCCGTCGGGTTCTGGATCATGATCAGGTCATCGGCTTCGATGCCAAGACCCGGGGCAATCATCAGCCGGTGCAGGTTCAGGCCGATGGATTTTGACTGAATCACCAGTTTGCCGTCTGCATTTCTGTATGCAAATCCGACATCCGGTTCCATGGGCATATGGGGCTGGCGGCCGACATAGGTATCAATTTCCGCAACAACATCGGCTGAGTCAAATATCGGTGTGGTATCATCGCCTTTGACAATGTCCTGTGTATAATAAATATTGGGGGTTCCCGGATGAATTTCAATGGCGTCTTCAGCCATGGCAGCCGGTGCGCTCATGTATTCGGGAAGATGTTCCAGTTCAACATTTACTTTTTTAGCAGCCGCTTTGGCCTGGGCTTGTGTTCTCGCACAGACGATGGCAATGGCATCACCATACTGGAAAACTTTATCATCACAGAGGATGGGGCGATCCCAGCCGTCACCTTTATTGGTCGGGAAGGTAATCAGACCGGTAATTCTGTTTTTGCCTTTGATGTCCTTGTGGGTGATAACGGAATGAACACCCGGCATTTTTTCCGCTTCCGAGGTGTCAATGCTTTTAACGTTGGCATGGGAAATCTCGGCCTGAACCAATGCCAGATGAAGCGTGTTTTCAGGCAGTTTAAGGCCCAAGTCCGCACCATAGTCGATGGTTCCCGTAACCTTGGCAATACCCGTGGGCCGGGGAAGGTTGGTGCCGAAAACTTTACCGTCAGCCGGAATTTTAAACATCAGGTCTTCGGCTGTCATCTCGCCGCGGAGAACTTTTGCACCGTCCATGACTGCATCAACCAATTGTTTGTAACCGGAGCAGCGGCAGGCGTTTCTGTTTTTCTGGAACCAGTTGCGGACGTCTTCGCGGGTCGGATTCGGGTTTGAATCCAAAAGGGCTTTGGAGGACACGATAAATCCCGGGGAGCAGAAACCGCACTGGGCACCGCCGTGAACAATCCATGCCAGTTGAAGCGGATGAAGATTTTCCGGCGTACCCACACCTTCTACCGTGATGATTTTTGACCCGTCTTCAATCTTTTCCAGTTTTGTAACACAGGAACGGACCAGCTTGTTGTTCACAATGACATTACAGCAGCCGCATTGTGCTTTTCCGCACCCGACCTTGGTTCCTGTGAGTCCCATCTGTTTACGAAGAACATTGACGAGAAGTTCATCTGCCGGGGCAATAACCATTTTCTCCGCCCCGTTAATCATGACCGTTTTTTTAATCATTTTCGTTTCTCCTTACTGTTAGTTATTATTGGTACACATAATTAGACTGTGTGCAGGGATAATTCAGCCTGCCGATTCAACCTGTCCTTTTCCGAACCCGCATTGCGGATACCTGCAGTCTGAACACGTCTCGCAATATCCACCGTGCCCAAGGCCGGCAATATCCTTTAGTTGAATTTTATCTCCAGCCAGAATTCTGGGAACAATCAGATCAAATATGCTTGCCCTGTGGTACATGACGCAGCCTGGAAGCCCGACCACCGGGATATTGTCGATATAGGCGAGCATGAACATGGCACCCGGAAAAGAAGGTGCCCCGTATCCGACAACCCGGCCGCCTGCTTTTCGGATGCTAGCAGGTGTCTGGTCATCGGGATCAACCGACATTCCGCCGGTCAGAATAATCATATCTGCTGATTCATTTAAAAGTGTGTTAACGGCATCAACCGTCATATCGATGCTGTCGGAAACCAGTATCTGCCGGAAAACCCGGCTTCCCAGCTTTTTGAATTTTTTCTTGATCACCGGCCCGAATGCATCCTTTATCCGGCCGGAATAAACTTCACTGCCGGTAGTGACCACACCCACGCGCCGGGACCGGAACGGCTCGACCCGGATCAACGGATAGTTTTCGTGACAGATTTTTTCCACTTCTTTGATTTTGCTTTCTTTAATCACCAGGGGGATAATCCGGGTGCCTGCCACTGCTCTGTCTAAACTGACCTGCTGGTTGGTGTGAAGTGTGGAAAAAACAATATTTTCAAGGGAATTTACTTTTAAAAGGGCCTGGGTATTGATTTTCAGCAGACCGTTTATTTCAGATACCAGGTTGACCCGTCCCTCTTTGACGCCGGTCAGCTTAAGTCCCCTGCCTGCTGCTGCCCGGGCTATGCGTGCGGCTGCCTCATCTTCATGAACCAGTGATGAATTATAGTCAAAGACATAGACGTGCTCTTTTCCGATATCCAGAAAATCCGGGACATCCTGCTCCCTGATAATGTGGCCTCTTCTAAATGCCGGGCCTTTTTCCTGACCCGGAATAATCCGGGTGACATCATGACCTAACACCATACCGACAGCATCGGTTACTGCAACAGCTTTCAATACTCAACCATCCTATAAATTGTTAAACATTTGCATCACCACGGCAATTGTCGGGCAAAAGCCGGTAGTTTAATATCAAATATGAATAGAATAAAATTTAAAATCCACATCTCTTTATAAGAATAAAATAAAAAATATTATTATATATAAGTATGTTACATTCAAAAAATATTATTTCAAATTCTAAATGCACCTTTTATCGGAACGAATTTGCTATGTCAAGTTTAATATAGCAAAAAATATAAAACCAGTGACAGACCGGCTAAAAAAAACAATGCGATTCCGGTTGGGCTCCTGGTGTTTAAATATAGTGATAATGTTTTGAGAGCCAGTAATCATCGGACGATCAGGACATGGCATATCCTGGTTAAAGGCGGATAAATTTTCAGCCTGGACTCAAAAAAACAGGCGAATTTTTTTTCTAAATTTTCTTTAGGTATGGTTAATATGAGTTGTAATTAGTTTAAAAAACAATATATAAAAATATATAACATCTTTTACAGACAATAAATTTCAAATAATAACAATTATTAAGAAATTCGTAAGAATCCCGGCAGGTTGTATTACAAAGCAATCTTTGTTAGTGTTTAAAACACTGATAAACAGGTGAATAACAAAATTGCGTGGGTGCTGTGGATAAACATTACACTGTCAGATCAAAAGTATGGATCGTTGATTCAGAGGAAAAGGTCGTGTTCGGCCTCGGCCGCTTCAGGATTCTGGATGCTATCCAGCGCCTGGGATCGCTTCAGGCTGCGGCCAAAGAACTTAAAATGAGTTACCGGGCTGTCTGGTGCCGGGTCAAAGTTTCTGAAGAGCGGATCGGCAAACCCCTGGTGGTCCGCAAGGGAAAAGGATCCGCACTGACCGCCCATGCAGAAAAAATCATGAAACAGTTTAAGCGGCTTCAGGCCATCATTGAAAAGGAATCCAATGAGGTGTATGACAGCCTGATGTCCAGCGATCTGGAATAACCCTCTTTTTCCTTTTTTGAGCAGACTTAACTGCACGGGACATTCAACGCCGATCGTGCAGCTGCAATATACCCCGGCAAAACAATAATCTGAGGCAGCCGATCAGAGGTTTACAACTCAAAACTTTGCCAGACGTTTTCTTCGATAAGGGTGTTGTCAAGGTCGGTCAGGATTTTGACCGTGCACACTTTCAGTTCGGGGATGTTGCATACGGGGTCCAGCGCTGTATTGGTCAGGCGGTTGGCCGCAGCTTCGGCATAATGAAAAGGCATGAAAACAGTGCCGGGCAATATATTTTCGGAAACCCTTGCCGTTACCGTCACTTCTCCCCTTCGAGAAACAACTTTGATATAATCATCCTGGCTGACACCGAATTTTTCAGCATCTTTAGATGAAATTTCTATAAAGCATTCAGGAGCACACAGGTTCAGTCCATGGGATTTCATGGTCATGGTGCCGGTATGGTAGTGATAGAGCAGTCTTCCTGTTGTAAGCACCAGGGGAAATTCAATATCCGGTGTTTCAGCAGGTTCAAGATATCTTACCGCATGGAATTTCCCTTTGCCGCAGGTGAATTCTTCCGTGTGAAGGATGAGAGTGCCGGGATGTTCATGATCGGGGCATGGCCAGTGGATGCCTTCCCGGTCGATCCGTTCGTAGCGGATTCCCCTGTAGGAAGGGGTCAGCCTGGTCATCTCATTGAATATTTCCTGTGCATTTTTATATTCCATGGGAAAACCCATTCGTGCAGAAAGAGCGCAAATGATCTGCCAATCTTCTTTTGCATGGCCCGGGGGTGTCACCGCCCGTCTCACCCGCTGCACCTTTCGTTCAGTATTGGTAAATGTTCCGTTTTTTTCCGCAAAGCATGCTGACGGAAGAACAACATCGGCAAGCTGAGCTGTCCGGGTCAGGAAAATATCCTGGACAACAAGAAATTCCAGGTTTTTTAAGGAGTCTTCAGTATGCCCGGTGTCAGGATCGGAAAGCATGGGATTCTCCCCGATAATATACAAAGATTTGATAGCACCTTCATGAGCCATGGGCAGCATTTGGGTAATGGTAAGTCCCGGGTTTTCACACAAATCCGAAGTGTTCCATGCATTGGCCATCTTCTCACGTATCGCAGGATCAGCCACAGATTGATATCCGGAAAAAACATTGGGCAACGCGCCCATGTCACAGGCACCCTGTACATTATTCTGGCCGCGCAGCGGATTGACACCACCGCCGGGAATGCCCATGTTGCCGCACAGCATGGCAAGATTGGCAAGGGATTTTACATTATCCGTCCCGGTTGAATGCTGGGTGATTCCCATGCAGTACATAATGCCGGCCCTGGGTGCGGACGCATAAAGCCTGGCAGCTTTAACAAGGTCTTCAGCCTTGATACCTGTCACTGATTCCACATATTCGGGAGTGTATCCGGCAAGTGATTTTTCAAGTGCCTCAAATCCTTGTGTCCGCTTTGCAATAAAATCCTTGTCATGGAGGCCTTCTGTGATAATCACTTGCATCATGCCGTTGATCCAGCAGACATCGGTTCCGGGGTGTGAAGAAAGTTTTATTTCCGCGAATTCGCCGATGGCAATATCCCGCGGATCAATAACAATCAGTTTTGTTTTTCCGGATATTACGGACCGCTTAATGAAATTAGACATAACCGGGTGATTTTCCGTGGGGTTGGAGCCTGTAATGAGAATAACCTCAGAATTTGATACATCCGCCATGGGATTTGTCATGGCTCCGCTGCCGAATGAAGCGGCAAGCCCGGCAACGGTGGAAGCATGGCAAAGCCTGGCACAATGATCAATATTATTTGTCTTGATTGCCGCCCGGGTAAATTTTTGAATAATATAATTTTCTTCATTGGTGATCCTGGCTGAACTGAATACTCCCAGGCTGTTATTTCCGTGAAGAGACCTGATTTCGGTGAATTTCCGGGCTACCAGATCCAGGGCCTCATCCCATGTGGCTTTTCGAAATACGCCCTGCTCTTTGATCAAAGGATCGGTCAGGCGTTCTTTGCTGTTAATAAAATCAAATCCGAAACGTCCTTTTACGCAAAGGCTGCCATTGTTTGGCAGGGAATCTTCAACGCCTGTTACTTTTACCACGGTGTTGTCTTTTGTATGGAGATGAATCTGGCAGCCCACTCCGCAATAGCTGCAGGTAGTTCGTGTTGTTTTGTTTTCCCAATGCATTGCTGTAGTATTCTTTTCTACTAGCGCACCCACAGGACAGACCTGAACACATTCTCCGCAAAAAACGCAGTCGGAATCCTTGAGGGCAGCATCCGCCCCAGCCACAATTTTTTTATTATTTCCGATGATGCCAAAGTCTATGGCATTGTTTACCTGGATTTCCCGGCAGGCCTGAACGCATCTTCCACAAAGAATGCATCTTGAAAAATCCCTGATGATAAACGGATTCATATTTTCTTTGGGAAATATGGTCTCGGCAGGGGGCATGTTTTCAGCCTTAGCCTGGTACCTGAATGCCAGGTCCTGGAGTTTGCAGTTTCCCCAGGCCGGGCACAACCGGTCTGTCCCTTCCTCTTTTATGGCTTTGAGTTGAAAATACGCCCAGTCATTGTTATCTATCTCCCTGATGGCGCAATTATGATTTCCTGAGGCAAGCATCCGGCTGACAGCGGTTTTTCTGGCCCTGATAACTTTGAGGGATTCCGAATGAATAACCATTACGGCTGCGGCCGGTGTGGAGCAGGCAGGAACAAGATCTTCCCGGTCATTTATTTCCACAACACATATCCCGCATATTCCGGTTGGTGATGCAGTCCTTAAATGACACAAGGTTGGAATTTCTATGCCGTTTCTACGGGCGACATCAAGAATGGTATCTTTAGGGTTAAAAGAAAAGCTGTTTCCATTTATTTTTATTTTATTATCCGTCGCCATAAACGGAAATTGTTCGTCTTTTGTTAAATGTATCCGGGGGTCGTTGAGTTGATATTTATCCATTGGTTTTCCTGTTTTCTTATGATTGTGTTTTCAAGGATTTCCCACAAGGCCGCAGAATACTTTTTCTTGTTTGTAACTTATTCGCAGCAGGATCCGTGGCTGCCGCAACTGTTGCAGCCGCCACCGAGATCAAGGTTCGAATTGAGCTTAAACCCTGCGCCCGAGTAATCCACCTCAACAGGCCGGGCTTCGTTTAGAAGGCTTGTTTCCATGATATACTCAATGCCGTCGTAGGTGAAAACCGAATCGGTTTCATTTTTTTTATCCAATGCCATTGCTAATTGTGAGCCGCCACATCCCTTGGCGACGAAAATCCGGACCGGCTGAACATTTTTACCGTTAAAATACGCTTTGACCTGTTCCTGAGCTGTTTGTGTCACGTGGATCATGAATTTCTCCTTTAAGTAAGTTATGGGCATTGCCCTGAATCTGGTATTATTTTTTTTCCTGCATATGCGGTTTTATTTGCCCCTTTAAGGTTGAGTCTTAATTAACCGTTGCCGCTCCTGCGGCAAGGAATGGTCAAAGGGAGGGGGAATACTCCCACCAAAGGCTGAATTGTTTCATATCCAGGCCCATGTGCTAATAAAATAAGGGGAATTGTCTGAGGGTTGACCGTGTTATGACAGGGCAACTGCCGCTTCCCCGTAAATACTGTGCATCTGCCTGTCACGGGCAGTGCTGCTCAGCAGAACTCATTGTCTTTCCGGGAAAAGGTGCATGTTGCTTTCCTTGAATAAAGTTCAATTGTTCATAATCTGAATTAACTATAAGAAAACTTGATTTTTAACAAATCGATAATTTTAATATGGTTTTAAAACAATATTGAGATATTTAATATGGATGCATGATAAAGTCATCGCCTGTTTTGATGAGGCGATAATCTGTTAAACCTGTCTGTTTTTCAGGTTTTCCTTTTTTTTAAATGCCAGCAGACCGAAAGCCCTGACCCCAAAAGCAAGATTGCAC
>JBNKNP010000070.1:0-3672 GCA_050293905.1 Desulfobacteraceae bacterium | reverse complement strand
GTTGACGCTGACAATTCTTTTGTATCTGGTTTGATTGCATGACAAAAAAACATGACGAATGGACTATTTTTGCTTATATTGTTTATATTAACGATTGTAATCGTTGTGTTTATTCATTTTGCAATGGAGTCTTGTTTATGAAAATATTAGGCATATCCGGCAGTCCCCGAAAGAATGGAAACTCACACACCCTGATGTCTATATTTATGGATGAAATGAAGGAAAGGGGCCATGATACCAGGGTGCTGGATGCCGTGAAAATGAATATCAAGCGGTGTATCGGCTGCGGGCATTGTGAAAAAAAAGGCACCTGTGTCTTTCATGATGATTTTACCGATGTTTTTTTGCCGGCAGTTATTGAGGCAGATATCGTTGTTTTATCTTCTCCGGTTTATTTTTATGCATTTCCTGCAGATATCAAGGCATTGATTGACAGGATTCAGGTGTTGTGGTCGAGAAAATACAGGCTTAAAACCAATGAATTTAAAGGAAGGAATCGAAAAGGAGTTCTGCTGGCGGTTGGTGCCACCCGGGGAAAAGATCTGTTTTCAGGAATGGAGAAGACTGCCCAATATTTTTTTGATGCAGCCTGCATCGACTTTGCAGGCTCTTTGTGCTACCGGGGGATGGATGAAAAAGGCGAGATGGAAAACCATCCCGCCTTTAAAGAAGATGTCAAAAAGCTGGTGTCTGAATTAGGCGCCTAGCTGATCCGGTAAAACAATACTGCCATGGGCTGCCTTTAATGCTTCAAGCCCGGTTTTCTGTTCAGCCAGTATATCAAAAAGGGTCTGGGGAATTCCATCCTCTTTGCCATATGCTTCCTGCTGGAGTTCTATCCGGGCAAGAATATTGTCCAGGTAAAGTGAGAATTGTTTGGTGTACAATTCTTTGGAATAGTCTTTATTTATAATATCTTTAAATAATTGTTTAAGGTCGTCATATTTCGGCAGGTTGCCGATGGGTGTTTCAATGCAGCCTATTTCATTGTGAGCATATCGTTCCAGCCAGGACAGCCATACCTTTACATCCCTTTTTTCACCCAGTAGTTTAGATGAGGTCCCGCCCCTTGCCGCGTCGGTGAGAAAATAGTTCAGCCCGGCCATTACGGGTTTATACTCATCCTTGATTTCCGAAGAACCAAAGAATTTAAACTGGGCATCCATATAGTCCCCTAAAGCGCCCGGAATGAAGGGTGCATTGGCCCAGGGCGCCCTTTTTACACCGCTGGCCCCGACTTCCGTGGCCGTGGCAGCAGACACGATGCAGGCGCCGATGACCACACCGGCGTCGGAATTTTTGGCCACCCACACCGGCGGCATGGTGTCGGCATCCCGTCCGGAGTATGTGATTACCCGTGTCAGGGCTCCTTGGGGATTTTCTGCCTGATCAGAATAATTATCCAGGGATTCCGACCTTAGGGTGCATCGTGAATTGGGGTGTGACAGGGGAACGGGTTTACCGTTTTTATCGGTTTTGCCTTCAAACCATTCTCCCTGGAAGTTGATTCCTTTTGCAGGGGCCGGCTCATTGTTTCCCACCCAGTGGGGAACCTTGTTTTCATCAATCAGAACATTGGACCAGATGACTTCATGTCCGGGGTGACGCAGCACTTTCATCAGCAGCGGATCGCCATCCTGATTAACGTCTTCGACAATTCCGAAAATGCCGCATTCCGGGTTGATTGAGCGGATGCTGCCGTCTTGGGCAATCCACATCTGGGCCAGGTCATCGCCGATGAAAACATTTCCTGCCATGGCAGTGGTGGTTTTTCCGCAGCCGCTGGGGGCGGCACCGGCACACCAGGTGGTTCTGTTGCCCGGACCGGCAATTCCCGTGATAAACATGTGCTCGGCCAGTTCTTTTCCAAGGTTGTCATAGACGGCCTTGTCCACGGCAAAGCGGTGATTTCCTTTTTTCAGCAGCAGGGTGTTGCCGGCATAGGTACATTTGAAACTGTATGTGGTTCTGAATTTGCGGTCCATGAACACCCTAGCATTGGGAAGGTCTTCAGCCCTGTTCAAGCCCTCACTGTGAATATTGGTGAAAAAGTGTCCCAACGCTTCAACTTCTTTTTCAAAATCCGCAAAGGCATTCCGATACAGCATGTCGGCCGAATGGGATACATAGGCGGAACTGGTAATCTCCAGGGCCGGGTTGGATACGGGTGAGCCCACGGGACCGCGCATGTAAAATCCCACGATCATCAGTTTGTCTTTCATAATATCGCTCATATTGGATCGGATGTCTTCAAGGGCTGTGGGCCGGTCCATCCGGTTGGCCAGGGAACTGATATGATCATCCGGGTTGGCAATGTAATACGTTCTGTCAACAATCCTGCCCTGTTCCTCAGCCAGATCAAAATGAATGGTGTGATTTTCCATGGCAAGAGGCGCTTCTTCTTTTTTTTCAATGGACAGGTTTCTGATAAATGTCTTGTCCTGGTCAGAGCCGGTGTTGATAAATACCGCAGAAGGGTTGCACAAAACAATTGAATTGGCGATCCGGGTTAAGATGTCAGGATGCTTTATTTTTGAAATCCGGTTGAGCTGTTCATCATCCATGAATTTCTTGAAAATGTCCCGGGCCATTTCTGCGGATGCCACGTTCCCCAGTTCGTTGATGATATTAATGTCCGTATCGATTTTACTCATAATTTAATATTTCTCCAACGCTATGTTTAAAAAAAAGATGTATCCTAATAATAATAAAACAGATAAAAATCAATCATTTCTTGAGAATTTTATAAAAAAATTAGATTGTTTTTTGTGGGAAAATGTTAACAATAGGATAAGTATTCCGCAGTTATTATAAAAGAATTTAAAGGAAACACAGATGAAACAGAAAATATTTGCAGATCTCCATAATCATACCACTGCATCGGATGGTGATTTTACACCGGATCAACTGGTTAAAAACGCGCGTGAAAAAGGAATTTCAGCCATTGGCGTTACCGACCACGACACCCTGGCAGGCCTGCCCCAAGCAATAGAGGCAGGAAAAAAATATCAGGTGGATGTCATTCCCGGGGTCGAAGTATCCATACGGTTCAAACGATCTTATTTTACAGGAACCCTCCACCTGCTGTGCTATTTTTTGCAACAGCGGCTGCATGATTCTGATTTCTTAAATGAATTTAATGCGATTCTTGCATCCGGCCGGGGAGAAGGGCTGGTCCGTGCCAGAATTAATGAAATCAACAGGGTGTTCGGACCCGCCGGAGAATCACCCCTGCTGAAACGGGATATGATCTTTGAGGATATCAGTTCGCTGAGCAATAATGCCACACGGCGTCACTTTGCCCTTGCCCTTGAAAGAACATTCAAGATCAGTGATCCGGACACCATTAACCGGATCATCGGCAACAGCAGTCCTGCATACCTGCCGTCCGGGATTGAGCTTAAGGCAAT
This sequence comes from Desulfobacteraceae bacterium, assembly GCA_050293905.1. Classification (GTDB taxonomy): domain Bacteria; phylum Desulfobacterota; class Desulfobacteria; order Desulfobacterales; family Desulfobacteraceae; genus Desulfobacula. The sequence continues at coordinate 262 of JBNKNP010000070.1, read as the reverse complement.
GGCCGGTTTCATTAAAACCTATCCCATGGTCACGTCCCTGGCCCACCCGGCAGCCGGATCATTCCCCGGTGAAGGGCATTACAAGGAGGTTCTGCCTCCCCTGGAAATTGTTGAACGGATTTTTCCGGAGTTTATTGAAATCGGTATCAACGCTCTTGAGGTTTTTTATCCAGGCCATATCAAAGAACACCAGGACCGGATGGCGGCCTGGGCTGAAAAATACAGCCTGATCATGACCGGCGGGTCCGACTGTCATGACGAC
>JBNKNP010000069.1:0-4287 GCA_050293905.1 Desulfobacteraceae bacterium | reverse complement strand
ATTATGAATGACAACCGGTTTAAAAACATTCCCAAGATTATTGAGACGCCCAAGCTGTTGAATGGCCGGGAAATGGATCCTGTTAACTTGGAGCGGCTTATCGGATTTGTTAATCCCGAATAGCAGGACAGGATAGCGGGGCCGGAACCCAGGATCGAACTCAAGAATTGACAACCAGGCAAATATTCCATATTCTGACAGGAAAGACTCTTAGGCGTTTATTTTTCCCGTTATCATTATCCGGAGGACAAATGGCACTCCCTGATAATCACGAAACAAAAAGCGACACCCTTGTTTTTGCTGCCGAATCTGATTCAGATATGATATCTGAAATACAGGATCCACCCAAAAAGCACAAACTGCTCATCGTGGACGATGAAAAAGAAATCCATGTAATGACCCGCCTGGTTCTGTCTGATTTCAGCTTTGAGAATGCCACGTTGGAATTTCTTTCCGCTTATTCCGAACAGGAGGCAAAAGAACTGATTCAGGATCATCCGGATGCTGCCTGCATTTTGCTTGATGTTGTCATGGAGAAAAAAGACTCAGGATTAGAAGTGGTACGGTTTATCAGGGAAGAACAGAAAAATGATAAACTCAGAATCATTTTAAGGACCGGGCAGCCCGGCAAAGCACCGGAAAACGATATCATCTGCAACTACGACATCAATGATTACAAAGAGAAAACAGAGCTGACCTCCCAGAAGTTATTTACGACCATTACAACAGCCCTCAGATCCTATTCCCACCTGGTTGAGCTGGAGAAAAAAACAGCCCAGATCGCTGAAAAAAACACCCAGCTGAAGGAGGAAGTTGCCAGACGAATTGTTGCAGAATCCAATCTGACCCGGTACAATCGCAGTCTTGAAAAAATGATCGATGATAAAAGCAACAGGTTGAAAACCGCTCTTACATCGTTGGAGGAAAAAGAGAGAGAGTTTCAAAAGGCCAGTCAAATGGCCCGGATCGGAGACATCTCATCCGCAAGACTGGCCGATCTTGACCAGTCCGGGAAAATGCTCAGCCAGAACCTTGACATCATGAATTCATACCGGTCGGACATGACCATCCTTCTTGAAAAATATGAAACCCTTCACAGCATCATCACAACGCTTTCCCAATCATCCGATACCGTTTCCAATGACGCCCAATCCACCATGGAAAGCATTGATCAATTTAAAAAAGATGTTCACATTGATGAAATTTTAAGAAATTATCCAAAAATAATCAAAGATTCCTCCAATGGTATTTCCCATATTTCCAAAACCGTCAATGATATTAAACGCTTTATTGCCGTTCATGAAGAACCCCGTAAAGGCATGGATATCAATCAGATGCTCAAAACGGTTTCACAGGGATTGAAATCCAAATTCAATCCATCCATTGATCTCCAGCTCTCTTTCGGAACAATTCCCATTGCAACGGCAGCGCCCCTGAATCTGGAAAAATCCTTTATGGAAATTATCAAAAACGGATTTGAAGCCATAGAATCCCAGGGCATTGTATCTGTTTTCACATCATTTAAAGATCCATATATTGAAATACACATTAGTGACATCGGGCAGGGTATAAGCCAGGAAGATATGAAAAATATTTTTGATCCTTATTTTTCAAAAAACAAGCCGTCTGCCCAGGGGCTGGGGCTTTGCTTTGCAAAAAGCGTCATTACAAGCCACAGCGGCACTATAGATGTATCCAGCATCAAAGGAGAAGGAACACATGTCGTCATCCGGCTGCCTGTCTCATCCGGCTTATCCCGTCCGCCTGATTCAAACAGCCAGTGACACCGGCAGGGGAAAGGATTATTTCAGCACAAACTTTACCAGGCTCTTGTTTTTATTTCCTGTTATCCGGCCATCAACCGGGGCCAGCATAAAAATCCGCTCATGCCCCACATTGCTGTTTGAAAGGATATAGGCTTTGACTTTTTCAGCCCGCCGATCAGCCAGGCCGGCCAGATCTTCATTTTTCACATGAATGTTAGTGATCAGCAGGTTTTTCTTTTCCTCAACACTGATCTGCTTTTCAATGCCGGCTTCGTCTGTTGGTTTTGGAAACCGGGCTTTGGCATAGGCAAGATAGATGTAAATGGGCAGTTCTTCTTTTGTGACAATCACTTCATTGGAGGAGGGGGTGACTGCCCCGGATGAAAGCATCTGTTTAATTTTCTCGGCCCTGATCAAATCCTGGTACCCTTTGACCTTTAACGTCTGCGCATCTTTTTCTTTGTCATACATTCCCTGGATTTCAAGTTTGAGTGACGGCTTGGTTGCGAGAATTTCGGTTAACCGGTCGATCTTTTTATAATTTTCCGGTAAAATTGCTGAGTCACCATGCTTGAAATCAAGATACTCAAGATCCTGGGCACCATCAAAAATGGAGCCGATAAGAGCAAAAGGAGACGTGGCTGCCTTTAAAATCAATTTGCCGATCATTTTAAAAATGATTTTGCCGATTTTAAATTCCGGATCATCCAGGTTCCCGGTTACCGGCAGGTCCAGATTGATCCGGCCGTTCTGATCCGTTAAAAGGGTGATGGCAAGCTCCACAGGAAGTGATATGGCGTCTTTGCTTTCCACCTGATCTCCCAGGGCAAAATTATCAAATTTGAACCTGTTTCTGGATTCAAGTCTGTTCCCCTTGATCAGGTATTCAAGATCCATGATCAATTTCCCCTTTTTAATTTTATATCCCAGATATTTTGCAGCATAGGGGGTAAAATTGGTCAATTCTATATCTTTAAACGAAACATCGATATCTGCAAACTTTGTTGGGGCCAGGGGATTGATTTTTCCGGTAATTTCCAAGGGAGAGGAATTCCCGTGAATCCCTTTCAAATAAAGAACAGCCCTTGAATCCGGGCTTGATGAAAGACCGGTCACAGATCCGATCATGGCTTTCATATCAGCAGTAAAATTGGGCCGGGTCAGATAATCGGAGAATTGAATGTCCCCGCCCTGCAAGGTAACCTTATCAAATGCGATATCCGGCAAAGGTGAAGCCGTATCCTGTTTTAAGGAATCGCTTTGGGTTGTTATGTCCGGTTTTTCTTTATCTAAAACGGCATTACCCTGGTCTGAATCTGTATTGAAAACAGAAGACAGATTCACCTCACCCGTGGGGCTGACAACAATTTTCGAATAAAAATCAGTCAAAGAAATTTCTTTCGCTCTTATTTTTACCGGCATAACAGATATATCCAGGCCGGACGCATGCAGGGATTTGGCTGTGAAAAATTCATTGGCAGTGAGTTTATCCTGGCAGGAAAACCCGGTGATTGATGATTTGCCGGCAAATCGAACCGTCTGACCGGATGACTTTTCAAAATCCAGAATAAGTTTTCCATTTGTATGAAACAAGCCGTCTGAAACAACAACCTTTACGGCATCGGTAAAATAGGGCTGTAAAGACTGAATATCAATATTGTCCAGACTGACATCCAGATCGGCCTGCTTCATTGACGGATTAACATTACCATCAAAAGTTATTTTACCCCTGTTGTTCCAGTCCATATTCACTTCAAGGGTCCCTTTTTTATCCTTATGGGTGGACATCTCCTGGGCTTTAACGCTGATTTTGGAAAGCGCTATTTTAACCGGCTCTTTGCAGGTTGCATCAATATAATCAACACCCAGGCCGGCCACATCAATTAGGGGCAGACTGATTTGCCAGGCATCACCTTCCGGCTGGGTTGCAGCATCGTTTTTCATAAAATTTTCATCCCCGGCTGTTTTAGGACTGCTTTTTTGACCGGCTGAAGGCGTCGATCCGCTTGAACCGGTGCTGAGGATTTCAGACAGATTAAACCGGCCGTTTTTCATCCGCTCAGCTTTAATCCTGCCTTTTTCAACTTTGATTTCACCTGCTGTCACCTGGTGCAGGCCCAGATCAATAAGGCTGTTTTTAACATTTACCAGGGGCAGATCAATCATCTGCTCTCCCTTGGTATGCTCCAGGACCGACAAGGCCTGGATTAGAAATTCAGACACTTTAATCGCTCCGTTGAGACTGTCCCCGGTATTCTGGATATCAAAGTTCGACGACAATGAAATTCTGCCGTTTTCAACAGCCGGATTGACCTTGGATTCAAAATACGGTGCATATTTTTTCAAAGACAGATCTGAAACTGTCAAGTCCCCTTTGGCTTTAAAAGGATTGAACATCAATTGTCCGGTTGAATTCATTTTTTCTTCTGATTCAGTCCCGGCTGCCAGAGCATAGGTTCCGGATATGGACTCCCCGATACTGACATTTTCCAAATGGAGTGTCACCGAAGACAGCCGGGTT
>JBNKNP010000068.1:0-23814 GCA_050293905.1 Desulfobacteraceae bacterium | reverse complement strand
TGACGACCCAGGTCAAAGATCAAGTCTTCACGAACAATACCCATAAGGTCGTTTCTAACCATGCGGACATAATCTTCAGGTTTGTTTTCGCCAATATAAGTATTGATTGCAGAAAGTCCCTGAGCAACTGCACCGGATCTTTCAAGAGCGGCTTTGTCACAAAGAAGAATTTTTGTGTCGTCGCTTGCCCATTTTTTTACTTCAAATGCTGTACCGCAGGCAGCCATACCACCACCGACGATCAGAATATCAACATCTCTTTTTTCAACCTCTGGATCTCTTACAGCTTTAAGTTCGCCAATAGGTTTATTAGGTAATGCCATTATATACCTCCAAAATTAAGTATAAAATATCAAATTAAATGGATGACAGATCGACTTAGGCAAGCTCGGTCGGAGCTACCAGTGTGTAACCGTCTGCTTCCTCGGTAGAAAGAAGTCCGCTGTCAAGGTCTTTTCCTTTAAGATCATCATAGGAATTCGCTTCACCTTCAGGAGTAGTTCTGATCGGGAACTTAAAGCGTTTTACAACACCGTTTCTGAATTTACATGTCCACATAACATCTTCCGTACCCATCATGGGAACAGTAGAGCCGCCCATGGGGACAAAGTCAGAGTAACCTCTGACTTCAATGGCCTGGGAAGGACAGATTTTTACACATGAAAAGCATTCCCAGCACTGATCGGGTTCTTGGTTGTATGCTTTCATTTCATTTGGTTCAAGAACCATCAGGTCGTTGGGACAGATATACATACATGCTGTTTTGTCCCCACCTTTGCAGCCGTCACATTTTTCTGCAATTACAAAAGATGGCATTTAAAATACCTCCATTAATTAAGTTAATCAAATTGCACAATATCGTTGTGCTACTATTTGTTATAAACAACGTTGACCGTAAATTTCCATTTAGCGGTCTGGTAATCCTTTAACCGTTTCCCGGGTCAGATGAATTGTTTCAAATGCTGACTCGGGCGTTTACAAAATATGAAACTACCACTTCATAATTCTTTTTGTCAAGATATTTTCAAAAAAGATTATTCCGTTTTTTCAGTTGGTTCCAGGTTTTTTTTAAAAGCAATATATATGTGAAGTTAAATAAGCTAAATACTACATATAGTATATAAAACAAATGAAACCAGCAGTGATTTTTTACGTAAAATTTTTAATAAAAAGCAGGATGAAAATAATCGGAAAAATCATGCCGGCTGTCAAATATTTGTCCGGAAAAACCGCGCTTAAAAAAAAGGGACTGGCAATCAAACTTAAATATTGATATTTAAAGGACGGAAACCTGCTTAAGCCTAAATTTACATGAAGGACAGAATAAATGACGGAAGATATGACACCGGTCCAGCCCGATGATCCCATGAATTTTTCCTGCAGTTCGGATAATGACTGCTTTAACGATTGCTGCAGGGATCTGAACCAGACCCTGACCCCCTATGATATACTGCGACTTAAAAAAAATTTAGGTATTTCATCCCAGGCATTTATCCGGCAGTATACGTCTCTTCATACCGGGCCTGAATCCGGCCTGCCGATCCTGACCTTTAAGCCTAATCCGGATACGGGCCACGAATGTCCGTTTGTTACACCCCAGGGATGTTCGGTCTATGAAGACCGGCCTGCTTCCTGCCGGATGTATCCGCTGGCCCGAGCCATTGCAAGATCCAGAGAGACAGGAGACATCGGTGAGTTCTTTGCCCTGATTGAAGAACCCCACTGCAAAGGATTCTGCAGTAAATCCGGCCAGACCATACGCCAGTGGCTCAAGGGTCAGGACGTGGAAAAGCATAATCAGCACAACGATAAACTCATGGAGTTGATCAGTTTGAAAAACAGGGTGCTGCCCGGACCGCTGGACGGCGCCCAGTCGGATATGTTTTATCTGGCCTTGTATGATCTCGATGAATTCAGAAGCCGGATATTTGAAAACGATCTTCTGGCAGACCTGGATGTGCGGGAAACGCTCATGGATGAAATAAAAACCAGTGACGAAGCTCTGCTGGATTTCGGCATTGACTGGGTAAAATACATGCTGTTCGGCATTCCCATAACAGCGGAAAAATAAATATGGCAGCACTTGATAACAAAGTCGCTCTGGTCCTGGGAGCGGTAAAAGGCATTGGAAAAGCCATCGGCCTTTCTCTGGCCCGGCAGGGAGCAAGCCTGGTGTTAACCCGCCACGACTGGGAAGATTCTTTTGATGCCATGGAAGCCGATTTTAGCGCCTCAGGCGCAGATCATACCATTATCACTGCAGATCTGCGCCGGATAAGCGACATTGAGAAGCTGGCTGGAACAATAAAGGAGAAATACGGCCGGCTGGATATTCTGATCAATAATATCGAGCGGGGAGGCTGGCCTGCAGTGCACGGCAAATATGTTGAAGACCAGTGGGACCTTGAGATTGAAACAACGCTTAAGGCCAAACGCTGGGTGTTTGATGCCGTGTTTGATCTGCTCAGACAATCCAGGGACGCCGTGGTGATCAACCTGTCCTCCATAGCAGGTATGGTCGGACGGTCCGGCCCTGCCGCCCTGGTATTTAACGATGCCTATGCCGCAGCCTGCCGGGGTGTATCCAGTTTTACAGAAACCTGGGCCCGCATGGGAGCACCCAATATCCGGGTAAATGAAATCATGCTGGGTATATTTGAAACCCGCCATGCCCAGGGAACACGGGGCTGGAAAGAGGTTCTGACCGACAAGGAAAAAACTGCCCTGATCAACCATACCCTGCTCAAACGCACCGGCCGCCTGGAAGACGTGGTCAACGCCTGCCTGTTTATCATAAAGGACGCACCTTACATGACCGGCAGTGTCCTGCGCCTTGACGGCGGTTATGTTCTGGCTGGAGAACCCGTTCCACCCATGCCCCGGGGGATTGTCTGAATACTGTAAGGATTTCGGGCAAAGGGTAAAAAAGAACCGTCATCCGCATTGCAAAGAACAGGCAGGTCAATAACTGGAGACAAACCGATGCCTGCATTTCGTTTTGAAACCTTTCCGTGTTCACCTGTGTCCCAGGCAAAGAAAGCAAAACTGCTGTCTGAGCTGGAACTCTCCTATAAGGGGAAAAAACGCACTCAAACAAAACCGGCCCAATCAAGAACCATTCTTATTGTGGGCGCAGGACCCACCGGGCTCAGGGCCGCCATCGACTGTGCTCTGGCAGGATTTTCAGTCCATATTTTTGAATCAAGAAAAACATTCAACCGCTGCCGCTTTATCGGTCTGTTTCCCCATGATGTGGATTATCTTATATCGATAGGGTATCCGGTTGAGCTTACCTATAAAGTAATATATCGGGATAAAACCGGGTTAATGATCAATGATATCCAGGATGTGCTGTCCGTCATTGCCAGAAGCCTCGGGGTTAGGTTCCACTGCTCTGCTGTTGAACTGGAGTTTAAAAAGGACGGGCCTGTATTAAAAGTACATGAAGAAAATCTTCCGGACTTTGATACATTAGTGGTCTCCTCGGGCAGCCGCCAGAATAAACTTTTATCCTGCCTTACCGGACAGCAGAGCCGCACCCCCTTAGGAGAACTGGCCTATACGGAAAAAGAAAAAAAGGTGACGCTTTCTGATTTAATCCGGAGTTCAACAAAAATCATGGCGCAGACACACGGGAATCCGTTTAGAGATCTTCGGTTTTACCGGCAGGCGCTTAAAGAAAATGCAGCGAGCGTGCCGCGCCTGCCTGTGATTTCTTTTTTCAGTGAACTGGGAAAATCTTTAGACCCGTCAAAAACCGATCTGCATCGTCCCATGGGGCAGCTTGCCGAGGATACAACGCTGCTGCGGCCTCTTTGGGGATTCGTTTCCAACCTGCCGCCGTATTTTTATCCGACCATTCCCTTTGATGTATCTGACTTGAATTATCCAAAGGATGAACAGGTTCCTTTTGATATGATTGCCGTTCCTTTTTTTGATCCAAAAAGACCGGATAAAGCGCTCCGGTTTCAATGCGAGTCATCCCTTGCTCAGTTTGACGGCAATACAGACTTTAAAACAGACCGCTTTAACAAGCCTGTTCAGGTTCTCCAATCCCTTCTGAAAGAAACAGGTCTTGCTGTTCATCCATCTGACCAGGCCTGGCAGCAGTTTGAAAAACAAGAATGTTCCCATAAAGAAGATTCAAGAAATGTTCTCCATTTTTTTTTAACACAATTTGACGGATATGCCGGTTCTGACACACCTGTATGCGGAGGAACCAGGATGCTTAACAACAGGCCGGTTGATTATATGATTATCGGAGATGCCTGGCTTACCCCGTGGTTTCGATTCGGTGTCGGTGTCAGCGACGGGTGGTATGGTGCCCAGGTGCTGCTCAGGACCCTTCGTCTGAATAAACCGTTTTCAGATCCGGAGTGCGCAAAAATCCTGACACGTTTTGAATCAAACATGCGTCACAGGGCGCTTGAATATGTGGCAATGATATATTGTATCAGAACCCAGGCACAAAAACCGTGAATCGTATTACCGGCTGATTTCTGGTCGGACTGGTCTGCTATATCCGCTCTGCCACCAGATCTCCAACTTCACTGGTGCTGTATCCCATCCTGCCGGCCGACAAACTCTTGATTTTGGTGCCTGTGACATCCTTGACGGCATTTTCAATGGCCTTGGCCGCTTCCGGTTCGCCCAGGGTCTCCAGCATCATGGCACCGGCGCAGATGGCAGCCAGGGGATTGATGATATTCATACCCGTATATTTGGGTGCTGAGCCGCCGATGGGCTCGAACATGCTCACACCGTCCGGATTGATATTACCGCCGGCGGCAATGCCCATGCCGCCCTGGGTTTCAGCGCCCAGATCAGTGATAATGTCGCCGAACATATTGGAAGTCACCAGCACATCAAACCACTCAGGGCTTTTGACCATCCACATGCAGGTTGCGTCTACATGGTAGTATTCACGTTTGACATCAGGATAATCTTTTTCACCGATTTCATGAAACACTCTTTCCCACAAGTCAAAGACATAGGTGAGAACATTGGTCTTGCCCACAAGGCCCAATGTGTTGGCATCCCCTTTGCCACGGGCTTTTTTCCCGAATTTCCGGGTATATTCAAAGGCGTAGCGCAGGCAGCGTTCAACCTGATGCCGGTTGTAAACCATGCTTTGAACCGCCACTTCATGGGGTGTGCCTTTCATGGAAATACCGCCGGTGCCGGTGTAGATGCCGCCGGAATTTTCACGAATCACGGCATAATCAATCTGCTCCGGGCCTTTGTCTTTCAACGGGGTTGGCACTCCCGGATAGAGGCGAACAGGACGTAAGTTTATGTATTGGTCCAACTCAAAGCGCAGCCGCAGTAAAATCCCTTTTTCAAGAACACCGGGTTTAACATCCGGATGGCCGATGGCACCCAGAAAAATGGAATCAAATTGTTTCATCTCTTCAGATGCTGAATCGGGCAGAATTTCACCGGTTCGCAGATAGCGGTCACCACCGAAATCAAAATCAGTCATATCCAGCTTGAAGCCGAATTTTTCCGCAGCCGTATTTAAGGCTTTGCGTCCTTCATTCACTACTTCCAATCCGGTACCGTCCCCGGGGATTACAGCTATTTTGTAAGTCTTTCCCATTTGGTTCTCCTCAGCATATCAACATTTGTTTTCTTTCAGGCACCCAAAAAATCTACGCCCGGCAATATATCCTTTATCATCCTTTCTCTAAACTGCGTCTATATAAAATCCTGGCAAAAGGGTCAAGCCCGGGTTGAATAAATCCGCTGACGGCAAAAACTATCAAATAGTTTTTAGTATTTGAAGATATTCGTTTTCTAAAGTACAATTCAATTATAATTATTAAATCAATCAAGTAACTCTGTGATTCTGCTGGAGGGAACATGAAGACGCACTTTGCTTCGCCGGAAAGAACACCTGTCCAAGACCTTAAATCAGAGATAGAACTGATCAGCACAAATCCTCTGGTCTCTGGTTTATTGAATACCGCCAACGGAGTGCTGGCCATACTTGATGACAATCGTCAGATCGTGGCGGTAAACGATTCTTTTCTGCAAATGCTTGGTATTGATGATCCGCAGCATTCGCTTGGCCTGCGGCCCGGCGAGGTGCTAAACTGTGTTCATGCCCACGATGAAGAAGGCGGCTGCGGAACCAGCAGCTCCTGCGCCTCATGCGGAGCTGCAGTAGCAATTGTTGCAAGTCAGGAAAAAAATGAACCGGTTGAACGTATCTGTGCTCTCGCTGCCAATAACGGAGAGACGAAAACAGATATGGCCCTGAAGGTTAGATCTCACCCCATCATGATTGAAAATAAAAGATTCCTGCTGTTGTACCTGATGGATATTACAAGTCAGCAGCGTCGTGCCGCATTTGAAAGAACTTTTTTCCACGATATCAATAATCTGTTGTTCATGCTTGTTGGAGAAAGTGAATTGCTTTATGAAGACCTGCCTTCCCCGCGTACTAAAAATATTCTTCATGCTGCCCGGCGCCTCAGAGATGAAATTAAATTGCAAAGGATACTTTTAGAAGAGGGATCTTTCAAATATTTCCCGACAAAGCATGAAACCAGTCCCGGACTCTTGCTTGCAGAACAGGAGTCATACCTGGTTGCGCATCCGGCAGCCTATAAAAAGACAATTGAATTTCCCGAGAACTGTCCGGATGTCAGGATCGTAACCGATTTATCACTCGTTTCCCGTGTACTGAGCAACATGATCATCAATGCTTTGGAGGCAACCGAAAAAAATGGAATCGTCAGAATTCGGACTGAGGTCCAAGACGGAGTTTTATCATTTCATGTTTGGAATGCCGGTGTAATACCAGCCAAATACGCTAATCGAATTTTCCAACGGAATTTCAGCACAAAGAACCAGGATGGAAGAGGGATAGGAACGTTTTCCATGAAATTTTTTGGAGAAAGAATCCTCGGCGGAAAAGTATATTTCACCACTTCCACTGAAAAAGGGACCCGGTTTACCTTTTCTCTTCCCATTTAGTATTTTATCTTATTTGTTTCCGCTAATTCATTGTCCGTTTTTGATGATGGCATCCAACCCTGTTCTGGATTTTTCTGGATATGCATCACTCTTTGGATTATTGTGAGGCGTGTGCACGGCAAGGTGCACACTTTCTTACTCGATCCGGGGGATTTAAAGCCCCGGCTGCCCGATTCAGTACTTTTGTGATGCCTGCTCTATGGGCAGTCCTGTATATTGCTCTGCTGGCATACCAAAATAGAGCAGAAAAGTAACTGTATCTTTTGCTGAAATAATAAAAGATCCATTGCCAGCCTCATGTCCGAATGTAGCATATGATTCGTCTTTTCTTTTTATAGCCTTCTTTCATCCTTTGAGTATAAACCATCTTCATTCCCATCGCGGTTTTTGAAGAAACCATAACCCCATGACATGTTGAAGTCTTTTTTATTACTACATTAAGATGTGGCTTTGCCTGGTCTGCAAAAGCATGCCCGGAAAACAGACCAAGTACAATTAAGATCGATATTAATGATTTTGTTATAATATTCATGAGTTATTTTACTCTGTATTTTTACTGGTTGGCGAATAACCTTTACAATTGTTCAAAAAATAATAGGGTTGAAAGATGGAATGATTATGCATCATCATTGTTTTGAATTTCTATTCCTTTTTGAACGGCGATATGGAGTGGAGTATAACCGCCGCCTGCCTTAACATTGGGATTTGAATTATGAGATAACAAAAATTCTGTTACTTTATAGTGGTTAGAGCGGCATGCTAAATACAGCGGCGTCATACCATTGTTTGCCTTAATGTCTATATCGGCACCCCCATCGAGTAGAAGCTTGGCATACAGGGCCTGACAGGACTATCAACGTTAAAAACAGCAATAGGTATGGTATGCTTACATCGTTTGAAATATGTATATGACAATTTATTTTTCATTTGCATCCTCCTTTTTGGATTTCCTTCAGCAGATATCCATTGCCGGACCAGTAATTTTTACATTATTATACAAAAAAATCCACCGTGCGCAGAGCCACAGGGTCTGTATAAGTAATGTGGGTTTTAAAACCGTTCAGATCAATGTGGGCCAGTGCCTCATATTTTTTATACCGCCATTTGAGATTCAGTTCATGTTCTTCAGACGCTTCAATGGTGAAAGTACCGTTAAATGCCGGATAGGAATTTCGAAACTTCATTAAGGTGATCAGCCGTTTGACCACCGGTTTTTCAACATGCTCCCTGAGCTCTTCCAAAGAAAAGTTGTGGCGGTTGATATTTCGTCCCAGCATGGTTCTTTCCACCAGTTCAATGTCATTTTCTCCTGCCAGAAGCCCAACATAATAGACCTGGGGAATACCAGGGGTAAAAAATTGGATGGTCCGGGCGGTCAGGTAGGCATCATCATTACACCCCACAGCTGAATAATAGGTGCAGTTGACCTGATAAACATCCAGGTTCTGGTATTCGGGACCGGAATATATTTTTTTGGTATTGCTGCCTTTTGTATATAAATTTTCAAGCGTCCCTATAATTTCATCTCTGGTTAGCAGGTCTTCCACATCCACCACACCGATGCCGTCATGGGTGTCCAATGTGGTGACCTGTTTTTCCGGGCAGATTTTCAGCCATTTTTTCAGGTTTGTGTTGGTATGAAAATAGATGGCATGCAGCACCAGCATGGGAAGTGCAAAATCATAACTCCAATAGCCGTGTTCCGCCAGCCTTAGCTGATAGGTATAGTGTTCATGGACTTCGGGAAGGACCTGGGTGTCAAAAGCAGAGGCATAATCGTTAAACCAGTCAAGCAGATCCCAGATCTGCGGCTCTAAAAAAAAGCAGTTGGTACCCACTTGGACTGTGGTGTAACCAACGGCATCCAGCCGGATCATTTTAGGCTGGATTCTGGCCAGCCGGATCAGAAACCGCCGCATGACCTCCCGGGTCTTGGGTGAATTATAGTCAAGATCTATCTGTTCATAATCAAAGGTACACCATATTTTTTCCAAAGATCCGTCAGACCGTTCCAGTATCTGAAAGGGCGGCCGGGGTTTTCTGGTATAAACTTTTTCAAGATCTTCATCACTGATCTTTCCTTTATCACCCAGCTTGTTAAAGCTTAAAAACATATCGGCGTATTCACTGTCCTGCCCTTTTTCCAGATAATCCTGGAAAAAAAAAGACTGCCGGGAAATATGATTGACCATAAAATCAATGACAAGATCAAAATCCTGGCCGATTTTCTCTATATCGTCCCAGGTACCGAAGGCAGAGTCCACTTCATCATAGGTGAGCGGTGCAAAGCCTCTGTCTGAAGAGGATGGATAAAACGGCAGAAGATGGAGGCCGCTGACCGCGTCCTGGAAATATTTGCGAAGGGCGTAATGGAGTTCGGGCAGATTTGCCCCCAGGCTGTCCGGATATGTAATCAGATGGATTTTGTTTTTCATTTTTGATCTGTCTTTCTTATTTCTTTGCTTTTTCAATAAATTTGTAGTGGTGGATACCTTCAATCATACCATCGGCATAGTGCTTTTTGGCAAAATAGACCTTTTTTCTGGATTTCATGACTTCCAGTTCCGGGCTGTAATTGCCCACAACCACGGCAGAAGGCTCGCCCTTGAGCATTTCTTCGTCATTTCCGGAATCGCCGCAGACCAGAATATTTTTCAGCGGCAGTACCCATTTATAGCTCAAATACCGGATGGCTTTTCCCTTGGACGAGCGGTAGGGGAGAATATCCAGGTATTTTTCATGGGAATAGATCAGGCTGTACTGACACCGGTTCCGTGTTAAAAGGTTGTGAATTCTGGGCAGCCTGTCTTTTCCCGGATCCATGTTGTAGCTGAGTTTGTAAGGCCGCTGGACGCCCTCCTCCTGGATCTGGAGATAATGAAATTCTTCAAGTACGGATTTGATTTTTTCCCGGTCCCATTTTTTGGAAATATGGGTCTCCCAGCCTTTTTCCCGGTGCAGGGCACTGCCGTAATGGATCTCGCTGCCCACGGATGAAATAATCACATCCGGTTCAATCACATCATTTTCTTTGAGCACTTCAACCGCAGATTCAAGGACCCGCCCGGTTGCAACGGCAAATCCGATAGTGTCCCGGTTGCTTTTGAGCAGTTCCATCAGTTCTGCAACGGATTCCGGATCACCGCCAAGCAGTGTATTGTCAATGTCCGTGATAATCATATACCTGATTTTGGTCAGCCGTTTGCCGATGCTGTTTCTGATTTTCGGGCTGTCCAGGCTTGATATGTCAGCGTCCTGGGACAGGGGTTTTACCTGTTCAATGAATTGATCGGCATGACTTGCCCAGGTAAAATATTTGCGGGTGTTCATAATCCCGTTTTTTGAATAGGTTTCCCATTTTTCCTCCTGGACAAGGACCTCTTTCAGAGCGCTTGAAATGGCTTTTGTATCCCGCGGATCAATTAAAATCCCGTTTTTACATTTTTCTAAAATATCTGTGGGACCGCCGTCGTTTGTGGCCACTACCGGCAGCCCGGATGCAGATGCCTCAAGCAGGGTGAGGCCGAAAGGTTCTGTGAGAGCGGGATTTACAAAAACCCCCCGTCTTTCGGCTGCGATGCGGTAAAGTTCAGGCACCTCGTTTTCAAAATCGTGTTTTTTAGGAATGGCCATTTTGCCGTACAGGTTATATTTATCCATGAGCAGCAGCATTTGAGTGAGCACATCTCTGGCACCTTCTTCCTGTTTGGAAATATCTTTTCTGATACCGGCAAATATCGCCAGGTTGGCGATGGCCTGGAGATCAAAATCCTCACCATAGGCTTGTATCAGGCCTTCTATATTTTTTCGTTTGTCCGGGCGGCAGAGCATTAAAATCATGGGTCTGTCCGGGTTCTGGAAAAACCGGTTCAGCTCCTTTATGAGATGTGCTTTGGCGAACAGGGCTTCCTCGCTGCGCTGTTCATCTGTCCGGTTGTCATAATAATACGGTTGAAATTTATCTATGCCGATGCCCGGAGGAATCACATGGTATCGGGGCAGTCTGGAATTGCGGTAGGGTGCATATTGTTCTTCTTCTTCCTGGCGGGTGCTGGTCACGACTTTGTCGGCATATTTAAGGATTTGCTCTTCAACCTCAATGCGATGATTGATTTTGAGCTGGCGGTTCAGTTCGGGTTCATTGTGACCCTGCCGGAGCAGGCGTTCTTTTTTTGTTTTTCCCAGGGAATGCCCGGTGAACACAAAGGGCAGACCGAAAATTCTGGCCAGTTCCTTTGCCACGTATCCTGCGTCTGCATAATGACCATGGAACAGATCCGGAATGGACCCGTCCCGTTTGATGAACTTGATGGTTTTGTCCACAAATTCATCCAGATAGGGCCACAGCAGTTCTTTCCGGATATATTTTTTCCCGCCGCATCCGATTCTGACCAGCCTGAATTTATCGTTTATCTGTTCCACAGGGATGCTGTAATCACTTGAATATTTTTTGTCTTTAATTAACCGGGTAAACAAATCCACCTGCCGGATATCCTTGTGCATTGAAAGGGCACGGCAAAGCTCGATAACATATTTAATCTGCCCGCCGGTGTCGGCATCATATCCCAGTTCGAGATTATTGGGGCGAACCAGCCCGTGAATGCTGAATATTCCAATATGAAGACCTTTTGCAGACATAGATCACCGTCCTAGTGCTTGGATATAGGGTTGATAAAATTCATCGGTTTCCGGAAGCGCTCCATTGATTTGGCAGATACTGCCTGCAAAATCCTGTGCAAGATCGAGCGCTTTTTGTGTGTCCCGGCCATGGAGGAAAGCGGCCATGGCCATGGCTGCATAAGCATCGCCGGCACCCACGGTATCTTTTATAACCAGGCTGCGGTTGGGGGGCAGGCTTTTGATCTGCTGGTTTTGAGCAAACCAGACGCTGCCGTTGCCGCCCAGGGTCAGCAGGATGGCTTTAAGATGATATTGCTTCATCAGATAATCGGCAATATCAGCGTGTTTGGCGGCTGTTAAGGATGATGGGGCAATAACGGTCAGTTCCTCATGGTTGAGTTTTAACAGATCAGCCTGTTTCAGGCAGGTTTCAATGGATTCCGGTGTCCAGCAGTCCGGTCTTAAATTAATATCACAGAAGGCTTGAGCCGAGTCCGATTTTTCAGACAGAAGGGTTTGAACGGTCTGTGCACCCTTGAGGGTCCTCTGGATCAGGGAGCCGTAATAGATCAGACGATGATCCTGTTTTGCCAGGTCGTTTAAATGAGCATCATATTCCAGATAGTCATAGGCCACAGGTTTTACGATCTGAAAAGAATGATTGTTATCAGCGTCCATTTCAACCAGTACCTGTCCGGTGGGATGGTCAGGGTCAACCTGGATATCCTGAATATCAAATCCATGGGAATCAAGAAAGGCTAATATCTTTTTCCCTGGTTCGTCATTACCTACCCTGGAAACAAAGCGGACGTTAAAGCCGAGTTTTTTCAAATGAAAGGTAAAATTGAAGGGTGCTCCACCTAATTTTTTTTCATCGGGGAAAATATCAAACAGGATTTCTCCCACTGTTAAAATCATATGTGCTCCTTTGTATCGCGTATTATAGTCAAAAGCGATTTAAAAAACAAATTTTATCCTGCCGGATAAGCTTTAAATAAGCGTTTTATGAATTCAATTTGTTTGAATCGATTTTTTTTATTATAGTTGAAGCCAAAATTTAATTCAAATGAAACTACAAAGGAGCAAACAATGGAAAAACCAGTAGATCATTTCTGGGCCCTTAAACTTGAAACTGTAAAAAGCAAGCTTGAAGCCAATAATTTTGAAGTATTTATTGCCAACAATGCAAAGGAAGCATCAGCAATTGTTTTGGAAAATATCCTGCCTGCCGCGGATGTTACGAGCATGTCATGGGGCGGGTCCATGACCTTTGTCAAAACCGGGCTTTATGATCAGCTAAAAAACCGGAAGGACTTCAATGTCCTTGATACCTATAATAAAAGTCTGTCCAATGATGAGAAAACACAGCTCAGGCGCGAAGCCCTTTTAACGGATTTTTTCATTACCGGAACCAATGCAATTACCGAAGACGGCTGCCTGGTTAATCTTGATATGATCGGCAACCGTGTGGGCGCCCTGACATTTGGCCCTAAAAACGTTCTGGTCCTTTCCGGAAGAAATAAAATTGTAATGGACATTGATTCTGCCATGAACCGGATTAAAGACTATGTTGCTCCAACCAATGCCATGCGCCTTGATATGAAGACGCCCTGCATAAAAACCGGTGTATGCGCTGAATGTAAAAGCACGGCCAGGATCTGCAATACATGGACCATTACCCAGAAAGCTTTTCCCAAAAAGAGGATAAAGATCGTATTGATCAATGAAGATCTGGGCCTGTAATCCAATGTGCTGCTGTGCTGCCTTTGTAATTGACACATAATGGTTGACTTTAATATAGTGATCGGATCAGTTTCAAAGCAAAATTTAGATAAAATGTCGCTTAACCCAATGATATAAAGGAGAATTTTGATGAAAACAGACAGAATTTTTTCTATTTTTATGATGTTGCTGTGCTGTCTGGTAATCAGTGTAAATGCCCCGGCCCAGGAAGATACCGGTACAGGGAATGAATCCAATCCTCTCATGCAGGGTTTGATGGGTATTCTCCAGGAGAGCATTGATGAATTTATCGGCAGTTATAAAGGCAGCCTGGGGGATGTCAGGCTGATAGAAAGACTGGGAAACAAAGTGGTGCTTGAGGTCACATACGATAATGTAAAAAGAAGCGATAATGTTCATGTGCAGGGAGAAGTGCTCAATTTCGGCACTCCGCTTGAAGGATTCAGCAACAGCCTGAACCCTGTGACCGGCAGCCACGGAAAAGTCCGGCTGGCTCTTGGGTGGTCTCCGGAAGGGGACGACGGCTGGGGAACATCGAGTTCAGAAGTTCAATCCGACCAGATCCGGCTTTTCCTCGTCAGAAAATCAAATCCTGACCGGCCTTTTGGAGAAATCGTGTATGATATGTCCAAAACATGGACAGCCAGTAATGCGCCGGATGAAGAAACCATGGTGGCGGATGCGGACAGTATCGAGCTGGAAGAGGATGTGTCGGGTTCCGGAAATGCGCCAAAGCCCGGTGTCTTTATTAAGCCCGGGACAATTCTTATTCCCAAGACCGCAAAACCGGCTGCTGTTCCGGCCCAAACCGCACCGGCCGTATCGACGTCTCCGCCTGCATCAACCGTTAAAACCGTTCCCATGGCAACCACGGCCAGAGCTGTTCAGCCATCTTATAAAATCAGCACATATGATTTTTATACCCAGGCGAAATCAGCCGTATGGAAAAGCGGAGCCGGTGTCCTGCCCTTTCCGGGCCGGGCAAATGATGACAGGGGATTTGCCCGTCAGAGGGCAACGGGTAAAATCAGTCCCGGAACCGCAGCCGTATCCATGCTTGAAACCCGGCCCCAGAAAAAAGCAACCGGATGGATCGACGCCCATTTCCCCATGATGGTGCTGGGAGACAATCTGCAGTTCAAATCCATTGCCGGCTTTCTTTATGGTACCAATAAGACCAACGGGGCAACCTTTCAAGTCTATGTCAAGGAAAGCGGCAAATATTACCGGGTGATCAACCGCTGGGTAAATGCTGAAAAATATCTGCCCATTGATGCAGACCTTTCACGGTGGGCCGGCAAAAAAGTACAGATTGTTCTGCGTGTACGAACCGGCAAGAACAGCAGCCCGGACCGGGCCGTATGGGTCAAGCCCCGGCTTTCAAAATAAAAAAAACATCCAAGAGGATAACTATGAAGCGTTCCATTGTTTTGGGTCTGTTTTTTGTTTTATTCTTTGCTGATCTGGTTTTCTTAAATGATTACAGCCAGGCTGCAGAACCTGTCAGAACGTTCAAGCCGCTGGCGGTCACAGCGCCGGTAAAATTAAAACAGTTTAAACCCGTAACCGCTGTTGTTATCAAACGGCCCTTAAAAGCCGGTGTGATGCTGCGGCCCATTATCCCTGCAAAACCTGCTGCGCCCACAGGACCTGATCCAAAGGCTGCTGTTGATCTGGCGGATATGATTGATGACACGGACCTTCTTGACGATCTGTCCGAGACCTGCGGATGGGATTCCCACCTGATTTTTCAGGATAAAACCGCAGGCAATGTGTTTTATTATCTGCCCAGAGTCTTTTTGCTGGTCCACAACGAGGGAACCGGATATGGATTGAATGTTCAGTACAACAACATGACAGATCCGGAAAAACCATCGGTCATGCTCACGGCAGAGCTTGCCGCCCCTCATCATAGCGGTGATATTCTAGTTCTCAAACAGATTCTAAAACAGGCATTTGAACTGAAACCCTCGGACAAACTGATTCTTAAATCCATTTCAGGGATCGGGGCACAGGCAGATCTGCAGGGAATTTCAGCAGGTCTTTCACTTGCACCGGAACAGATCAGCGTTACGCTTCCTTCCCATCTTAAGCAATCCTTCCGACTGACTTTGCTGCTTGATCAGGATGAAACAGAGGAAGTCCTGGCCCAGATCACCAGGGAAGGGCTGACCGGCAGTCTCAACGTTAACGTTGGAGATGCCAGGGTCCCGGTGCCGATTCATATCCAGTATGCGCAGTTTTCCGGCAACAAAGTGGACGGGTTTTCCCAGTGGGTTGACAACCGGCCCACAGGAACTTTGCTCAATATTACCAGTTTTCCGCTACAAATGGATTCCATAAACTGCTACCGGGTAAAAAACGGGAGCCTGGAAAGGATATCCAAGAATCTTAAATCCGCAACCCTGCTGCCTGAAAGGAAGAAAGCATTTCGGCTGCCGCCTGCAGACAAGGTGCTGGGAAATCATGTCCTGCTGGCCTGGCTGGGCACCCGTCTTGATTCAGATTGCACTGACTGTATAAAAAAGGTGGATAAACAGGTGAGGAAAGGCGTTGCCGCGGCCCCGTCGGAACGGATAAAATTTGAGGCCATTCCCAGTGTGTTTTCAGATTACGACATCTATAAAATGGTTGTTGAAGTCCAGTCGCCCTATTTTAATTCAGACGGCGGCACGGTTCTTATCCGGGAAATAGAATTGACCGAAGAAAACAATGTCCACCAGGACCTGGTTATCTATACACCTCAAGGCAAAGGAGCGGAACCGCTGTTGTATAAGTACCGGTTGAAACTGATCACGGCCCAGGGCGAGACTGTTCTTGAACCGCAGTGGCACGACAGCCGGTCCACAAACCGGTTTTTCGGAGCGAGCCAGCTTGAACCTGTTCTTGGAGAACCCGGGGACGATCAATGAGATATCTGGTCTTGTTTATGGCTGTGGTTTGCATCGCAGTTCCGCTTTGGGCTTCACCCGATGTTGACCAATACCTGGATATTGAAGGGGTAAGAATTTACAGGGATCATGCAAAAAAAAATGTTTTTTATCTGTCCCCGTCCCCGCCGGTGCTTGGCACAGGCCAGGACGGCCTGCCGGGATATTCGTTGGAAATTTACCGTTACCTGGGGCGCAAGGGTACCGGCGATTCAGGAAAATTCAGGGTTAAAGGAGTGCTGAATATCGATATTGAACGTCAGCGCGAAGCAAAGCTTTTAAAAACGATAAAAAAACAGTTGTCAAAGACACTTAAAATAAGAAGCCCTAAACTTCGGAGCATGCCCGTGGCCGGAACCGAAGGCAGGCTGTTGTTTGCGGATACCGATCTTAGATGGTCCCAGACAAGCCGCTGGTCCGGCAAAAAAATCACCCTTGCCCTGGACACCGTCACCAGCCAGATCCTCTGGGATGCTGTGGCAGCAGGACAGACCCTGATCAGTGTGGAAATGGAAGAAAGCCTTGGCGGGGTGAAAAAAAACAATGACGCCAAAAGTGATAAAAAATGGGAAGATGCCCTTATTCCTGCCGGTTTTACCCTGCCGGTGACCCTGGATATGGCGTCATATCCGTCACGGTTTTCAAAGATTGACCTGGGCGGAAGAATGGTCCGCGGATATACCGGCATGGATGTCTTCTGCTTTGATTTTCTTGAACAGCTGGATGAAAATTTGTATTCAAAAGTGGTGGAAGTCGCCATTCCCACTCCAGGACAGCCCCTGGTGGAATCCGTGACCTTTAAAAAAGACAGCCCGTACCGGACGCGGATAACATTCAAACTGGCCAAGGACCTGGATACGGGCTATAAAGTACGGATTACCCGTATTTTCATGGATGGCAGTCAAAAACCAGGACCATGGACCCTGCGCATGGGAGAAGCCATGCTGGATGTCACGGATTACAGGGCAGATGATGCGGTCAATCAAAACGACCGGATGGAAGAACCTCAAATACAAGAGTAAACACGGACCGGCAAGGAGGGAGATATATGAAGATCAAACGATATATGATTATTCTCGCAGTGATGATATCCGTTTTAAGCGGTGTATCAGGGTTGGCCGTTGCCCAGGAAATCAACCTGGACAAGATGAAAAAATTTGAGGATCTGGTGTGTTATCCATCCTTGAAAGATCCTTCAGTCTGGTATTATCTGCCGGATCAGCCAAGGCTTGCCATGAAAAACAATAAACCCCAGTTTTCATTTTTGAAATACAGCCGCACAGGCACAACCGGGAAGGCCGGAACAAATGCAGCCGGAGGAGGCGGCATTGTTCATTTCCTGGTGACCTACGGCGCAAGTCCGGACCGGGTGCAGGCAGCCCAGAGAAGACTTCAGGAAATAAATCCCGATGCCCGGATCGACGGGCCGATTG
Source organism: Desulfobacteraceae bacterium (assembly GCA_050293905.1). Lineage (GTDB taxonomy): Bacteria > Desulfobacterota > Desulfobacteria > Desulfobacterales > Desulfobacteraceae > Desulfobacula. Next base: position 6,107 of record JBNKNP010000068.1, on the reverse strand, counting down.
TATATCGAAAGGGAAGTTTTGCTTTGATCAGCTCGTTTACCCGGGACCAGGAAATGCTGGTTAAAACCGTGGCCATTGGAAAAGCCCCGTTAATGGAGGGGCAGAAAGCAGCCGTGTCCATGGCCCTTACACCGGATGGAGCCCAATTGCTATGGGAGTCTTTTAAAAGTGATACACCGGATATTTCCCTTGTGTTTGACATGGAGTTTACCGGGGTCAGAGAGCCCTATGAAGCAACCATTGAGGCGGACTGGTCCAGGATCAGCAAGCATCATCGCCTCAAAGCCGGTTTGAAGTATTCCTGGTTCGGGGCGGACGTAGACATGCTTTTCCAGGAACTCAGGCAGGACGGCGCCATCAAGATTACCACCAAAGGCAAGAATGCCGAAATGGATAAAATCATACAAAGTGCCCATGCCAAACTGCTCCAGGTCATGTTTAATCCGGCCCCGGTGGATGATCTGTCACGGGCGGCTGCTGAAAAAAATTCGTACAGCAACCTGAACCAGGCCATTAAAATGATGAAAAGTACGGGTGGAAAAACCAGTTCGATCAACTTGAATTCTCCCGGTTTCAGGCAGATGATAGCCACGGTCCTGGATTTTTTTGTGACAGATGCCCATGCCACGACTGCCGGCTCCCTGAAACTGACCTCCGGGCAAAAACAGGAGCTGACCGAACTTCATAACCGCGGAACTCAATTTTATCTGGAAAAAAATTACCAGAAAGCCCTTGAGACTTTTCAGGAATGGAAACGGCGCTATCGTCAAATCATGGGAAAAGATGAAGGCGGGATTGTGTTTAATATTGCAAGGGTTCAAATGAAGCTTGAGCAATATGATAAAGCCACTGAAAATTTTCTCCAGGCTGCAGAACTTTACGGGCCTGAGACCGAAGACGGCAGGGAAAGTGGGAAAATGGCTGAAAAAGCCCAGACGCTTGCCCTGACACAGGATATAAACAAAAAAACTTCGGGCGAATCGGCCAGCGAGGCGTATAACAATGCCCGCCGTTTGGATGAAAAGGCGAAACAGAACGGGTATCCTGCAGATGAGACCCAGGCCGCGGTTTCGGCGTATGAATCATACCAAAAGACGTATACCCTCACCGGTGCAAGGGCCAATGAAATTGAAGGGCGCCTGCGGTATCTGAAACAGCGGCTGGCAGCAGCACCCAAACCGGAAACGCCCGCTCCGGGATCTTCCCCGTCAACAGAAAAACAGCCGGATGACAAAGCCCTTGCACCGGTTCCCAAGCGGCCGTCATCCGGCAGTGCTTCTAAAAAGAAATCGATCGCCGGCCGTAAAAAAGCGGCACCGGCATCCAGTGCCAAACGGAAAAAAACAATGCCGCGGAAAAAAACGTCAGCCGTCAAAAAGATAGCCGATAAAGCGCCCGGATTCAGTTTGGTTGCATCCTACCAGATGAAAAATATCAAACGAAGCGGCAGAATGGTTTATCATATGAATCATTTCAGAACTGAAAAACAAAGTTTTCCCATGGCTGAAAATATCGGCAGCCTTTACAGCCGCTATTCAAACGATCCCGGGATATTCAGGGCCGTCACCATTGACGACCCCGTTTTCAAGCAGCGTGAAATCCTGGTAACCCTTGACGGTCAGGACACGGCGACATTTACCCGGTATCTGAATTTTGTCACTGTAAAGATGAGCAAGCACCACCAGTCCGGGGAAACAACAAACGATGAAGTGGTCATTACACCGGAAAGCTTTAATCAAAGCGGTAATTCGTTCAGCCTGAATTATGGGTATAAAGAAGATACCGACAGGGACCGGTGGCTGGAATATACATACCAGGTGATCTGGTCCTTTCACGGCGGTTTTGAAATCAGAACCCCGTGGGTGAAGACAGACAGTGCCATGCTCGCTCTTTATCCTCCATACCGTTACCGGGGGCTGACCATAGAAGGAAACGGACAGCAGCTGGATGAGGCAGAGGTCCGCCATGCAGTGATTACCGTGAACAGCCTGATCAATGGTAAACAGATTATCACCCAGGCAACCATTCGAAACCAGGGACCTGCGCCTGCCATGCATCTGGATATCCCGGAAAGTCTGTCGGAAGAAAAGGCACAGGTCAGCATTACCTGGTATCTTAAAGGCGGAAAAACCATTATATCTCCCGCACAAAAGGTACAGGGAGAAATTATTTACTGGGACGAATTACCGGAACCCGAAAGGATGTAGGCAATGAAGAAAAAACTAAATGACGCCGGTATCCGGCCATGGCTGTGTCTGATTGTGTTCACGTGGATGCTGGCACTGCCCGGTCAGGGATTTTCCCTTGTGAACTACGAGGCCGGAAGGATTGAGGTGAACGGTATCCTGCTGCTTCAGGATGCCGCAAATCCCGATGCCTATTATTATCTTCCCCCGGCACCCAGGGTCTCCCAGCGAAAGGACGGAGGACTTGAACTGTCTGTAATCAAATTTGTTGATCCTAAAGGGGATACGTCCGGCGGGCTGTTTCACATGCTGGTATCCCTGTCTTTGCCGCCGGATGAGCTTGATACCCTGAAAGAAGAACTTAAGACGGTTAAGCCAAACGCAGAACTTCTCGGGCCGGTGCCGCTGAAACAGGATGAGGAAGCAGGATTTAATATCATATCCGGCACCCTGACCGATAAGAAATTTACAACCAGCATTATTTCCAGCGGCCGGGCACCGGTGACACCGGGCTCCAAAGCTGCCGTTGCTGCCACGCTCTCCCCCCACGGGGCAACCCTGCTGTGGGAATCCATGCAGAAACCCACGTCGGATGTCTCTGTTTCACTTCGAACTTTTTATGAGGCAACCCTGCCGTCTTTCACGGCAAAGATATTTGCAGAAGTATCCACGGTATACACGCATTTTTCAAGATTGAAAAACAAACAGGAAGGGTACAGCCGGAATCAGGTCCGGGATATCGTGGATGAACTGGTCCGAACCGGGGACATTAAAGTGGATGTCATGGACAGGATGCCCGAAGATACGGCAAACAAAGCCATGCAGTCCCTGGTGGATCTGGTCACCTCAAAACTCACCGAAGTCATCTTTGATCAGAAAACCGGATTTACCGCTATACCGGAAAAGGAAAAAGCCGTGGAAGCAGGGCAGGTTAAGGGCCGCCAGAAAAAGGGGTGGCTGGCCAAGCTGTTTACCAGCACCGGAAATCAGAAATATTTTTCAGACAACCAGTATGTGCTTAAAAATAGAAAGGATATTAACCGGGCCGTGTTCAATATCAACCTGACCCGCCGGGCGGTGATCAAGGTGCCGGTTGACACTGCCGGAAATATTTCAGGGCTTTACAAAGAGTTTGAAAAAAACCCGGATATGTTCCGGGTTGTTAATCTGGCTGATCCGGCGTTCCAGAAAAGAGAGCTGTTTTTCAGGATTGACGGAGAATATGCCGGGGCGTTTGAAAAGATGATGAATTATGCCGGGATTTCCATTCGAAAAACCTATAAAGAACAGGCAGATGCAACAGGGGAATTGATTTTTACCAGAGAAGACATCCGGGACGGCCATCTGAGCAAATCCTGGAAATATGCGCGCCTGGGACAGTCCGGAAGCAGCTGGCTCAACTATGATTACCGCACCACCTGGAGCATCCAGGGACAGCATAAGATCCACCAGCCCCTAGACCCTGCTGAATGGATGAACAGCTCAGATCCCATTATCACCGTAGCCCCGCCGCTGAAACGGATTGATCTTGAAGTGGATGCAGACCGGTTTCTGTTTGAGGATGCCGGCATGAGAAGCGCAACCATGGAAGTTAAGTATACCATTTTCGGAAAAGAAAAAAAGCAGCGGCTGGCGGTCATGCGGGCCACTGATGCGGAATCCGTGAGCAGTCTGGCCCTGTTCTGTGATCCGAGAAGGGCGCTTCAATACCGGGTGAACTGGTATCCTGTAAAAGGGGCTCCAAAGAAAGGAGACTGGCAGGAAATGGAAGATACCTACCTGGTGTTGTCACCGCCTGAATAACATTTTGACTGGAATAAAAAATAAATATGACCGCAGGCTGCGGCAAATCTTCTAGGAGGATAATCATATGCGAAATCATGTTTTTTCAAGGTTGACCGGCCCGATCATTAATTTGGTCATTCACTTGGGCTTCAGCCTGATCATCGGCCTGGTCCTGGCAGTTCCCGCTGCCATGGCAGCTACTTTTAATGTGCAGCAGCTTAAACCGGCGCGTATCCGGCCGACCCTGACCATTCCGTCTGCCGGTGCAGTAAAGGAAGTGGGCGGTATCCAGTATGGCCAGCATGTTGATGTCAAGCTCAAAGACGGTACAACGGTCCGGTGTTTTTCTGCAGCAACAAAAGATCCGGCGAAAAGATCAAAAAATTATTATTACCTGCCGGCCAACCCGAGAATTTCCAAAGACAAGGACGGCACTCCGAAATTCTCCATGATCCGGTTTGTGACGGATAAAACCAAGGAAGCCGGAGGTGCCGAAGGGGCTATTATCCATTTTCTTGTTGAGTACGGCCTGACAAAGCAGCAGCAGCAGGAAACTGCTAAGGAATTGAAAAAAAAGGTCAAGGGCGCCATGCTCAAAGGAGCGGTTCCCCTGGAAATCGGAGCGGAAGGCAACAGCTTTTCAGTGGTCTCTGCCACCTTGACGGACAAGGGGTTTACCTCCACTTTGGTCACCACCGGCAAAGCCCCTGTCATGGAAGGCCAGCAGGTGGCGGTTGCCGCCAGGCTGGATGCTTACGGGGCAACTCTTCTGGCAAAAAGCATGGAACAGCCCACAACCGATATTTCAGTGGTCTTTGATCTGAAATATGTTGTAAAACTGCCTGCCTACGATGTCCGGGTGATTATCAATTATGACAAATATCACGAAATTGAAAAAGAATATTCAGAAAACCGGGAAAAGAAAACCACCCACAAACGGTACTGGGATCCCAAGTGGTACAATCCGTTGAAAATCAGTACGCGGAAAACCACCACCATCACTGAAGAAGAACAGACAAGGGCTCTTGATTTTCTCCAGGAAACAGGGGTAGTGACCTTTGATTATGTCCAGCATGTGCCGGATGCAGACAAGGAGATTGTGGAAAGCGGACTGCACAAGATTGTTCTGGAATCTTTTTTTGATATGCAGAAAAGGCTTGGAGAACCAACCGATGAGGAACTCACGGATGACGGGGAATCAGAAGCAGACAAAACAGCAGAGGCTGAACGGCGAAAACAGGCGGCCAAGGCAAAAAAATACTCATATACCGTATTCCAGAGAAAAGAAATCAAACGTAAATCCACACAGACGCTTTATTTGAAAAAAGTAATTGCCCGGTATGAGCATCACACCATGACCGGCAATGTGGGTACCTGGTATGCAAAGTATAAAGATAATCCCAAACTGGTTTCCGAAGTCAACCTGGATGATCCGTTTTTCCAGAGAAGGGAAATGCGATTCGTTATTGACAATGAGGCCTATGATATTTTCAATGAAATGGTCAATTATGCCACTGTCCAGGTCCGGGTACCCAGAAAAGGCCAGCGCCCGTTTATTGATGAGATTACCATTGACAAACAGTACCTGGAGAAAAACGGCCAGACTGCGATGTTAAATTATGCCCGCATGGGCGATGACAAGCAGATGTACGACTATGCGGTCCAGTGGAGCTTAAGAGGCGGACACCTGTACCCTGCGGCACCCCAATGGAAACAGGGCGAATTAATGGCCGTCACTCTGTCTGCCCCGGTACAGCCGGTGGCCCTTGAGGCGGAAGCTGATCTGGACGAGCTTGCCGACATGGAGGTTGCCCGTGTGAGCATTGAACTGCGCTACAAAAGGTTCGGGAGAACATTTGAGGATAAGAAAGGACTGTCTCTTTCTCCGTCCGTGGGAGAACCGGTAGTGAACAAGGTTATTTACCAGGACGTTGGTTCGAATAAACTTGAATACCGGCTGATTTATCACCATAAAAAAATGGGAAAAATAAAATCCGATAACTGGCAGACTGTTGACGGAGATTATATTTACTGTGCCCCGTCCGAAATGGTAATGGAAAAAATAAAAAGCCTGGTGCAGTAATTTGCCGGTCAGCTTTAATCAGCCATTGCCGGTGCCAGTATTTTTTGTATGGC
>JBNKNP010000067.1:0-7799 GCA_050293905.1 Desulfobacteraceae bacterium | reverse complement strand
TATGAGACAAAATTCAATGAACCGGTTTCAACCTTTGGCGGTCATGGCTATGATGCACTCATGATCCTTGTCAAGGCTCTTGAAAAAGTCGGAAAGGCAGATGTGGAAAAGGTCCGCTCAACCATTGAAAATATGACTTTTGTGGGGACCGGCGGCGTGTTTAATTTTACTCCGGAAGATCACAGCGGCCTGAAAATTGATGCTTTTGAGATGATGACGGTCAAAGACGGCAAGTTCGTTCCGTTGGCACAATAATAATTAAACAGGTGTAAACCAGGCAGGGCCGGGGTGAATATCCCGGCCCTTGTTTTGAACGGACAAAAAAGATAGTTATGACGGTTGAGCTTTTTATCCAGTATCTGTTTGCAGGGATTACCTATGGCGCCATATATGCCGTCGTGGCCATTGGATTTAATATTATTTACAATACCACGGGCATTATCAATTTCGCCCAGGGCGAATTCGTCATGCTGGGGGGAATGATCTCCATCAGCCTGCTCGGGATTATGCCCCTGTGGCCTGCCATCGGGTGTGCAGTTCTTATCACCATGATCATCGGTGCGCTGATTGAAATTGTCTTTATCCGGTGGCTGAAAAATCCCAGTGTGCTCAGAATGATTATTATCACCATCGGCATTTCCATCCTGATCCGGGAGGCGGCGCTTCATTTATGGGGGGAAAGCGTCCATTCTCTTCCCTATTTCATTGGCGATGAAGTGACCAGCATGAATGTGCTGGGAGCCCATATTTCTCCCCAGGTTTTTTTTGTGCTTGGGGCCTGTTCCCTTATGATGATTTTTTTAGGCGTGTTTTTCAAAACCACATCCGTGGGAAGAGAAATGCGAGCATGCGCCGCCAACCGGACGGCAGCCATTCTGTGCGGGATCAATACCCGGAACATGGTTACGCTTTCTTTTGTGTTAAGTGCGGCCATGGGAGCCCTGGCCGGCTGCGTGATGTCGCCCATTACCTATTCCCAGTATAATATCGGGACCAGCCTTGCCATCAAGGGATTTACCGTGGCCATCCTGGGCGGTTTGGGCAGCTCTGCCGGGGCAGTGGCTGCCGGGATTCTGCTGGGGGTTATCGAGGCCTTTTCCGTGTCTGTGCTGCCCCTGGCATTTCAGGAAGCCATCTCCATTGCCATTTTGCTGATTATTCTGTTTGTCCGCCCCCACGGGCTGTTCGGCTCCGGGGATGCGGCAGGATTAAAGGAGTTCTGATCCTTATGAAAAAATACCTGCCGTTTATCCTGCTGATTTTGTTTATCGTCTTGATTCATGTTCTGGCCCAATGGACAGACACGCTTTTCTATCTCACCCAGATGACCATGTCCGCCTATTATTCGCTGCTGATCATCGGCCTGTGCGTGGTCATGGGATATGCCGGCCAGATTTCCCTGGGGCATGCCGGTTTTTTTGCCATTGGCGGATATCTGTCCGCCGGGCTGACCACCCATAACCTTGCGGCAGTTAAAGATCATCTGCCGGTCAGGGTGCTGGACAGCCTGGGGCTTTTAATGTCGTCAACAGATATTTACGGTGATCCGCTGGTAGTGGTCACCCCCTGGGCCGCCTGTGTGCTTGCCGTTTTTACGGCTGCTGTCCTGGCCTTTTTAATCGGAATTCCCGTGCTGAAACTCAAAGGCCATTACCTGGCCATGGCCACACTGGGGTTCGGCATTATTATTTACAGGATCGTTCTGGCCAGCGAATATTTCGGTGAGGCGGACGGTATTTCAGAGGTGCCCGGATTTGTCCTTTTCAATGGGCTTTCAGTGAACGGAGATTTTACAAGCCGGGTGAGCAATTATTATATTGCCTGGGGCCTTGTTATTTTTGGTATGCTCCTGCTCTGTAATTTGATTGATTCCAGGGCGGGCAGGGCGCTCCGCGCCATTCACGGTGCAGAGGATGCGGCCGATGCCATGGGCGTTGACACGGCCAGGTACAAGCTCAAGGTCTTTGTGCTGTCCGCGGTTTTTGCAGCCCTGTCCGGTGTTTTCATGACCCATTACAACGGCAGTATCGGGCCGTCCGAAGCCGGTGTGATCAAGTCTGTGCGTTATGTGGCCATTGTGGCGGTCGGGGGCATGGCCCATCTGTGGGGCGCCTTGATTATGGGTGTGGTGCTCAATTTTCTTTCCCTCCGGGGAGTTTTCGGTACTTATGATGATGCGGTGTTCGGTGTGATCCTGATCCTGATCATGCTCTTTGCGCCCAACGGCATACTGCGTCTCGATATCAAGGATAGACTGGGCCGTTTTTTCCCAATATCCCGGAAAACAGGGGAGGAAAAATAGATGACGCTGCTCAATGTATCCGGTCTGAACAAGAAATTCGGAGGGCTTCACGCGGTAAATGACGTGTCATTTTCCGTGGCCAGGGGAACCATCAAAGCGGTGATCGGGCCCAATGGCGCCGGGAAAACCACCTTGTTCAATCTGATTTCAGGAACCCTTGTACCCAATTCCGGAACAGTTGAATTCAACGGCCGGGAACTGAAAAAAAAGAAGCCCTGCCAGATCGCCGCACTGGGGCTTGCCAGGACCTTTCAGAATATTAAAATGTTTTCCGGGATGACAGCGCTGGAAAATGTCATGGTGGGCCGCCATGTGCAGAGCAGGTCCGGATTTCTGGCGTCCATGTTCCGCTTGCCCTGGACCTTGAAGGAAGAGACGCGTATCCGGAAAAAGGCCATGGAACTTCTTGAGCTTCTTGAAATTGAGCAGTTTGCCGATATCCCGGCAGACAGTCTGGCATTCGGCCAGCAAAGAGCGGTGGAGCTGGCAAGGGCCCTGGCTCTGGAACCCCGCCTGCTGCTGCTGGATGAACCGGCAGCCGGCCTGAATATCTATGAAACCGCAGAGGTGGGACGGCTGATCACCCGGATACGGGATCTGGGCATTACCGTGCTGCTGGTTGAACATGATATGTCTCTGGTGATGGATATATCAGACGAAATTACCGTTTTAAATTTCGGCCGGAAAATTGCCGAAGGACTGCCCGAAGATATTCAGAAGGACCCTGACGTGATTAAAATTTACCTGGGCGAATAAAATAATGGAAAAAACCGGCCAAAAGAGATAAATTGAATGCCATACTCAAAATAAGAAACCTTGAGGCCGGCTACGGCAAGCTCAAGGTGCTCAAACATATATCACTGCATGTGGACAAAGGAGAGATTGTCACCATTATCGGTGCCAACGGTGCCGGGAAAACCACCCTGCTGTCAACTATTTCAGGATTGATCCGGGCGGCCGGGGGGGAGATGGTTTTCAAAGGACAGGACCTGTGCCGGATCAAGGCGCCGGACATTCCCTTTTTAGGATGCGTGATGGTGCCCGAAGGCCGGCAGGTCTTTGCCGCCATGACGGTGCAGGAAAATTTAATCCTGGGCGGCCACGTGGTGCAAAAAAAGGAAAAGGGCGCATTGGATGATCTATTGGATCAGCAGTACCGCATGTTCCCGGTCCTGGAAGACAGAAAAGACCAGCTTGCCGGCACCCTTTCCGGCGGGGAACAGCAGATGCTGGCCATGGCCCGGGCTTTAATGGGAAAACCGTCCCTGATCATGATGGATGAACCGTCTACAGGTCTGGCGCCTCTGATCGTCAAGGAGATATTCCAGACCATTGAGCAGCTCAGGGATCAGGGAAATACGGTTCTGCTGGTGGAACAGAATGCCAGGGCTGCTTTGAATATTGCCGACAGGGGCTATGTGCTTGAAACCGGCAAGGTGATTGTCCAGGGTCCGGCCGCGGATCTGCTGGCCAACAAGGCGGTGCAGCGGGCATATCTGGGGCGTGAAAAACTTGAAGAATAAATATTTACGGGGGTAAGGGAGCAGTATGTTTTGGGATATAAAAAAAGAAACCATTCCGAGAGAAGATCTGGAGCAGCTCCAGCTTGAGCGGCTGCAGTCCACCCTGTACCGGGTTGGGACCCGTGTACCGTTTTACCGGAAAAAATTCAATGAGCTCAAACTTGAATATGATAACATCAGTTCTCTTGACGATTTGAAACATCTGCCCTTTACCATGAAACAGGATTTGCGGGAAAATTATCCGTACGGGCTGTTTGCCATTCCGTTAAGAGAAGTGGTCCGTGTCCACTCGTCATCCGGAACAACCGGCATGGCAACCGTGGTGGGCTACTCAAAAAATGATATTAAAAATTGGTCTGATTTAATTGCGCGGATTTTGTGCGCTGCCGGCCTCACATCTGATGATGTGGTCCAGATCGCCTTTGGATACGGGTTGTTCACTGGTGGTTTCGGCCTTCACTACGGGGCGGAACGTCTGGGCGCATCTGTTATTCCCATTTCCGCGGGTAATACCCGCCGCCAGATTCAGATCATGCAGGATTTTAAGACCACCGCCCTGGTGTGCACCCCCTCCTATGCCCTTAAAATGGCAGACGTCATGATGGAGATGGGGGTGAATCCCCACGGCCTTTCCCTGCGCTACGGACTGTTCGGTGCAGAACCCTGGTCTGAATCCATGCGGAAAGAAATTAACGACCGCCTGGGGATTAAGGCCACTGACAATTACGGGTTGTCGGAAGTCATGGGCCCCGGGGTGGCTGGTGAATGCCAGGAGTGCAACGGCCTGCATATCAATGAGGACCATTTTCTTGCAGAGGTGCTTGATCCCGAGACACTGGAACCGGTTAGGCCTGGAGAGATCGGTGAGCTGGTCATCACCACGCTGACCAAGGAAGCCTTTCCGGTGATCCGCTACCGGACCCGGGATCTGACCAGACTGCTCACAGAGCCCTGTCCCTGCGGCCGCACCTTCCGCCGCATGAGCCGTGTCCTGGGCAGAACCGATGATATGCTGATCATCAAAGGGGTGAATGTCTTTCCCACCCAGATTGAATCCATCCTGTTCAGTATTGAAGGCACCGAACCCCATTACCGTCTGGTGGTGGAGCGTGAAAACCATGAAGACAAGGTCACGGTCATGGTGGAAGTGGTGGAAGCCATCTTTTTTGATGAAATGAAAAAACAGCGCGCCCTGGTGGATCATATCAAAAAACGGCTGGCAACAGACCTTGGCATCAAGGTGGATGTCAAGCTGGTGGAGGAAAAAACCCTTGAGCGGTTCACCGGAAAAGGAGACCGGGTAATTGATAAACGGGAATTTTAATCTGTAGAAAATCCTGGTAGCCTTTTTTCAAAATACAATACCAGCACTTATAGGTATGACTTGAATATATAAGATTTTCCGGTTGTAAAATTTTTTTAAGCCCAGAATTTTCCAGAACCCATCCAGTATCCTCTGAAAAAATGTATCATGATTTATAAGGTATTTGATTAAGGCCTCTTGCCAGGCTAAAAGATTATTTCTTTCATTAAAGGAGAGCATCATGAAAACATCAAATGCAGTCGATACATTTCTTGATTATTAAAAAATGAATTCAAAAAAAACACTATACTTTACAGACAAAATTATAGAGGATTGATATTTTTAATCACATATATATGATTGACAAGTTGTAAAAAATAATATATATGTGATTAAAATTTAATATTAATTCATATAAACATGATAAAATGAAACATAGAAAACTAAAGAGAGTCAGAGAACAATTAGATGAAACGCTTAAGGTCTTTACGGGGGCAAATAGTGTAGCCAGACCTGTCAGAGGGTGGATTCGTGCGATTCGGGATGCTCTTGGAATGAATATGCGCCAGTTAGCAGATCGTTTAGGGGTTAGTCAATCTCGGATTGTTAAAATTGAGCAGGATGAACTCTCTGGGGCACTGACCATTAAAACATTGGAAAAAATCGCGGATAAACTGGACTGTGTGTTCGTATATGGTTTTGCCCCCAGATCAACCTTAGAAAACACAGTCAGGAATCAAGCCGCTTGCCTTGCGCGGGAAAGAATGAATACGATTTCACATCATATGTATCTTGAAGCGCAGGAGTTGACGAATCACCATTCTAAAGCAGCTTTTGAGAGTATAGTGGAAGAAATTTTGGAATCTCCTTCAAAACTATGGGATAAGAAGTTCGAATGATTGAGATTGAAGATGGTGCCACTCCATTAGAATTTGATGAGATCAAAGGATTAATCCTTACACACATCACCACCAGAGGGGAACTCGATGCATTGGAGTTGGAGAATATTGCACGAGCCTCTGCCTGGATGAAAACAATTAAAGCAGACAAAATCCTGAATACAGAGTTCATTTGCCGGCTTCACAAAAAAATGTTTGGTGATGTGTGGAAATGGGCCGGGAAATACCGAAAAACAGAAAAGAATATTGGCATCCGGCATGTTGATATCCCGGTGGAGGTTCACAAACTCTGTGATGAAGCAGCCGGTTGGCTTGAGTTTGATGCATACCCTCCGGATGAATTTGCTGTCCGATTTCATCATCGGTTGGTTTTCATTCACCCGTTTTCCAATGGAAACGGTAGACACGCCAGATTGATTGCTGATCTTATATTGGAAAAGATATTCAATAAAGAACCTTTCTCCTGGGGAAAGGTCAATCTTGCTAAAACAGGAGATGTTCGTGCCATGTATATTAAGGCACTGAAAAAAGCTGACAATTATGACTATGAGGCGCTTTTAAAATTTGTAAGATCATAATTTATATTTCAACATCGGATTGAATTAGAAAATATGGCTCAGGGATTTGTGACTGAAAGACAGTGAGGACTATTACAGAACAGGCTCTGTCCTTCAGGTGAATGAGCACCCCAGACTCCCTGTAAGTGTACGCGAAAACGCAAAACGGATTTCTATTTCAGGATTGAATCAGTTGGAACAGATAGGTTATTTATAAGTTTTGGACAATGCCTCTCTGGCTGAAATATCAGGTCTGAGATCCCTGACGCTGGTTGCATCTTTCCTAATTACTGGCTGTTTGCCTCTATCACTGAAAGGGTGGAAATGAAACTCGCAGTGAATAAAATTATTGGTCAGGTGGTTCGGTGCATGGAGTGCCGTAAAGCAAAATTTTAAATTGACAGCCCCGGGCGGGTCAGGTAAATTGATACGATCAAGCATACCGGGGGGGTGTTTTGAAACAAACGGATCTCAAAGTTTTAACGATATGTGTGGCATTTTTGTTTTTCATTTCCTGTCAGTCAGGGGAAAATGAAACACCCCGGAATGAAACAAAACCATTAACTCCTGTATCAATCCAGCTTCAATGGGTGACCCAGTCGCAGTTTGCCGGTTATTATGCGGCGCTGGAAAAAGGTTTTTATAAGCAGGAAGGGCTGGATGTTACCATATACCCCGGCGGACCGGATATTGTCCCCATTGATTTTGTAACCGGCGGAACCAGGGATTTCGGCACGACGCTTCTGGCAGATCTGGCAGTCTCCATTGACCGGGGAAAACCAGCGGTCAGTATCGCCCAGATCCAGCAGGATAACGGCCTGAGGCTGCTGGCCCAAAAAGGGTCCGGCATCCGGGGACCTATGGATTTTATCGGCAAAAGTGTGGGGGTTTGGCTTGGCGGCTGGGAAGTCCAGTTCAATGCCCTGCTGGCTCAAAAACAGATTGATCCTCAAAGCCTTCAGGTTGTTTCCCAGGGATTCAGCATGAGTCCTTTCCTGGACGGCCGGATTGATGTGGCGTCAGCCATGATTTACAACGAATACTATATGGTGCTGGCCGCAGGGATTTCACCCGAGGATCTGGTTGTTATAGACTATGCGGATTATAATCTTGATTTTCCCGGGGATACTTTTTTTACCTCTCAAAAAATGGTCAGGGAAAAACCGGAAATATGTTTAAAAACCCTTCGCGCCAGCATTCGCGGCTGGCAATATG
>JBNKNP010000066.1:0-1961 GCA_050293905.1 Desulfobacteraceae bacterium | reverse complement strand
TACCCTTCTCAGCCGCAGGAAACACGTCAACGATACGGTCGATGGTCTTGGCGGCGGAACTGGTGTGCAGGGTACCGAACACCAGGTGGCCCGTCTCTGCCGCAGTCAGCGCCAGACGAATGGTCTCCAGGTCTCGCATTTCACCCACAAGAATGATATCCGGGTCTTCACGCAGCGCCCCTCTCAAGGCTGCAGAAAACGTCTGGGTATGCAGTCCCACTTCCCTGTGGTTCACAATGCAGTTCTGGCTGCGGTGCACAAACTCGATGGGATCTTCAACCGTGATAATATGGTCTTTTCTGTTTCTGTTTGCCTGGTCGATAATGGCAGCCAGGGTGGTTGATTTACCCGAACCTGTGGGACCTGTGACCAGAACAAGCCCCCTTGGCAGATCGGCCAGTTTTGAAATAACCGGCGGAAGCCCCAGCTGCTCTGCAGTGAGTATTTCAGACGGAATTTCACGGAAAACCGCGGAAATGCCGTTTTTCTGCATAAAATAATTGGCCCTGTACCGGGCAAGGCCCGGAATCTCATAGCCGAAATCCACATCCCCGGTTTCTTCAAACACCTTGATTTTTTCCTGGGAAGTAATTTCATATAAAAGACCGCGCAGTTTATCAGAGGTCAGGACATCATACTTTATTCTTTCAATATCGCCGTGAAGCCGGATGGCCGGCTGCTGGCCCGAAGCCAGATGGAGATCCGAGGCACCCTGGTCATGCATCAATTTAAAAAACGCATCAATCTCAGCCATGGTTCAACCCTTTATAAAAATGATTATCAATACTAATTATGCCTGCTTGATAAATTTTAAGGTGGCATCGGTTTCGTCGGATGCCTTATTTTCTTCCTTGGTCATTTCAATGAGCCGTGCATGGGAATCAAGAACAGCGCCGATCTGCATTTCCAGCTGGATGCGCTGGCGCTTAAGTTCCGTAATATCACTGTGGAGCTGGGAAAGCCGTTTATGGGCCCGGTTCAGTATTTTTTCCGCCTCAACCTCGGCACTGGCAATGATCACCTGGGACGATTTCTGGGCGTTTTCCTTCATCTGGTCCAGTACTTTCTGGGATTGAATCATGGCATTTTTCATGGAATCTTCTCTTTTCCGATACCCCTGATTCTCCAGATCCAGCCGGTGATTTTCTTCTTCAAGATTCTGAATCTTATGGTTCAACGTTTCCAGTTCACGGGATACATCTTCAAGAAAATAATCAACTTCCTGAACATCAAATCCCCTGAATCGAGTGGTAAATTCTTTTTGCTTGACGACCAGCGGTGTAATACCCATGGGATCACCTCTCTTTATTATGCAAACGTACGTGCCAGACCATGCAGGCTGTTCACAACAAATACCCGCAGAAAATGAATTGCCAGAATAACAATTACAGGTGATAAATCAAGCCCCCCGAAACTCACGGGGAGCCGTTTTCTGATCTGATAAAAAACCGGTTCCGTAACATTATTAATAAACCTGACAATGGGATTGTAAGGATCGGGGTTGACCCATGACAAAACCGCTCCGGCAATAACGATCCAGAAATATATATTCAGCGCCAGGTCCAGAACAACGGCAACCGCTTCAAAAAAATTGGCTAATATGAACATTAATATTACCTTTTTTCAATATTTTATTATGCTTTCACCCTTCTGGTTAACAACGAATCCATTGAAAAGTCAAGGTTTTTTAGATTTCAACCCTGATTATTGCCAATGCAAAAAGTAGTATTCAGCCGGATTTGATATTACATTTCAAGGCGTTCATACGGTTGATATCTTTAATGGTTTTGATACTGTCCGATATATACTTGCACGCATAATTATGCTATACAGAGCGATTAATTTAATAATCAACCGGCAACTGCGGGATTGAACCGCCTTGCCCGGCAGGATAAACAGGATTGAGGAGTATAAAATGGGCCACCTTGGGATGCAGGAAAAAAAATCCATATCCTATAAAA
>JBNKNP010000065.1:0-12631 GCA_050293905.1 Desulfobacteraceae bacterium | reverse complement strand
CATATTAGGTGTTTAATCAAACCCACACCCCAGAAAAGGAGGATCCCATGTCCGGCGAAAATTTTCAGAATTTAACGTTAGATCCGGCGGTACGGCAGATGCTGGCCGTTGCAAAAGAAAAAAATGTTCCAACGGTCTGGGACAGGTATGAGCAGATGCTGCCCCTGTGCGGATTCGGCGAGACAGGCTTGTGCTGCCGTCATTGTCTCCAGGGACCCTGCAGGATCAATCCCTTTGAAGAGGGATCCGAGACTGGTATCTGCGGTGCCTCGGCCGACGTGATCGTGGCAAGGGGGCTGGATCGTGCCATTGCCGCGGGCACGGCTGCCCACTCCGGTCATGCCAAGCATCTGGCGCACACGCTTTTTAAAATGACCCAGGGCCAGGCTGAGGATTATCAGATCACGGATCCTCAAAAACTGCATAAAGTGGCTGCCCGCCTGAAAATTGAAATTCAGGGAAGAGAGGACAATGACATTGCACAGGATGTTGCTGTGGCCGCATTGGCTGATTTTCACGAAAAAGATACGCCTGTCATGTGGGCTGCTGGCGTGGTGACACCGGGCCGGGTCGAGACATTGAGCAAGCTTGGCATTGTTCCCAAGGGCATTGACCATGAAGTGGCGGAAATCATGCACCGGACCCTTTACGGAGTGGACGCCGATCCTGTGAATCTCCTGCTTGGCGGGCTGCGGTGCAGTGTTGCCGATCTGGCCGGCTGCTACATGGGGACCGATCTGGCGGATATCCTGTTCGGCACGCCCACCCCGCTTGTCACCAGCGCCAATCTGGGCACTCTGAAACCTGAAAGTGTCAATATCGCACTTCACGGTCACAATCCGGTGCTGTCGGAAATCATTGTAAAAGTGGCTGAAGAGATGAAAAAAGAAGCTGTCGCTGCCGGTGCCGACAGGATCAACGTTGTGGGTATCTGCTGTACCGGCAATGAACTCATGGAACGCCACGGCGTGCCGTCGTGCACCCATTCCGTTTCCCAGGAAATGGCCCTGCTCACCGGAGCCGTCGATGCCATGATCGTGGATTACCAGTGCATCATGCCCTCAGTGGCGTCTGTTGCAGAATGCATGGGAACCAAGGTGATCACCACCATGGATATCTGTAAAATCACCGGTGCCGAACACATTGAAGTCAAAGATGAAACCGCTTCGCAAAATGCACGGCAGGCCATCACCCAGGCCATCTCAGTGTTCAAGTCCCGGAAAAATAAAAAAACAGATATCCCGGATATCACCAATACGGTTGTTGCAGGATTCTCAACTGAATCCATTGTCGCGGCCCTGTCCAAACTGAATGCCGATGATCCCCTGCTGCCGCTGGTAGACGCTGTCAAATCCGGAAATATCAAAGGCGTCTGCCTGTTTGCCGGGTGCAATAATGTAAAAATACCCCAGGATGTCAATTACACCACCATGGCAAAAAAGCTCTTAAAGGAGAATGTTCTGGTCCTGGCCACCGGATGCGGTGCCGGGTCGCTGATGCGGCATGATTTCATGGATCCGGCAAAGGCAGAGGAACTGTGCGGAGAGGGACTTTTTGCCGTGCTCAATGCCATCGGCCAGGCCAATGGTCTGGGCGGTCCGCTGCCGCCGGTCCTCCACCTGGGATCGTGCGTGGACAATTCCCGGGCTGTTGAGATTACCGTTGCCCTTGCCAATTACCTGGGCGTGGATATCAACCAGCTTCCGGTTGTGGCATCTGCCCCGGAACCCACTTCTGAAAAGGCGGTTTCCATCGGAACCTATGCCGTGGCCGCAGGACTTCCCACCCATGTAGGGGTTGTGCCTCCGGTGACCGGAAGTGCGCTTTGCACCACGGTGCTGACGCAAACCGTGAAAGAGCTTACAGGGGGATATTTTATTGTTGAACCGGATCCTGAAAAAGCGGCAGATACCTTGCTGCAAGCCATCAATGACCGCCGCCGGGGCCTGGGGCTGGAATAAAAGGAGGGTATCATGTCAGAATTAAAGGAAATTTTCGTTAAAACCGACAAATGCACAGGCTGCCAGACCTGTAAAATCGCCTGCGCCGTGGAACATTCCCAAAGCAAAAATATCCATGCCGCTATTCATGAACCTGTTACCCCCCGGTGCCGGGTCTATGTGGAACACCTGGCCCCCGATACCCGGGTGCCCATCCTGTGCCGTCACTGCGAGGATGCACCCTGTGTCAATGCCTGCATCAGCGGTGCCATCACACGAACCGACTTGAATACCGTGGTCACGGACGATGATAAATGTATCGGCTGCTGGACCTGTGTCATGGTCTGCCCCTACGGTGTTATCGGCAGGGACAAAGCCCGGGCCAAGGCCTATCGGTGTGACCGGTGTCCTGATCTTGAGACTCCGGCATGCGTGTCATCGTGTCCCACAAACGCGCTGGTCTATCAATCCGTGGAAGGCTTTTCAAAAGAAAAACGAAGATCCGTGTCAAAGGAACTGGTCTCCGGGGAAGGAGTATAATGCCATGGGAACCCGATATCTGATTGTGGGGGGCAGTGCCGCCGGTATGGCCGCCGCCCATACCATACGCAAAAAGGATACAGCAGGGGCCATTACCGTGCTTTCAAATGAAAGCGCACCGCCCTATTTTCGTCCCATGATTCCCTATATTATTAGCGGCAGAAAACAGGCAGCAGATATTGCCCTCGCCGGTCGGGGAATTTTTACCCAGGGCAATATTGAGGTTAAAACCAATGCCGCTGTTCAATCCGTGGACCCTGTCGGCAAACGGGTCACAACAGCCGGAAATGAAACCTTTTCCTACGACAGGATCCTGTTTGCCACCGGATCAAGACCCTATCTGCCGGAAAATATCAACGGCCTGGATGCCGATGGCGTGTTCAGCCTTAAAACCGTGAAGGATGCCCTGGGCATGGCAAAGCGGTCTGAAACAACAGATCATGTGGTCATGCTGGGCGGGGGGATACTTAACCTGAAAGCGGCTTTTGCGCTCCTGGAAAATAAAATAAAGGTGACCCTGGTGGTCTACTCGCCTGAAGTTCTGTCCCAGCTGATGGATCCCGAAGATGCTTTCCTGGTGAGAAAAGCACTGGACAACGCAGGGTTGAGCATCATCACCGGCTGCAGTGCCACAGATATCATCACCGGCACCGACGGTGTCTGTGCCGTAGCCCTTGACACGGGAAATGAACTGGCCTGCCAGATGGTCTGTGTGGGTAAGGGTGTGGTCCCCAATACGGATTTTATTCAGGACGGCGAAATTGCCGTTGATACCGGTATTGTGGCAGATAAATTCACCGCCTGCAGCGCCCCGGACACCTATACTGCAGGCGATGTGGCTGTGACCTTTGATCCGGGTACCGGAGAGAAAACCGTCACTGCGCTGTGGACCAATGCCGTGGAAATGGGTGTGTGTGCCGGCTTGAACATGGCCGGTGTAAAAACAGAGTATACCGGGACCTTAGGGATTATGAACGCCACCCAGGTGGCAGATGAACCCTTTGTTTCCATGGGGCTTGTCCATACAAAAGGCAAAGCAGTTGAATCCCATATCGCAAAAACCGGCACTGCGTATCGCAAAATCGTATTTAATAAAACAGGGGACCGTCTTGTGGGCGCTCTGTTTATCGGCGATATTACCAATGCCGGGCTTTACCGGTATGTCATCAGGGAGAGAAAACCCATTGATAAAATTAAATCTCATCTGATCAACCATACCCTGCACTATGGGCATTTTATGCACTGACAATTTTCCGGCCCTGGCAGGGTTTTTAATAAATATTATGCCGGGGCCGGCTGATTATTTGACAATTGTCTGATATTATTATATTTTACTTTCAATGAAAGCCGCCGGTTCAATTATATTTTTTATTTGTCTTTTCTTGAGTCAGAACGCCTGGTCATATGACGAGTGCTTTGACGGCCATTGCTATTCTCATTTGAATTCCGGCTGGACAACTCAAGGCGGTGCCGGGTGTGTTAAAACAGGGATGAGATGGGATCGCAAATACAGCACATATAGTTCGGAAAACCAAAACGCCTCCTTTTATATCGCGATCAACACAGAGATCAGCGACATCTGCAATAGCCCGGATGTCCGTAACATGGATATGCTGGTCTTTCACTTGTCTTCCCGGAAATCAGAGGATTTCAGGGCGTTGATCAAAAAAGCCATCGACTGGTGCTGGCTTTCAATCAATAATAAAATCAAATATTCCGGCCGGAGGCTTGGTGAGCCTCTTGTAACGGATAACAACCTTGAAGTTAACCTGCTTTTGTATTCAGACGCATCCATTAAAGGGACGTTTGTACGGCTTGAAATACAGGATGCCGATACACGTCAAAATTATTTCTGGCTCCATTTAACCCGGCTGGATCTGACCCGGCTTAAAAATGAACTGTCCACACTGAAACGCAGGTATGATGATCAAAACAAATAATCCTGCAAAATAGGTTTTATTTCTTTGTCCAATTATCACAGTATTTTTTAACGGTCCGCCTGTCCAGCCCGGTCCGTCTTGCGACTTCACCGATGGTGTTATATTTTTCAAACAATTCATAGCAGTAGGCATTCAAAAGATCCTGGGCGGTGATTTCCCCTTTGCTGATGGGAGCGGCCAACCGTGTACCGGAAGACTCTGGGCTGCCGGCAGAACATATGTTGCCTGCTTGATCCGGCATGCACGCATTCCTGTTTAACAGTATCCGTCTGACATACTGCTCAAGCTCCCTGACATTTCCCGGCCATGAATAACCAGGGCCCAGTTTTTCTTTTAAGATGTTTCGAACCATGGCCACGGTACCAGGGGAGGCGGAACCGATAATTTTTAAAATCCTGTTTTTCAACAGATAATCCAGTTCAAACGGATTTTCTTTTATTCTCTGTCGCAGCGGAGGGACAACAATAATATCCGAGCACAGCCGGTAGTAAAAATCTTTTCTTAAAACATCAGGATTATGCAGCTGGGCCATGCTGCGGTTGGTCGCCGTGATAATACGTCCCTTGAACCGAAGCGTCTCCCGGCTGCCCACCGGGGAAAACTGCCGGTCTTCCAGCACTTTAAGCAGTTTTATCTGAATGGGTTCGGCAACCTCTCCGATTTCATCCAGAAAGATCGAACCATAAGGGCTGCATTTTGAAAAAATTCCCTTGTGATCTTCGACAGCGCCGGTAAAGCTGCCTTTTTTATGGCCGAATAATTCCGACTCAATCAGGTTCTCAGGGAACTGGGAAATGTTCAGGGAGACAAAGGAACGGGTAAAGTTCTGGGAAAAACACATGGTTTTTTCATCAAAGGGAATAAAGCCGCTCCTGCCAATGGCAATGGCGGCTGTGCCTTTTCCGCTGCCGGTCTCTCCAATGATCAGGGTTGAAAAATCTTCCATTTTATCCCACATATGCTGTGTGTAAAAAAGTAAATCACTGGTAAAGACATTGTTCCACAAGGCTTCTCTTAATCTTCGCATGCTTTGGCTCTGCCCGACCAGGTTTTTATCAATAAAAAAATAGGCCCTGCGGATTTGAAAACACAGACTGAAATAGTGAAGTGCTTCTTGTTTGGTAAATCCTTTTTCTTCCAGTTCCGCCAATGCCCTGTCTGCAAATCTGACTGGCTGTGACCCGGTTTTTGTCTGTGCGGATTCTCTGGTTTGATCCTGGATCATCCGGTCAAATTCATCTGCCCAGGCATGGAAAAAATCAAACATGAATGCCGCCCGGATGATGGTTTTATCCGGTTCTTTATATCGGTTTAAATCGGCTTTCCCTTCTTTTTTGAATTGTTCAAGCCGGTTTCTCACCGCCTGCACGGCTGTTTCCAGAATAACGTCTTTCGGTGTGTCGGCAAATACCCCTGAGATTTTCAGATCTGCCTTTATCCGGTCGTTTGAAAAGGGATTGGCCAGGGCGGCATTCATGACCAGGGAGAAAAAATCACGCTCTTCCTGGGTGAGTTGAAAATTTTTTGTCATTACTCACCTCTCTGGGGAAATATGCATTTGATGTATACACGATATACTTCTTATGAAAGGCGCATGTCAAGGTAAATCGATCTGCTTTTAATCAAAAATTCTAAAAAAATATTTTAATATCAGTTGGTTAACATAATTTTGAGCTGGATGGCATCAAACTTGATATTTAGATTCATAATTTTAAAACCCATAGAATCAGGAGGCGGTTAGATGAACACCCAATCTTCCAATCAGTTTTCCATGCTGACAAAAAAGAGGTTTGCCCCATTATTTTTCACCCAGTTTCTCGGGGCCTTTAATGACAATGTGTACAAAAACGTGCTCATGCTCATGATAGCCTATCAATCCTTTTCATCCATAACCGCCGGAACGGATCTTCTTATCAATGCTGCGGCCGGGTTATTTATCCTGCCGTTTTTCCTGTTTTCCGCCCTGGCCGGACAGGTGGCGGATAAATATGAAAAATCAGGGCTGATCCGCTGGATCAAACTGTTTGAAATACTCATTATGACGGGTGCGGCTGCGGCCATATATTTTAACAACCTGATTGCCATGCTGCTGCTGTTATTTCTGATGGGGACACAATCAACCTTTTTCGGGCCGGTAAAATACAGCATTCTTCCCCAGCACCTTAACCCCGGCGAGATGGTGGGTGGGAATGCCCTGATTGAAATGGGCACCTTTGTTGCGATCCTTCTGGGAACCATTACCGGCGGTCTTTTGATACAATCGCACTTAACCCTATTTGCCGGTCCGGTTGTCTGTGCCGTGGCCGTTGCAGGCTGGCTTGCCGGCCGGAAGATCCCAAAAGCAAAAAGCCTGTCACCGAATTTAAAGATCTCTTTTAACCTGATAGGCCAGACCCGGCAGACCCTTAAGACAGCAAGGCAGTCAAAACCGGTCTTTCTTTCAATCATCGCTGTTTCATGGTTCTGGTTTTTAGGGGCTGCGTATATCACGCAGTTTCCCCGGTTTACCAGGGATGTACTGCACGGACCGGAAAGCGTGGTCACCCTGCTGCTGGCCTGTTTTTCCATCGGAATCGGTCTTGGGTCATTATTGTGCGAACGCCTGTCGGGAAAGAAAGTCGAACTGGGGCTTGTTCCCCTCGGAGCAATCGGGATGACGATCTTCGGCATTGATTTGTGTTTTGCAGGTTCTCCTTCCAATACCAGAGCCCTTTTAACCCTGGCGCAGTTTATCCATTCCCCGGGCAGTTGGCACGTCATTGCAGATTTACTTCTGATCGGTGTTTTCGGCGGATTTTATACGGTTCCCTTATATACATATATCCAGAAAAAATCCCCGGTTTCAAAACGGGCCAGGGTGATCGCAGCCAATAATATTGTCAATGCCTTTTTAATGGTATTGTCCGCGGTTTTCGGAATGGTCTTGCTGGGCGTTTTCAAAATGGACATCCTGGTGTTCTTTTTTATTCTGGCCGTGCTGAATCTTCTGGTTGCCGGTTATATTTTTTCCGTGGTTCCGCAGTTTTTTATCCGGTTTATGGTCTGGTCGATCAGCCGGATCATGTACCGGGTCCGGGTCCACGGCGCATCGAATATCCCTGAAAAAGGCGCTGCCGTCCTGGTCTGCAACCATGTCAGTTTTGTGGACTGGATGCTGCTCAGCGCCGCCTGCAGAAGACCGATCCGCTTTGTCATGTATGCGCCCATATACCGCATCCCGGTTCTGCACCTGTTTTTTAAATGCGTTCAGGCAATCCCGATTGATTCTCAAAAAAAGAATCCAGCCGTATACCGGTCTGCATTTTTACAGATTCAACAAGCGCTGGAAAACCATGAACTGGTCTGCATTTTTCCCGAAGGCAAACTGACCCGGGACGGTAAAATAGATGCGTTTAAGGGCGGGATCCGGAAAATAATAAGCAGCAGCCGGGTACCGGTCGTTCCCATGGCCATTGACGGCATGTGGGGAAGTTTTTTCAGCC
Source organism: Desulfobacteraceae bacterium (assembly GCA_050293905.1). Taxonomy (GTDB): domain Bacteria; phylum Desulfobacterota; class Desulfobacteria; order Desulfobacterales; family Desulfobacteraceae; genus Desulfobacula. Next base: position 4,729 of record JBNKNP010000065.1, on the reverse strand, counting down.
ATAAAAACGGCAGGGCGCTGCGGTCTTTTCCCAGGCGGGTGTTGGCCAGAGTGAATTTATGGATCGGCAGTCCGCTGCGTCCCGATGGTTTAACCCCTGAAGAATTGCGCGGGCAGGTCGCGGCCTTGAATAAGATAAACAGTCTTTAATTCCATTATCATCAAAGGAGATCAAAATGAAAATTTATCTGATATTACCGGCAGCAGAACAATTAAGGGTGACAAAAAAAAGAAGCCGGGTGACCAGACGAAAGATGCTCAGATTCAGTCTGCTCTCCCTGACCACGATTGCAGCATTAACCCCTGAAGATCATGAGGTGATCATCTGTGATGAAAATGTCGAGCCTGTTGATTATCAAATCAATGCAGATGTTGTGGGCATTACATTCATGACAGGACTTGCCAACCGGGCCTATGAACTGGCCCGGCATTATAAGGGCAAAGGGATCATCACTGTTGCCGGCGGATTCCATCCCACGCTGAATCCTGAAGAAGCAGGAAAACATTTTAATATTGTGGTGCAGGGCGAAGCCGAAGACACGTGGCCCAGGGTGCTGTCGGACATTGAAAAGGGCTCCTTTAAGCCATGTTACAAAAGCAGGTTTAAGAAAAACCTGGACCATGTTCCCCGGCCCAGGCAGGATCTGATAAAAAACCCGAATCACTATATTACAACGGATACGGTTCAGACCGGAAGGGGGTGCAATCATACCTGTAAATTCTGTTCAGTCACGGCTTTTTTTAATCACCAGCATCGGTCCAGGCCGTTAAGCAATGTGCTGGATGAGGTCAAAAGCGCAGGGAAAACTTTTATGTTTGTGGATGACAATATTATTGCTGACAGGGAATTTGCGCTGTCCTTATTCAAAAACATGGCCCGGATGAAGAAAAAATGGGTCAGCCAGTGTTCCATTAAAATTGCAGATGATGACGAACTGCTTGAAATGGCGGCAAAAGCCGGGTGCATCGGTCTTTTTATTGGAATAGAATCGGTCAGTAAAGCCAATCTGGAAACAGTCGGCAAAGGATTTAACAACCCGGATGGCTATATGGCGAAAATCAGGAAAATCAATAAAGCCGGTATTGGTGTTCAGGCCGGCATGATTGTCGGCCTGGACAGTGATGATATCCATGTGTTTGAACAGAACCTTGAATTTTTGCAGAAAGCAGGGATCGGTGCTTTGCAGCTGGCTGTATTAACCCCTCAACCCGGCACTCCTTTAAGAAAGCAGTATGAAAAGCAGGGACGGATTATTGACAGCAACTGGGATCATTACGATTTCCGGCACACGGTGATTCAGCCGGAAAAGATGACGCCTGAAGAATTGCAGAACGGGGCAGACTGGCTTTATGCCCAGTATTACCGGCTGGACAGAATTGTCATGCGGACCATTGGCGCCTTTTTCAGAATCGGCCTTTACCCGGCCGTGATGACCTGGAAACTGAACATGACCTATCGCTATGATATCAAACGGCTGAACATAAAAGGGAAAAATCCGGCTGCCCGGAATAAAAACCGTGTCACAGACATATTCAAACGATTCAACCCACGGCCGGAAAAACCGGTGCACCTGGTTAAGCAATAAATTTGTTATGGATTTGTTTTTTACTGAATCCGTATTATATTTTTCTTATATGGTCAAAATTTAAAATTCACCAGACCATATATCAATGGAAAACAATTTCATTATAAGGAGACAGCTGTAATGGAACGTTCATTTGTTAATAAAAAAAGACGGTCTGCCAAGTTGTGTTCCTGTGTTGATGAAAGCAACACGACCCTTCACATGGAATTTACCATTCCAGGTGTGAAAAAGGAAGATATCAGCCTGAAGCTCAACGAAGACAGGTTCAGTCTGAAAGCAGATAAATATGATACAGAGTATATTTCCACGGGTTCTTTTTGCTGCCCGGTTGTGGTCGGTAGTGCCGAAGCCCGCTATGAAAACGGACTTTTACTGATCAACATCCCGCTCAAGGATCGATGGGAGAATGTAAAAGCCGTGACCATTCATTAACCTTTGGTGGATCAATGTGAAACCAAAGCCTTACCTGACCATTCAGGGCCGTTACCTGTCAAGGCACGGCCCTGAATGGGAATTTTTCATACCATGTTTCAGAATGCGTCGTATTTTGTTAATTGTAGCCGTGGGCCAGTTGTTTAATATTATCTCTCAGCTGATGGATCTGCCAGCCTAAACCGATGCACTGGCGGTTTTCCATGCAGACATTGGCATCTTCAGGCTCTAAAAAGGTTGTCAGCTCCTGGTGATTTTTTTTCAGTCTGACTGCCCAGGCATTATTCTTCTGGTCAAACTCTACATTTATATCAATGCCGCATTTCCCGATTTTGGGGAACAGGGTTGTTATTTTTTCACATATTTGATTTTTCTGGTACATGAGACCTCCTTTTTCTGACGAAAAGGTTATTCTCTAAAATAATACAGTATGTTGCCATGTAAAGACGGATAACGGCACCTGCCTGATTTAGCTGTCCTTCAGCATGCCCGGCCAAAGCGGATGGAGCCTTACCTCAAATTAAACTTCGCCGCCAAATTATTTTCAGTTCGCTTTAAGGGCATATCCTTTTTTTTTATGTTTTCTTTTAACCAGCTGATAATTTTAATAGATTATTGGGCCGTGATAGAAAACATAGATCAGTTTAAAGTTGATTCCTTGAAAAAATACTGAGCTTGGCGTAAAGATGGACCGTTGGATGCTCCATTTACAGGGAAGGCAACATTTATGACCGGGCAATTGAATCTTTAAGCCTGAAATTTGACGAGATAAGGATGAAAGACATATAAACGAAATGGGACCGATCTCCAAAAAAGTCATTGCAGGACTGAAAAAAGCAACGAACAAGAAAATCATTCAATCTATATTTATGCTCAAAATAAGGTTTCAGTTCTCGTCGAGCAACTATCCGGTTTACCAGCCGTGTCAAAATTGACAAATATATTGGATCAGGCGGATGATACTTATATGCCTTCCTTTCCGCCCCAAAGTCCTGTTACACAATCTTACTTCACATGCTGGGGATTTTTCGATCTTTTTGTTGGAATTAAAAAAGAATCCTTTGGAACGATAATTCTTGATATTCTGAGGATGATAAAAGCAGAGCCCGGATTGATCACAATCATTGAATGCATGCAAAACTCCAGAATGGGAATCTTTATCCATAGAGGCTTCCTGGATCGTTATATCCTATTAGAAGAGCTGATTACCGGTGAAAAGCATAAAGTTATCGTACCAAGCGGTTACCAGGGGAAAGAAGATGAGATATGGTATGCCCGGGTAATACCTGAACCATTTACGAAGTTAAATTATGGGTACTCTGTTGTTTTCACAACTCCATATATTCTTGTTGATTTAGACAGCAGGATTGGATCTTCAGCAAAGCGTGAAGATTGGGAAGCCTTTTTTAACCGGAATTTGAAAACATCAAAGGAAAAAAATCGGATAAAAGCATATGAATCCTTTATGAAAAATGGAAAAAACAGATATTATTGGAACGAATATATTTTTGAAGGATTTGCTAATTATCAGCCGGATATGATTTTTCTTGCAGGTTTTCCGGATATTCCATTAAGTATGCCTTTTTCAGTAGAAAGTCAGAAACAGCGGGGAGAGTTGTAAAAATGAAAACCATAAACAGAACAGCGATAGCGATCATCCCCAAGCAACCATACATTGATTGGGCAAATAGCTTTGAAGATGGAGTCGGGTATGATGAAATCCATGCAACCACAATTCTGATACCCGATAAATATGGCGAATTAGATTATGAAGTCTATCTGAAAAAAATATTCAAAGATGTTTTTGAAGAACAACTTGAGTCCTGGATGACGAACCCGGATGACTGGCCACAGAAGAGAACATATAAAATATTTAAAGCCTGGTTCAAGGTTATTTGTTCAGATATGACCTGGGACTGTGGGGATGGGGATATTCTGCATGATGAGTACTGATGATTAATTCATTAGTGCTAAGAGAAAATTGAATTCCTCCTTTTACAGATTTGAACAAAAGTATAGACTGACAGGGAAAGTCTGGGGTAAATTTCCACTCGGGAAATGGGACTTGCTTTGGAGGTAGTCTGCTCTTTTGAAAATAGTTACAGCCTGTCAAAATCGACCATCTCAATCCAAGTTTTAACAATGGATTTTGTGGTTCAGCGGATAAACACCCTTACCAGTTATATCTGCAACTCAACGAAATCGAGCACACCAAGACAAAAGTCAGAAGTCCACAGACAAATGGTATCTGTGAACGATTTCGCCAAAAAAATAATGAGAGTGCCGTACTCATAGCAAAATCAAATAACGATCAAACAAAACAATGACTATAACAATTTGTTATATCAGCTTTTTCCGGCCATCGTCCTATAGAATAATGATTCTTAGTCAAACAACAGTCAAACAAATTGTTTAAGCCCAACCAGGTAAATATTTTTTTGCTTTTGAGCCTACAGTTTCATCATATATTCGAATTCGTTTGGCCAGTAGAGCATCCTTAATAATTCTTGAAGCCATCGCACTGTTTTTACTGTCAATTCCAAATCGCTCTCTCAAGGTTGAATTGGTCATGAAATCCCTTTGAACATAACGTAAACATGAATGAAGGTAAGTGGCATGAATCCTTTCTTCCTTATCCATGTCTTTTAAATCTTTATGGGCAAACAATATTGCTCTGGTGTGCTCTTGAGTCGTTTCAAACACCGGGGCAGG
>JBNKNP010000064.1:0-9022 GCA_050293905.1 Desulfobacteraceae bacterium | reverse complement strand
GCAGTCCGGTGGTTACCTTGCCGAACATTTTAACCGTTCCCGAGGTGGGCGGGTTCAATCCGGAAATGGCATTGATGAAAGTCGTTTTTCCTGCACCGTTCGGGCCGATCAGGCCAACAATATCACCTTCGTATACGGTCATGGAAACATTGTTTACAGCGGTCAAGCCACCAAATTTTTTGGTTAGATTTTCGGTTTCCAGTACAATCATTTCAGCCTCTGATTCCATATGGGGTTAAAGAAGGGCAAGGGAACAGGGGGGGGCTGTTCCCTTGCGTTGCATCAGGCTATTTCTGCTTGAAGTCTTTTTGTTTCCATATTTCCGGAAAAATGATGTGCCCTTTGCCGTTCTGGTACTGCAGAATGGGGAAAAAATAGGCATCCGGTGCAACAACCATATCCGGCATGGTTTCCGGTGTATATTTGTATTCATTCATGATGATGGCGCCGTCTTTTTTGCCGTAGGTCAGTTTGCCGGTATTGACTTCGTCCACCATGATTTTATGAATCGTTGTTTTATCAAGTTCTCCGTACAGTTCGTTGGTTCTCTTGAGAATTTTGATAAACATGCGGATACCATCATAAGAAAGACCACCTGCAGAGGGGCTCGGGTTGAACCCGTATTTTGCTTTAACATCTTTTGCCCACTGCTGGGCTTCCGGTGTAGTCAACTGGGGAATACTGTCAAGAACGTAATTTGATGCAGGACCGGTCATTTTGTACCAGTCGCCGATCCAGCCAAGGCCGGAAGCCACGATAACGCTTTTCAGGCCGACTTCAGTACTTTGTTTAACAAAGGCGGAGATGGCTGACGGGGATGTGCTTGTGCCGGCCACAACAGCAACTCCTGCTTTTTTGTATTTGCTCAGAAGGGGGTAAAAATCAGTCTGGGTTACCGGGAAATATTCTTCTGAATGAATCTCCCATCCGCTTTCAAGGAGCGCTTTTTTATATGATCCGCCTGCAGACCGGCCCCAGTCCGTGTCTTCGCCGTAAATCGCAGCCAGTTTCTTTTTGGGTTTAAATGTGCCGGCTTCAATGGCTTTATTCAACGCCACAATATAGTTGCTTTCAAGTTTCGCAGGAACCGGCCAGCCTTTGCCGCCCCAGTAAGAGTATTTTTCAGGATCTGCCTGCCATTTCTGGTTGACCACTTCACTGGCGCCAAATCCGAACATATGAGGGATTTTGTACTGGGCGGCCACATCCATGACTGCAACAGCAACTGAAGAATGCCAGTTTAAAACGCCGGCCTGGATCCCTTTTCCTTCCACCGCTTCTGCATAAGCACTGGATGCTTTAGCAGGGTCTGACTGTGAATCAACCCAGACCGGTTCAATTTTGTAATCACCAACAGTATAGTTGATGGTTTCAAGCGCCATTCCAACAGAGGCTTTGAACTCTTTGCCGGTTTGAGCTGACGGACCTGTAAAAGGGCCTAAAATCCCGATTTTTAATGTCTTGCTTGCTGCGAATCCCTGACCTGCCAGGATGAAAAAGAAGACTGAAAAAAGGATGGTAATGAATTGAATTTTTTTTGTGCTCATGAATCGTTCCTCCAAAAATAGTTAAACAAATTGATGAAGCTGTACAATTAAAATGTTTATTTTGCAGATTGTATACCAATATGATGTGTAAATTGAGAAATATCGTAAATTTGAACTCGACTTAAAAGAAGAAAACGTTTGTTGACCGCTGCGATGGACTCATGAAAAAAATGAAATAAAAATTTCTTAATTAAAAATAATTTTTCAAAAGGATGAAAAAGTAGAAAAAAACCTAATATTTGGTGTAAAATTTTTTTACATATTTTACACTTTTTACACCAATTTTTTACAGTAAATTTTTCAACTGGCAGGGAGATTCCTTCAGCCGGAACCCAGTGAATTATTGCTGCTTGTCTCTTGTCGGAATTTTACCCGGATTTGGATTCCGGGGGATATGGAATTTTTTAATCTTGTAGTAGAGCAGTTGACGGGAAATGCCCAGTGCTTTGGCTGTTCTGCTGATATTATTATGATTTTCATGAAGGGTGTTTTTGATGATCGTTTCTTCATGCTCTGCTGTGTTTTTCGCAAGATTGACTGTCTGGTCTTCTTTGAACTGATCCTCCCGCCGTCTTTTGGGGGTCTTGTGTTTCGCTTTTACAGACCAGTTTGAAAAATGAGTCTGCAGGTGCTGAATACGGATAACTTCTTCGGTGCCGACAATATTCATTGCCCCTTCAATAACATGTTCAAGTTCCCTGACATTTCCCGGCCAGTTGTATTTTTTAAAAAGGTCCAGAACTTCATCTGAAATCTCCTGCACATTTTTACCCAGGGCCGTGTTGTGCTTTTGTATAAAGTGATTGACCAGAAGGGGCAGGTCTTTCATCCTGCGGCGAAGCGGAACAATATAAATAAAAACAACACCAAGGCGGTAAAATAAATCCGACCGCAACGTCCCTTCCGCAATATCGATATGCGGGTCCTTGTTTACCGAGCTGATGATTTTCAGATCAATTTCGATCTCCTGAAGCGCTCCCACCCGCCGAATTTTTTTTTCCTGAATGCTTCGAAGAATTTTGCTTTGAAGCCCGACTGCCATGGAGTTGACTTCATCTAAAAAGATAGTGCCTCTGGTGGTCCTTTCAAACAGGCCGGCCTTGTTGACGGATCCTGTAAATGCACCTTTGGACGTTCCGAACAAAATGCCTTCCAGCAGATTTTCCGGTATGGCGGCACAGTTTACAGGTGTAAACTTTTTTGCGCTTCTGGGGCTGTGGTTGTGAATGGCTCTGGCGAATAATTCCTTGCCTGTTCCGGTTTCACCGAAAAGCATCACCGGCGATGGGGTTTCTGCAGCCATGCGGGCGGAATTGATTGCATCCACAAACCCGGGATCTTCCCCGATAATCCGGTCAAAGGTGATAAAGGCGGCATCAAATAGTTCCCCTTTTTCAGGCAGAGGCATGGCATCTATCGTGTTTACCAGAGAATGATAATCCCTGACAAAACAAATGGTTCCAACCAGTTTCTTTTTATTGAAAATGGGCATGACGCTGTGAATTGTATTGGCAAATTTACCCATGCGTGTCCGGTAATAGATCGGTTCATCAATCACGGGTTCCTGTCTTCTGATACATCGCATGATGATACTGGTTGAATCATCAAGATCGTATATTTCAGTAACTTTTTGCGAAACAGCGGATTCCGGATTCATTTCGTCGATCTGGGACATGGCCCGGTTGTAATACACAACCACGCCATTAGCATCTGTAACCAGCACTCCGTCACTGAAATCATCAAAAATACTCAGGTAATCTGAAGTGTTCAGGTCTTTTAAGAACCGGCTAATTATATTGTCTTTAGCGTCAGCCATTATCTAATATATTATTCATTTGGGTGATTACCTCTGTTGCATCGCCGATGGCAAAATAATCTGCATTTGAAACAATGGCGGCATTTTCATCAGTATTCACTGCAATGACCATGCCGGAGGTTTTCATTCCTGCGAAATGCTGGATTGAACCGGAAATCCCGCAGGCAATATAAACTTTCGGGCTGACCTTTTCGCCGGTCTGTCCCACCTGCATGGCATAGGGGACCCATCCGGAATCAACCGCAACCCTGGATGCAGCCACAGCCGCATTCATTTTTTTTGCACAGTCAAAAAGGACGGAAAAATTATCAGGATTTTTCATCCCCCGGCCGCCGGCGATGATGATATCAGCCTCGGTTAAAACAATTTCAGATCTGCTTTTTTCCTGTCCAATGTTCAATACTTTCAGATCAGGGGAGGCAGCGGGTGAACGATCCCAGTGAAGAATTTGAGCAGATACCTTGTTTTCCGCCATTTTGATGGTATTGGGGCGGATCCCGAAAATACGGACAGGCCCTGTAACCTGAAAGGTCGCCATGGTTTTCCCGGAATATTGGGAGGTCTTTGCCGTGCCTTTTTCCAGGTCCACAAAAACACAGTCCATGATCAACGGTGCATCCAGTCCTGCTGCAATTCTTGGCAGCAGATTTTTGCCCTGGGCCGATGATAGTCCGAAAAGATCGCTGATGTCATATTCAGCCATGATGTCCATAACTATCTGCGCCAGAATCTGGGGGTTGAATTGCATTTCTTTTGGAAGGTCAACGTGAATAATCCGGGCCGCACCTGCTGTTTCAAGGTCTTTTTGTAAGACCTTAACGTCTGCATTGACAACAATGGCAAACAGATCGTTTTTAACGGGATCTGCAAGGGTCAACATGCCGAGATTCGCCGGTTTGACCTGGCCGTTATCCGTTTCAATGAAAATTGCGATACGTTTTTTCATATGACTTTGGCCTCATCTTTAAGAATGCTGATAATTTTTTGGGCAATGGCACGGGCATCCCCCGGAATCTGAACAGGCTCCCTTAACCGGTTCAGCGGCTGCAGATCAATGATTTCCATTTTTGATTCAGGAAGGGTGTCCACCAGGTTTGAAAAGCGCAGGGTTTCAACAGGTTTTTTCTTGGAGGCGACCACATCTTTAAAGGTTGGATACTTAGGCGTGTTCAATCCCCGCCCGGCGCCGATCACACAGGGTAATGATAATTCATAGGTGTGGCAGGTATCCCCTGAAAGCTGGGTATCAACAACAACCTTTGTGTCAGCCGCTTCCAGCCGGACCACATTGGTTGCAACAGGAAAATCATAGAGCGCACCAATGCGGAACATGGTCTGCATTCCCTCTGAATCTATGGATTCTTTTCCGGTGAAGATGATGGCCGGCGGACCGAACTGATCCATGGCCGCTTTCAGTGCCCTGGCTGTTGCAATGCTGTCCAAAAGCAGGTCGGTTTCAATCAGCAGCCCTGTATCGGCTCCCATGGCCATGGCGGACCGGATGGTTTTTTCGGCATCGGCCGGGCCCACACAGACCGCAACAATCCGGGCATCATTAAACAGGGATTTCATCTTAACCGCTTCTGTCAACGCATGCTCATCATAGGGATTAAGCAGAAACGCAACATTGTTTTTTATCCGGCGGTTATCAACAATGGTGATATTTGCTGCTGAATCCGGCACATGTTTTACACATACATAAATATTTTTCATTGTCAAAAAATTTAACACACCCCCTGTTCTTTTTCAATAGTGCATAAATGAAGGTCCTGCTGCAGGGGAGGGATCCTGCAGCAGGTGTTTGTCGTCGGTTTAATCCGCGGTTTACTATCCGTTCACGGAGAAAGAACTGTTGTAATTGATTTGCCTTTTTCGCGAAAAGAAACCGACGTCTGTGCTTCTTTTTGTATATTTGAACTGATACTGGAACGGTTCCTTGTCATGATCCAGCCCCTTTTCACAGGCATCAATCAGTTCTGCCATCATGCGGCCGACAACCGGTGCATTTTTGTACTGGTTTCCGCTGGTACCGATGGCCATGTAAAATCCGGGAAGATCTGATTTGTCATACACCGGAATCCAGTCATCAGAGATATCATACAGATCAACCACGCCTTTTGGCTGATTGGGAACTTCCAGGGACGGGATTCGTTTACCCAGGCGGTAACATTGCGCTTTCCACTGGGCTTCAGTGAGAACGTTGTCTCTTCCCTGGCCGCCTTTGCCTGCATAAAAATCATCCGGATCCACGATTTCCTGGGGGTCGCATTCAGGGTCTTCGCTGCCGATCAGGAAGGTGTTGCCAACTTCGGGTCTTACATAACAGCCGATATCACCATCTGACATGTGATAGCCGTCATTGAGGTAATCATATCCATCCGGAGACGGACAGTACATGACTTCGTGACGAAGGGATTTTGTTTTGATGTTGCAGCCTTCCCAGACACCGTCAGCCATTTGATTAACTTTGTAAGAATGGGGTCCGCCCACATTGACGACAATACCGGCATCAATCCGGCTGCCGTCTTTGAGCGTAATTCCGGCGACTTTTCCATTTTCACTCCTGATATCAATCACTTCTGCATTGAACATGAATTCAGCGCCTTTGGCTTCAGCAGCCCGCATGATGTTGTGGGCAGACAAAGCAGGGTCGTTGACATATCCGCCTTCAGGGCAGAAGATAGCGCCTTCAAGTTCTTTTGTGGGTTCGTCAAAAAATTTGGGGTCTTCAGGGCGCCTTACCGGCCAGAATTCATGAAGGTCGGCTACAGGGACATGGTCAATGATTTTTTTATTATCCCATTCTTCGTATTTAACACCAACCTCATCGTAGTTTGCCTTGACTTTTCTCCAGTCATGGCCCTGTGACTTGATGAGAATGGAACCGGTGTTCATGTATTTTGCCAGCCCTTTTTCATCCTGGACATTATCCAGATAATTTTCCCAGTCCAGCCAGTATTTAAATCCTTCATAGGCCATTGCAACCCCGTCTGCGGTTGAATAATGGGCACGGACAATGGCGCAGGAGCCTGCGGTTGAGCCTTCTCCGGCATCCGGCAGTTTATCAACATTCAAAGTTTTGTGACCCATTTTTGACAATTCATATGCAATGGGACATCCAATGACACCGGCACCAATGATAATTGCATCATACTTTTTGTTCATTGTTTACTCTCCTTTTAAATACTATGGCAGATGCCATGTCTATAAATTATTGATCCAGTTGGTAAATCGGGTTTCCCCTGCTGGTTTTACGTCAAATTCCTGCCCTGCCGCAAGGATTGAATGAATCATATCCCGTCCGTATCCGCGGGAGCAGGTTAAAATGATACCGGCTTTATCCCCTTCTTTACTTAAAGTGATAATCTGGCAGGGGACATGGGAAAACGGACCTTGAAGAAGAAAAGGTGCTTTTCGTTCAGAGTCCGTGAAATCAAGCGCTGTCAGCTTTTCACACAAAGCAAACACAGCCTTGCCGAAAATGGCCACGCACAGGGTGGCTTCTGTTACATCTGTATATTGGGGTTCGTCGGGCATGGAAATGTCATCAGAACCGCCAAGATTAAACAAAGAAACCTGGGTGCCGTTCATCCGGTTGGCCAGAACGCCGTTTTGAAGAAGGCTTTCACCCGGTGCGGCCGGCAGTTCCAGGCCAAAGGGTTTCAATCCTGCAAGATTTGCGTCCTGAAGGTCGAACCGGGGCCTGTGGCTTAAATCAACCACATAGGAACCGTTACCTTCTCCTTTATATTCCATTACCACGTCCCAGTTGTCCCTTTTTTCAGTTTTTAAAGGGGTGCCTTGAAAAACAACCGGTGAGATTCTTTTAATATCTTTCATGATTATTCCCTTACATTTTCATCCTTTTTCCTTCAGGATCGTAAAACGGCATTTTGATGACATTGCCGTAAATCCGGTCATCACCACACTCATCTTCAAAAATTTCAAGCCGGGTGCCGATTTCAGCAAGCGGAGCTTCCACAAGCGCCATACCCACAGCTTTATTCAATGAAAAACTATCCCTGGCTGTGCAGACATATCCCCTGACTTTGTCATCCACGATCAGGGCGCCGTCTCTGGGTGCCCGGGAATTGTCCTCGGTCGTGAAACCCACAAGTCTGAAGCGGGTCTGGTCATTTTCAGCCTGACGCAGTGCAACAGCCCCAACGGTTTTTGCTTCTGTTTTTTTACGATCCCACAAAAAGCCTAAACCAACATCCAGCAGATTGGTGCGCTGTTCAGATTCCTGGCCCAGAATAATATGACATTTTTCCATTCGAAGCACGTTCTGGGCTTCAACACCGAAATTCTGGATGTTAAATTCCTTTCCGGCGTCTTTGAGCATGACCCAGACCGACTGCATATAGGATGACGGGACATGAAGCTCATAGGACAGCTCGCCCACAAATCCAAGCCGCATGGCCCGGGTGGGAATGGTATCCGCGATTTTGAATTCCTTGTACTCGGAAAAACCAAAGGCTTCATTGCTCATGTCGATATCGACAACTTTTTCAAGAACCTTTCTGGCATTCGGGCCTGACAGGTTGATGACACCCATGGCATCCGTCAGGTTGACCAGGGAAAAATCCCATCCGTCATACCGGGTATGGTAACGGATCCATTCTGCGGTCTGGCCGGCACGGCCGGTTGAGGTGGTGAAATAATAATCATTTTCCCCCCGCTTGATGACAACACCGTCATCAATCACGCAGCCGTCATCATTACACATGGCTGAGTATTTCACCCGGCCTTCTTTCATTTTCGACATGTCGGAAACATAGACCCGCTGAAGGGCTTTTAAGGCGTCCGGTCCGTGGAGTCTGAATTTTCCCAGGGTTGATCCGTCCAGCATGCCCACATTATTCCGGACATTTTCAATTTCTTTTTTGCATGAATAATCTTTGCTGAAATACCGGGCGCGCTGCCATACCCCGATGTTTCTGAAAATTCCGCCGTCTGAACGCTGCATCTCATCCATGGGTGTGATTTTGAACATTTTATGGTTGGCACCTGCATAGGTGGCAATCAATGTGGGGACCAGGGGCGGTCTGACATTGGTCGGCCGGATGGATACATCGGGCAGGGCCTGGTACTTGGCGACAAACAACGGCAGGTTATGCCCCGGGATGCCGCCCTGGCCCGGTCCGAGACCTGTGGCTGTGAATCGTTTGATCAGTTCAGGTACGTCAAACCCTTTTTCAATGGCCTGCTTGATATTTTTAAGGGTTGCATCTTCATCAAAGCAGATAAAGCTTTTGCGTCCCTTGACCGGGGCGTTGACCAGCTTGCTTCCCCTGGCCGGACCGGGAAGGTCGCAAAGATTCTTTTGGGCATCACTGATTTCTTCAGCTGTTGCTTTACTGCAGTCAGACGCTGCCTGTAATCCGGCAAGTGTGCCTGATGCTTCAATGGACAAGGGATCGTTTAATCCCAGGATTCTTCCGGCCGCATGCATTTTATCCGGTATCTGATCCGGCAGGAAACATCCGGTATGGCTGTCATATTTCAGTGTTCCCTGTGCGACTGTGATATGGCCGGTCACGGGTGTCACACCGGCTGAGGCAACAATCAGATTACAGGCAACCTTTTTTGTCATCTGGCCGTCCACACTTGCAAGAGTGACTTTTTTAACCTGTTTGCCGCCATGGGCTTTGGCAGC
>JBNKNP010000063.1:0-5714 GCA_050293905.1 Desulfobacteraceae bacterium | reverse complement strand
AAGACACTGGAGGTCTATCAGGCAACAATGAAAAAAGACAGCACGTTAATTTTGTCCACTGATTCGGATTTTATGAAATACTTTAAAGGGATTGAAAAATAAAAAAAGGGGGCTTAGAGTATTGGGCGCAACAGGTGCCGCGCAATACTCCTCCCCCGTTATATGAAAAGCTGATATAAACAGCTACTTTTTCTTTCTCTGATGTCTGGTCTTGGCAAGGAGTTTTCTGTGCTTATGTTTCCTCATTTTTTTCCTTCTTTTTTTAATCACGCTGCCCAAACGAATCACCTCCCTTGTGGATGTATTAAATTAATTGTTTATTAGCTAAATAGTTACTATAGCATATAATTTTATAGAATGTCCAATTTTAATTTTATGGCCGGGTTTAAGAAGGGAACAGACCCTGTGCTCCACAGACAGCCGGGGAGGATGTTCGATGATGGTCAGCTTTTGCAGGTATGCCGGGCTACCCATGTATCTGAAGAACTGGTGAATAATTTTTTCAAGCTGTCGTCCAGTCAATGGCTGAAAAACAGATATGATATTCAGACGTTGAAAGATCTGCATTCCCATGAAATATTGGATGGCCCCTTTGCCCAGGTCATCAAGTATGAAGGCCGTAAAAAGGACGTTCCGTTCGGATCTTCTTCATTCAGTTTTTATAAGGTCTGCCTTCAGGACAATGCGATTTTGTCTGCTGTAAGGGAAAAGAAGTTCCAGCTGGAGCCTTTCCTCTTATATATATTGACCCATGAACTGGTTCATGTGGTCCGGTTTTCAAAATTTGAGAAGCGATATGAAAATAAAAATGAATCAGATGTTACAATGGAGGAAGAGCGAAAAGTACATGGACTGACCCATTTAATTTTAAACACAGTGTCTGTGTCCGGGTTAAAACAAGTATTTGAATTTTATAAAGATTGGTTCCAGGATATTCATGGGGTGACAGGGTGAAAAAATTTAAAGAAACTTTCTTGACAAGGGTGAAAGACTTATTATTTTATCTTTGTTTTTTATGACGCTTAACGAAAAACGGAGAAAAAAATGCCAGTTTATGAATATCAATGTGCCGAATGCGGACAAATTGAAGAAGCTTTTCAGAAAATTTCAGACCCCCCGCTTGAAAATTGCTCCCATTGTCAGGGCAGTTTAAAAAAAATGATTTCACAAAGTTCATTCCATCTTAAAGGATCAGGCTGGTATGCAACTGATTACAGCAGTAACAAGTCCGTGCCCGGCAACAGATCCGGTATGAAAAAAAGCAAAAGTCCTAAACCGTCAAAAACCGCTTCTTGCGCGGCTCCAGCCGGTAAAAAAGAGCCAGCTTCCAAAAACAAAGCTGACTGAAAATAAAATCAATAGAACAACACAACAAAATAGTATCTAAAGGAGAAAATGATCATGAGTTTGAGACCATTGAGCGACAGAATTCTGGTTGAACGTGTCGAAGAGGATGAAAAAACCAAAGGCGGTATTATTATTCCTGATACGGCAAAAGAAAAACCCGCAGAAGGCAAAATTGTTGCTGTTGGCAACGGCCGGATGGGTGAAGACGGCAAACCCATACCCATGGATGTGAAAGTCGGCGACCGTGTTCTTTTCAGTAAATATGGCGGAACTGAAGTGAAAATTTTAGGTGTGGATTATCTGATCATGCGTCAGGATGATGTTCTTGGAGTAATTGAATAATTTAACGATATAAAATGGAGAAAATTGAAGATGGCAAAAGAAATTAAATATGATGCAAAAGCCCGTGAAGCAATGCTT
Source organism: Desulfobacteraceae bacterium (assembly GCA_050293905.1). GTDB lineage: Bacteria > Desulfobacterota > Desulfobacteria > Desulfobacterales > Desulfobacteraceae > Desulfobacula. The sequence goes on along the minus strand of JBNKNP010000063.1, from coordinate 3,947 downwards.
AAAGGTGTCAAGGCTCTTGCTGATGCAGTCGTGGTTACTCTTGGACCTAAAGGCAGAAATGTAGTTATTGAAAAATCCTGGGGTTCTCCCAACGTGACAAAAGACGGTGTGACAGTCGCAAAAGAGATTGAACTTGAAGATAAATTTGAAAACATGGGCGCTCAGATGGTAAAAGAGGTTTCCTCTAAAACATCCGACATGGCCGGTGACGGTACAACCACTGCAACCGTTCTTGCCCGGGCGATCTATGAAAACGGCCAGAAACTGGTTGTTGCCGGAAACAATCCCATGGGAATTAAAAGAGGAATCGACAAGGCTGTTGCAAAAATCGTCGAAAATCTGGGCGTGCTGGCCAAACCCACCAAAGATCAGAATGATATCGCCCAGGTAGGAACCATTTCTGCGAATAATGATGAAACCATTGGAAATATCATTGCAGAAGCCATGGATAAAGTCGGTAAAGAAGGTGTTATTACTGTTGAAGAAGCAAAATCTATGGATACCACCCTGGATGTTGTAGAAGGAATGCAGTTTGACCGCGGTTACCTGTCACCTTATTTTATTACGGATTCTGAAAAAATGGTGGCTTCCCTTGAAAATCCGTTTGTCCTGATCTGCGATAAAAAAATCTCCAACATGAAAGATATGCTTCCGGTGCTTGAAGAGATCGCGAAAACAGGCAAACCTTTGTTGATTGTTGCCGAAGATGTTGAAGGCGAAGCCCTGGCAACCCTGGTTGTCAATAAACTTCGCGGTACCTTGAATGTGGCTGCAGTAAAAGCACCCGGATTTGGTGACAGAAGAAAAGCCATGCTTGAAGACATTGCCGTTCTTACCGGCGGACAGGTTGTTTCCGAAGAAGTCGGTATTAAACTTGACAATGTATCACTTCAGGATCTTGGACAGGCAAAGACCGTTACCATTGATAAAGACAATACAGCAATTGTTGATGGTGCAGGGTCCAGAGAAGCCCTTGAAGGCCGCGTGAAAATGATCCGTGCCCAGGTGGAAGACACCTCGTCCGATTATGACAGGGAAAAACTTCAGGAAAGACTGGCCAAACTGGTTGGCGGTGTTGCAGTAATTAATGTGGGTGCTGCCACTGAAACTGAGATGAAAGAAAAGAAAGCCAGGGTTGAAGATGCTTTGAACGCAACCCGTGCAGCTGTTGAAGAAGGTATCGTTCCCGGCGGTGGTGTGGCCCTTGTCAGATGCCTGAGTGTCCTTGAAGAACTCAAGCTTGAAGGCGAAGAAAAACTGGGTGTTGACGTGATTGCCAGAGCCATTGAAGAACCGTTAAGAAAAATTGCCGACAATGCCGGTGTTGAAGGCTCTGTTGTTATCAATAAAGTCAAGGAAGGCGAAGGCGCTTTTGGTTACAATGCCAGAACCAATGTCTATGAGGATCTGATTGCAGCAGGCGTTATGGATCCCAAGAAAGTGGTCCGGTTCGCGCTTCAGAATGCAGCCAGTGTGGCATCTGTCATGCTGACCACAGAGGCTATGATTGCTGAAAAACAGGAAGAAGGCGGCGGAATGCCTGGTGGAATGCCCGGTGGAATGCCCGGTGGCGGAATGGGCGGCATGCCCGGAATGATGTAATTTCGTCATAACCAATAGATTTCGTTTGATATAAAAAGGGCCGCTGCATGTTTTTTACTGCAGCGGCCCTGTTTTTTTAAAAACTCAGGTACACTCGATTAAACCCTTCAAATGGCCAGTTTAAGGGATTGTCATTCAATAAGAACTTGACATGCATTGATCGCTCATATACAAATTTTTATTAAATTTATTTATTATTTTGCCTATACTTGGATGATATATTTACATAGAGAGGGGTTATGACCACGGAAACCGTTGGCGTGTTTTATATGTTGAGCGATGCAGGACCTGTCGTTAAGTTTATTATGCTGCTGCTGCTCTTTTTTTCAATTACATCCTGGGCCATCATATTCATAAAATTCAGGACGGTCAGAAAAGCATTCAAGGAATCTAACGATTTTACTGAGATTTTCTGGCAGTGCCGAAATCTTGCCGATGCCTTTTCAAAAGCCAAAGCACTGAGATCAAGTCCGGTGGCGCGAATTTTCATTACGGCTTACATGGAAATGGCACGGTCCGACAGCAAAGATTCCCCCAAAAAACAGATGTTACGGGCAGAAAGTTCATATCTGCAGGCAGTGGGAAGCATTAAACGATCCATTAACCGATCCATTGGAGTCGAGCTGAGGCGGATGGTCCAGTTGGTTCCGTTCCTGGCCACTGCCGGGAATACAGCACCTTTTATCGGCCTGTTCGGTACTGTCTGGGGCATCATGGATACTTTCCAGGGAATCGGTTTGAGCGGCTCAGCCAGTCTTGCAGTGGTGGCACCGGGTATCTCAGAAGCCCTGATCGCCACAGCAGCCGGACTTGCAGTGGCCATTCCTTCTGTTATTGCATATAATTATTTTACAGATCGAATCCGGGCTCTGGATTCTGAACTGCAAAGCTTTTCACTGGATCTGTTAAACATAATGGAACGTGATATTCAAAAACAAGTGGAGGGATAATGCAGATAGGATCCGGTAGTGATCAGTTCATGTCCGAGATTAACGTCACCCCGTTTGTGGATGTCATGCTTGTCCTTTTGATTATCTTCATGGTGACGGCACCCATGATGGTTCAAGGCGTTGACGTGGATCTGCCCAAAGCGACCTCAAAAGCCCTGAAAGGCAGCGAGGACCGCCTCATCATATCCATTGACAATGATCTTCAGGTGTTTATCAACGAACAGGTGGTCAGTGTTGAGTTTTTAACCCAGAAACTGGGAGCGATTCTGGAAAATCTGGAGAGCAAGAATGTTTATCTGCGGGCGGATAAAAATGTACCCTACGGTGTTGTGGTCAATGTGATTTCAAAGATCAAGAAGGCTGGTATCGACAGCCTTGGAATGATCACCCTTCCTGAAAATGAAGAAGAGTCCTGATTAACAGGTATGGCTGCCGGGGAAAAACTAAAGCTCAAAAGAGATTCTATTCTCTTTGATACCAATGACGGCAAAAAAACCGGGATTGTTTTTTTTGTTGCGTCAGTCTGTGTGCACACCCTGCTGTTCGCCGGGCTGGTCTTTTTTCAAAATTACAAACCGCCAAAACCACTGCCTCCCGTACTCCAGGTGGATCTGGTCTCGTTTATGCCCGATCCGGTGTTTGACGAACCGTCCCAATCTTCCGCCAAATCCAATGCAGACGGAATCCCGCTGAAAACAAGCAAAATTAAAAAAACAAAAAAAACAATCAAGCATATCAGACCGGATATCAGTTTAAAAACAAAACCGAAAAACTTAAAAGACCTGATGGCAAAAAAAGAAAAGAAAAAGAAGCCATTGCCTGAGAAAGTTAAGGAAAAACCTAAAAAAGAAGAAATTGTAAAAAAAGAGGAAAAGCCCAAAGAAGATTCTCAGAAAGCACTTGAAAAAGCCAGGGAAAAGCTTGCCAAAGAAATAGAAGAAAAGAACCAGGAGCAGATCGCCCAGGCGCTGGCCCGTCTGAAACAAGGCGTCAAGAGCCGGGGCGAATCGACTGCCAGGGCGAACCCGGCAGGTTATGCCGGCGCCGGCAAAAAAGAATTCGGGCCCATTGATCTGTATAATCTTGTTATTGAATCGTCAATCCGGCAAAATTGGGTGTTTAATGATATTTTAGCAAACATGGATCAAAATTTAAAAGTGACCGTGTTGATAAAAATACTGAAAAGCGGAGAAATCCGGGATATTATTTATGAGACCAAGTCCGGCAACCGGTATCTGGATGAATCTGCCAAACGGGCCATTAAAAAATCAAATCCCCTGCCGCCATTACCCGGTAACAGGCGCTCCTATGATCTGGGTCTGATTTTTACACCCAAGGGATTAAAATAAATGTCCAATATAAAATTACATAAAATATATCGATTTTTCTGCAAGC
>JBNKNP010000062.1:0-4465 GCA_050293905.1 Desulfobacteraceae bacterium | reverse complement strand
CGGCATCAAACAGGTGGATATTGAATATATCGGTCAGCTGCCGGATCTTGATCTCAAGCCGATTACCATTTCCGCTGTCAAGGGCCTGCTTTCCCAATTTGTTCAACATGAAGTCAATTCAGTGAATGCTATTTCTTTTGCCAAAGAAATGGGAATAAAAATAAGCGAATCCACTTCTAAAGAAGCAGGTAACTTTTTGAATATGATCCGGATGACCATTGTGACGGACGATGATACCACAAATATTCTTGAAGGAACCATTTTCGGCAAGGATGACGCCCGGATTGTCCGGATTAACAAGTTCCGTTTAGAAGTGATTCCAGAAGGATATCTAAGCTTGATCCACAATATCGACAAACCCGGATCCATCGGACAGATGGGTGTTACCCTGGGTAAGCACAATATTAACATATCCCGCATGATGGTGGGACGGGAAGATGACGGAGACAGAAATATTATATTCCTGAGAACCGATACCCCGGTTCCGCCGGATGTGATAAAGGAAATTTCCGATCTGGACCTTGTGGTCTCGATGACGACCTTTGAATTGTAGTTATGGCAGATCCAAAAAGAAAGATACCGTATAATTATACATCAGCCAATGACCCGCGTATCATAAAACATCTTTTTGGATCTCAACTGCTCAGGACCGTCCAAAACCTTGAGCAGAAAAAAGATATTGGCAGATCCTCCAGACTCCTTTACCGGTTTATGGGGGATCTGTTTATTATCCAGAGAAATCCCTTCCTTTTCCAGGAACTGGTTGAAGATCCGAATCAGCGAAGAAAACTTTTTTCAGAATTCAAAACAGATCTGTCTTACGTTGAAACCCATACAGCAGATGAAGATGTTAAAGACCTTCATCACGCCTGTACAGCCAAGCTAGACCAGTTGTCAGACCGGTTTAAGCGGCTCTCGGTCCGCCAGGGCCGTATCCGCAGGCAGCTTTCCCCGGTTGTGGGAAAAGAAAACATCTATTTTGATCCGTTTAATTTAACTGCCCATGCCACGGATGCCACGGACTGGCGGATGTTTCTGCCTGCAGCAGTGGTCAGACCCGATAACGAGGCCCAGGTGCCTTTGATCATACAAAAGGTTCAGCAGCTGGGATTTAACATTATTCCCAGGGGCGGCGGCACCGGACTGACGGGCGGTGCAACCCCGCTGACCAACACCTGCATTATGATCAACACTGAAAAACTAAACCGGATGTCGGATATTGAGACGGAATCGGATGCCCGCGGCCGTTCCTTTGCCGCCCTCAGTGTGGAAGCCGGCGTGATCACCCAGGATGCCATTGATTTTGCACGGTCAAAAGGATATATTTTTGCCACAGACCCCACCAGTGCCTGGGCCTGCACTATTGGCGGGAACCTGGCGGAAAACGCCGGCGGAAAAACAGCCGTGCTTTATGGAACCGCCATTGACAATCTGCTCTCATTTAGAATTGTGATGCCGGATGCCGCCTTGTATACGGTGAAACGCAAAGACCATCCCCTGCGTAAAATTCAGCCCAAAGATACGGTTATTTTTGATGTATTTGACGATTCTGACAATTTCAGCCATTCCATTACTCTTGACGGTGAGCAGATTCGAAAAAAAGGGCTGGGAAAGGATGTGACCAACAAAACACTGAACGGACTGTTCGGTATCCAGAAAGAAGGGTGCGACGGTGTGATCACCTCTGCCCGGTTTGTTCTTTATCCTGAATTTAAAATAAAAAAAACCTTCTGCATTGAATTTTTCGGCAGTGACATGAGCCAGGCAGGCCTGGTAATTGCCCGGATCACCCGGGCGTTTGAAGATCATGACCCGTACCTGATTGCCCTGGAACATTTTGATAAAGAATATGTCAAGGCCATAAAATACAAGGCAAAAACCTCCAAAGGCAATACCATTATTGCCGTTCTGCTCATTGACATGGTGTCCGATCACCCGGATAAAATAGAGCAGGGCACCCAGACCTTAAAAGAGATTTTATCTGTCTATGATGAAACCGGATTCAGTGAAGCGCAGAACAATGCCCAGGCGCAGCGATTCTGGCAGGACAGAAAACGGTTGGGTGCCATTGCCGCCCATACAAATGCGTTCAAGCTCAATGAAGACATCGTGCTGCCCATTGATTCCCTGGCTGAATTTGCCCGGTTTGTGGATCAGACCAACATCGAGGAAAAAAAGTTCAACCAGGTGCAGGTAATTGATCAGATGATCGACACCCTGGATCATATATCACCGGATTCGGACCGGGAACTGTATTTAAAACGGGTCGGTCAGGTGAAACATGTTGCCTTCCAGATAAAGAAGAAAATTGATTTTGCTTCAAAAGATGCTGTTGAAGCAGGTATTCATGCTAAAAATTTTTTCCAGGAAAGTTTTAAGCGGCTCCAGGGATACACCCATGTGGTTGAAAAACTGACCCAAACCTATGAGCAGACACAATTAAGACTGATAGTAATCGCCACCCATATGCATGCCGGTGACGGAAATGTTCATGTAAATATCCCGGTGCTGTCCAATGACCGCCAGATGATGGAACGGGCAAACCATACAGCCGATCTGGTTATGGAAAAAGCCCGGGAACTCAACGGGGTGGTTTCCGGAGAGCACGGCATTGGCGTGACTAAATTCAAGCACATGGATCCAAACCGGATAGATGAATTTGCCCGGTACAGGAAAAATGTGGATCCCCATGCTTTAATGAATCCTGGCAAGTTATCGGATCTGAATGTCATTGACAAGGTGTTTACCACATCCTTTAAACTGCTGGAAGTGGAGGCCAGGATCCTTGAGTACGGGTCTTTGTCTAATCTGGCCTTGAAAATTGCCAATTGTGTCCGGTGCGGCCGGTGCAAACCCCAGTGCCCGGTGTTCTATCCGGCAAAAAACATGTTCTTTCACCCCAGGAATAAGAATTTATCCCTCATCGCCCTGATCGAGGCCCTGCTTTACGTGACCCAGCGAAATCTGTCCACTGCCTTTAAAATTTTAAAAAATATTGAACAGATCGCCGATCACTGCACCATCTGCCACAAATGTTTTGATAAATGCCCGGTGAATATTGATTCAGGGCTTATCTCCATTGAAGAACGAAATATTTTAGATAAAATGGCGTTTAAGAAAAAGCCCCTTTCCACACGCATGACCTTGAATTATCTTTCAACGAAAAACAAAGTGCTTAATCCGCTGATGCGAAGCGCACTGCTGGGGGCGGGTGCAAGGGTCCAGCGCACTGCCAGTAAAATTTTTTCCGGCCTTATAAATGAGGACGAAGCAAGTCGGCCCCTGGCTTTGCTTAAAACGCCCGTGGCCAGGCCGGAGTACCACACCTTAAGATCGATATTGCCGAAAACCAATCAAACCCAGGCGTTGGTGATTGAGCCGGAGGAGGAACCGGCTGCCACTGTTTTTTATTTTCCCGGCTGCGGCAGTGAACGGATTTTTTCTGACATTTCCATGGCAGCCCTGTTTCTGCTGATTAAAAATAAAAACCGCGTAATATTACCACCGCAATACCTTTGCTGCGGATACCCGTTTAAGGTGAATGCAAAAAAAGAAGAATATGAAACCATTACTGTTGAAAATACCATCCTTTTTTCCAGGATCAGGTCAATGTTTTCCGATGTAAGGTTTGACAATTGTATAGTGAGCTGCGGAACCTGTATGGAATCCCTTGAAAATATTGAAATTGACAGGATTTTAGGGTGCAGTGTGACCGATATCACTCCATATCTGGTTGAACAGGGCATGGACATTAACCTGACTCAATCTTATTTGTATCATCAGCCCTGCCATGATTCCATGAAGCAAAAAGCCCTGGATCTGTTTGATCAAATCAGTCTGAACCCGAAAATCACCCCGGTTCCGTTCTGCTGTTCCGAAGCCGGTACCATGGCATTGTCCCGCCCGGATATTACCCATGCCATGCTGGACAGGAAACAAAAAGCAGTTCAGAAAACAGATGTCACGGACCGCCGGAAAATCCTGACCAACTGCCCGTCCTGCCTCCAGGGACTTGGCCGGCTCAAACGCCCTGAACTTAAGCCGGTTCATATGGCTGTGGAACTTGCCCAAGCGGTTGGTGGAAAGAACTGGAAAAAACAGCTTAAAACCTGTTTAAAGCGCTTTGAAGTTGTGCCGTTTTAAATGAACCTAATCCTTTTGGAGCATAATGATTTTATTGATGATGATGTCGTCCGGATTAAAGGACGCAGGTTTCTTCATTTAAAGACAGTAAACCGGATCAGAAAGGGTGAGACGCTTGTCTGCGGCCTTCTCAATGGAAACATGGGCAAAGGCATAGTTACCCATCTGACTGATCAGGACTGCCGGCTGAAGGTCTGTCTGGATAAAGCCCCGCCCGACCCCTTGCCGTTAACGCTTGTGCTGGCACTGCCAAGGCCGAAGATGATGCGGCGGATCATTCAGGACGTGACCACCCTCGGTGTAAAAGAGATCTATCTGATCA
>JBNKNP010000061.1:0-3917 GCA_050293905.1 Desulfobacteraceae bacterium | reverse complement strand
GCCCGTCAATCTTTCCGTCAATGTGATAGCGGCTGACCGAATGTGAAGAAGATATTAATCCCATAGCAGGGTCCTTGTATATTAGCACAAATTGAATGATTATATTTTATTAATATTCTTTAATTTTTATGGTGTTTCTTTTATCACAGTTCAAGCAAAAAAAACAGGTTTGTTCATTTTATTCCGGTTTAATTTGTTTAATTTTTTTCTTAATATCTTTACATAATGAGTAATTTGATATATACTCCGTGGTTTCTACTGGGATTTGGACGCGTTATTATTAAAATAAACTGAGGAAGATGTTATGAAAAAGAGAATGCAGACGATTGACGGAAATACCGCTGCAACGCATGTCGCATATGCAATGAGTGAAGTCGCCGCCATATATCCAATTACACCATCCAGCCCCCTGGGTGAAATTGCAGACATGTGGGCTTCAAAAGGCAAGAAAAATATTTTCGGTCAGGTGGTGAATATAAAGCAGATGCAGTCTGAATCCGGTGCAGCCGGAGCTGTTCATGGTTCTCTTGCAGCCGGTGCGCTTACCTCAACGTTTACAGCATCCCAGGGACTTCTGCTAAAGATTCCGAACATGTATAAAATAGCCGGTGAACTTCTTCCCAGCGTATTTCATGTTACGGCCCGGTCTCTTTCCGCCCATGCTCTTTCTATCTTCGGAGATCATCAGGATGTAATGGCTGTCCGCCAGACCGGGTTTGCAATGATGGCTTCAGGCTCGGTACAGGAAGTACAGGACCTGGCTCTGATTGCTCACCTGGCTACCATTGAAGGGCGTGTTCCCTTTGTTCATTTTTATGATGGTTTCAGAACTTCCCATGAGATCCAGAAAATTGAGATGATTGAGTATGAGGATATGGCCCGTCTGTTTAATTTTGATGCGTTCCGGGAATTTAAAAACCGCGCCATGAATTCTGAGCATCCCGACACCCGGGGGACGGCACAAAATCCGGATATATATTTTCAGGGCAGAGAAGCCTGCAATAAATATTATATAAATATTGTACCCATTGTTAAAAAATATATGAAAAAAGTTGCCGAGCTGACCGGCCGGGAATACCATCCGTTTGATTATGTGGGCTGTCCCAATGCTGACAGGGTTATTGTTGCCATGGGATCCGGGTGTGAAGCGATTGAAGAATCCGTTGCAAAACTCAACAGCGATGGAGAAAGGGTGGGTCTTGTAAAAGTCAGGTTGTATAGACCGTTTGATACTCAAAGTTTTTTAAGCGTTATTCCTTCAAGCGTCGGAACCCTTACGGTTTTAGATAGAACAAAGGAAGCCGGGGCTGTTGGTGAACCCCTTTACACCGATGTCTGCACAGCATTCATGGAACATGGGGAAGCGCCCAAAATCGTCGGCGGCAGATATGGTCTTTCTTCCAAAGAGTTCAATCCCAATATGATCAAGGCCGTGTTTGACAATATGAAGAGCGTTTCACCCAAGAATCATTTTACCATCGGGATTACAGATGATGTGACCCATACTTCCCTTGAAGTGAAAACCGGATTTTACCCGGCACCCAAAGGGACGATAGCAGCAAAATTCTGGGGTCTGGGTTCTGATGGAACCGTTGGCGCAAACCAGAGTGCCATTGCCATTATCGGTGATAATACGGACAAATATGCCCAGGGGTATTTTGCCTATGATTCAAAAAAATCCGGCGGGCTTACCGTCTCCCATTTACGGTTTGGGGATGTACCCATAAAATCGACCTATATGATTGCAGCCCCGGATTTCATTGCCTGTCATACATCCAACTATGTAAATCTTTATGATGTTCTCAAAGGGATTAAGGATGGTGGAATTTTCCTGTTGAATTCACCCTGGTCCATTGAAGAGATGGAAAAATTTATTCCCGGCGATGTCAGGAAAACCATCTATGACAAAAATTTAAAATTTTATAATATTGACGCGGTTAAAATCGCTGGAGAAATCGGCCTTGGAAACCGGATCAACATGATCATGCAGACCTGCTTTTTTAACCTGGCCAATGTACTTCCTGTTGAAAAAGCCATTGCTCTTCTAAAAGAGGATATTAAGAACAAGTTTGCCAAAAAGGGTAAAAAAATTGTTTCAATGAATATAGAAGCGGTTGGTAAAACCCTTGAAAATCTAATTAGAATCGATGTGCCGGACTCCTGGAAAAGAAACGGTGTCAGAGAAGAAAAAGTAGTCGAAAAAGCGACCCCGTTTGTGGATAATGTCATGCGAAAGATAAATGCCCAGCGTGGAGATGAACTGCCGGTCAGTGCGTTTTCCCCGGATGGTGTATTTGAACAGGGTACAGCCCAGTATGAAAAACGCGGCGTTGCCATCCGGGTTCCTGAATGGATTCCTGAAAATTGTATCCAATGCAACCAGTGTGCCTATGTCTGTCCCCATGCATCTATTATTCCCATTATAGCCAAAAAGGATGAACTGGCTAATGCGCCGGCTTCTTTTAAAGTGATAGATGCCGTGGGCAAGGAAATGACCGGATACAAAGTACGGATACAGGTCAATCCGCTGGATTGCCAGGGGTGCGGAAACTGTGCAGATATCTGTCCTGCCAAGCAATGCGCCCTTGTGATGAAACCCTTTGCCGGCCAGGCAGAAGACCAGGCGGAAAATTATACTTTTTCCAAAAACATTGCTTTTAAAACAAATCTTCTTAAACGAGAAACCGTTAAGGGCAGTCAGCTCTGGCAGCCGCTTCTTGAGTTCTCCGGTGCCTGTGCCGGATGCGGTGAGACACCCTATGCAAAATTGATTACACAGCTTTTCGGTGAGAGAATGACCATTGCCAATGCAACAGGCTGTTCTTCCATCTGGGGGGGATCTGCACCCTCAACGACATATACGACCAATGCATGCGGTGAAGGCCCTGCCTGGGCAAGCTCCCTGTTTGAAGACGCTGCAGAATACGGATACGGCATGATGGTGGCCACAGTTACACGGCGCAATAAACTGGCCGATAAAATGAAAGCCGCTCTAGAAACCGATGTTTCATCCCAGGTCAAAGAAGCTATGACCGGGTGGCTGGCTGGAAAGGATGATGCAGATGAATCCAAAAAATATGCTTTGGCACTCAAGACTCTGTTAAAAGATGAAACAAAAGGTATCCTCAAAGATATTTATGATGAAAAAGATATCTTTGTTAAAAAGTCCCACTGGGTGTTTGGCGGTGACGGATGGGCATATGATATCGGATTCGGCGGTGTTGACCATGTTCTGTCGTCCGGTGAAGATATCAACCTGCTGGTGATGGATACGGAAGTTTATTCCAATACCGGCGGGCAGTCGTCCAAGGCAACACCGACAGGTGCCATTGCAAAATATGCTGCTACCGGTAAAAAAATAGGCAAAAAGGATCTGGGCCGGATGATGATGGGGTATGGATATGTTTATGTGGCTTCCATCTCCATGGGTGCCAGCAAAACCCAGACAATGAAAGCCATTCTTGAAGCGGAAAAATACCCCGGACCTTCTTTGATCATCGCTTATGCTCCTTGTATCAACCAGGGCATCAGAAAAGGAATGGGTAAATCCATGCTGGAAGGGAAACTGGCGGTTGACTGCGGATACTGGCCGTTGTACAGATATAATCCGGAACTGATTAAAGACGGAAAAAATCCCTTTATACTTGACTCCAAAGAGCCGGATGGAACCCTCCAGGGTTTTTTGAGCGGGGAAACCCGGTTTGCTGCATTGGAAAAAGCGCTTCCTGAAGAATCAAAACGGCTCAGGTCGAAAATTGAAGAAGAAGTAAAAGATAAATATAATATGTATAAAATGATGGCTGACATCGATAAAAAAGATTAAATCTGTTTATATAGGATCATTAAATGGGGGCCGGGTGTAAAACATCCGGCCCCTTGTTTTTGAAAAAAGAGAATTAATTTTATTTCATTAATTT
>JBNKNP010000060.1:0-9846 GCA_050293905.1 Desulfobacteraceae bacterium | reverse complement strand
ATCATCGTTCCCTATCTGTATTCTGAATTAAGGAGCCGGGGCAATGAATAATTCTTCTTCACGCCCGGGATACCAGAAAACACCGGCCATGATTTTTTTCAGAGCCTGTATTTACACGGTCCTGATTGTTGCGGCCATCTATTTTCTGGTTCCCCTGGTGATCATGATTTTTACCTCTGTTAAAACCATGGACGAAATCAGGACCGGAAACCTGATTTCCTTTCCCCGGCACGTAACATTTGAAGCCTGGAAAGCGGCCTGGGGAAGCGCCTGTATCGGTGTTACCTGCCATGGCATCAAGGGGTATTTTTTAAATTCGGTAAAAATAACGGTTCCTGCGGTGGCCCTGTCCACGCTGATCGGTTCGGTCAATGGATACGTATTTTCAAAATGGAAATTCCGGGGCAGCGAGATTTTGTTTTCAATGCTGCTGCTGGGCTGTTTTATCCCGTTCCAGATCATCCTGCTGCCCATGGCAAAAATGCTGGGCAGCATCGGTCTCGCCCAGAGTCTGCCCGGTCTGATCATGGTTCATGTCATCTACGGCCTTGCCTTTACCACGCTGTTTTTCAGGAATTTTTACGTCACCATTCCCCAGGAGCTGGTTCAGGCGGCTAAAATTGACGGGGCAGGATTTTTCAGGATTTTTTTTAAAATCATGCTGCCGGTTTCCATTCCGATTTTTGTGGTCTGCATTATCTGGCAGACCACACAGATCTGGAATGATTTTCTTTTCGGTGTTGTCTTTTCATCCGGCCAGACCCAGCCGGTCACCGTGGCATTGAATAATCTTGTCAATACCTCCACAGGTGTAAAAAAATACAATGTAGATATGGCAGCTGCGATCATTGCAGCCTTACCCACCATGGCGGTTTATATTATTGCAGGCAAATATTTCTTAAGAGGCCTGACCGCCGGATCTGTAAAAGGATAAATGACTCGTTATGGCATCTTTAACAATTGATAATGTAAAAAAACAATTCGGCAGTGTGGAAGTCCTGAAAGATATTTCCCTGGATATTGATCATGGCGAATTTCTGGTCCTGGTGGGGCCGTCCGGGTGCGGCAAGTCAACCCTTTTGAACCTGATTGCAGGGCTTGAAACCATTTCTTCGGGAATGATCCGGATCGGAGAGAAAGATGTGACCCGTGTGGCACCCAAGGACCGGGACATTGCCATGGTTTTTCAGTCCTATGCCCTGTATCCGTCCATGAATGTCCGGAAGAATATTTCCTTCGGTCTGGAGACCCGGAAAGTGGCCAAAGCTGAAATTGAAAGGCAGGTGAACAAGGTGGCGGCCATTCTCCAGATTGAAAGTCTTCTGGACCGGAAACCAGCACAGCTCTCCGGCGGGCAGCGGCAGCGGGTGGCCATGGGTCGGGCTCTGGCAAGAGATCCGTCTATTTTCCTGTTTGATGAACCTTTGTCCAACCTGGATGCAAAGCTGAGGGTGGAAATGCGTACGGAAATCAAGCTGCTTCACCAGAAAATCGGGACAACCATTGTTTATGTGACCCATGACCAGATTGAGGCCATGACCCTGGCAGACCGGATCGCCATCATGAAGGAAGGGATAATCGAGCAGTTTGGAACCCCCCGCGATATTTATGATTTTCCTTCTTCTGTGTTTGTGGCAGGATTTATCGGATCCCCGGCCATGAATTTTATCCCCTGCACAGTGGAGAACAATGGCAGTGAACCCTGTCTGACCCTGTCAGCGGAAAACGGCCACACCTGCCGGATCCCGGCAAAGGGGTTGTGTAAATCCGTCCAGGCTCTGGACGGCCGGGAGGTGATCCTGGGTATCCGGCCGGAACAGATCTGTGCCTATGAATCCGGTGACCAGGGCAGGGCAGACGTGTTTGAACTGACCTGCAAGGCCCATGTGGTGGAGCCCACCGGGCCGGACACCCTGGTCTTTACACAAATCAACAATGAGAAAACCACTTGTCGGATCCATCCGGACAAAGCTGTCCGGGCCGGGGAAAGCATGACAATCGGTCTGGATATTTCCAAGGCCGTATTGTTTGATCCTGAAACCGAAAAGCGGATCGATTAAAGAAATGGCAGATATCAGGCTCAGCCGGACACCGGAATGCGGATCAACCTATCAGATCGGGATTGATCTTGGCGGAACAAAAATCGAAGCCATTCTGCTTGAAAAAGCTGAAAAGGAATTATTCAGAAAGCGGCTGGCCACACCCACAGATACCCCTGATAATTACAGGACCGTGATCGAGCGGATCCAATCTCTGGTGAACAGCGCATTGTCTGTTTTGGGGGGAACGGATGATTATACGGTTGGCATCGGCATTCCGGGTACCCTGGATCGCAAGACCGGCATTGTGCAGAATGCCAATACCACCTGGCTTGCCGGCCATCATTTCCGCACCGATCTTGAACAGGTCCTGAAAAAAGAGGTTTTCATGGATAATGATGCCAACTGCTTTACCCTGGCAGAAGCCGTGGCCGGGGCGGCCAAAGGATATACCCTGGTTTTCGGCATCATCATGGGAACCGGCTGCGGCGGCGGGCTCTGCATGGACGGCCGGATTCACAGCGGCAGCCATGGTATTGCAGGAGAATGGGGGCATTTTGCCATTGACCCCAATGGTGAGAGATGCTTTTGCGGAAACATCGGATGTATTGATACCCTGCTCACAGGCCCCGGCCTGGTCCGCTCCTATAAAAAAAGGAGAAATACAATTCTTGCCCCTGAAAAAATAGTGGCCCTTGCCCGTGAAAACGATTCGGATGCTGAACCGGTATTTTCTTTGTTCCTGGATAATTTCGGTCGCAGCGTGGGCGGTCTGATTTCACTGCTGGATCCGGATGCCATTGTCATGGGCGGCGGATTGTCCAATATTCCTGAGTTGTATACCACAGGGGTTGAGCGCATCAGAAAATACGCTTTCCATAAAAACGTCCGGACGCCTGTTCTTAAAAACCGTCTGGGAGACTCGGCCGGTGTGTTTGGCGCGGCCTGGCTGGGCTGCCGGATGTAAATGGCCCTGTGTTACAGCAGGTAAAGCTTGTCCAGAGCTGTAAACATGGCATCTTTTGCAGACAGGAATCTATCCATCTCCAGTTTTGCACCATTGGCATCATTTGCATTGTGTTTTTGAATCACATTCATGGCCTGCTGGTGGACCTGTTCATGACGGGCACCAATTTCATCGTAAAGGGGATTGGATGAAAATTGTTTCCCTTCGCTGAAAAACCATTTGCCAAAAGCACAGTCCGTATGCCGGACCACCTGATCCGGCTCCATCTGTTTGTGGTTGGCCAGAACCGCTTCAAGGTTGGTCCGCCACCCCATGTGGGCAAGCTTGATGTTCCCGATATCAAATTTGGGTTCACTGGATTGAAGGCTGCCGGCAGCTTCCATTAAAATATCGGAAATTGCCTGGGCCTCATCTGCATTGATTCTGGATTCAAATACACTGAATCCCACGCCCTGTGATGCATCACAGATCCCCTGGATGTTGGCGATCATTTCTTTGAGTTCATTAACCGTGTTGGCCACACTGGTGTTAATTTCATTAATCCCTGCAGATGCATGGGAAGCATTTTCAGAGATTTCGCTTGTGGCGGCCGATTGCTCTTCAAGGGCGCTTGCAATGGAATTTACGGATTGATCCATGTTGCTTATAATGCCGGTGATATCGTTGATATGTTCCCCTGAATTTTGGGTTAATGAGGTGATTCCGGAGATCATTTTTTTAATTTCCTGGGTGGCTTCCGAGGTCTGTTCTGCCAAACTTTTAATTTCACCTGCCACCACGGCAAATCCCTTGCCGGCTTCTCCGGCCCGGGCAGATTCAATGGTGGCGTTCAGGGCCAGAAGGTTGGTCTGTTCGGAAATTTCAGAAATGGTATCCGTGATATGGGTAATCCCGGCGGCTGCATCGCCCAGTTCTGCCATACTCTGTGTCATGGCTCCGGAAATGGTGACGGCATTCTGAGTGATGACCCGTGCTTCTTCCATGTTTTTTGCAATTTCCGAAATAGTGGAGTGCATCTCTTCCGACGCGGCAGCTACAAGGCTGATGTTTGAATTGGCCTGATCAACAGCAGCGGCGACACTGTTCATGTTTGCCTCCACCCGGGTGCTTTCGCCGGACAGGTTGTCTGTATTTTTCTTGGTGGCATGACATTTTTCCAGAATGGTTTCGGCCAGTGTCATCAGGTTCCGGGACGTGCATCCCAGTGTGCTGGCATGGCCCTGGAATGTTTTGAACCGGTCTTTGATATCTTTTGTAAATGTATCAATCTGCCGGGTCAGTTCACCTATGTCAGAAGTATTTAACTGTCCGGACGATTGCTGTGTCGCTTTCTGATCTGTTTTCAGTGAAGCCAGACGCTCTGAGAGCCTGGAGAGTTCTGATGTTTTTTTTCTAAAAATAATAAAAGAAATTATTGCGCAGCAGACCAGCCCGAGGACGAAAAAAATGATATTGTTCATTTTATCTCCTATTGAAAAAGTAAATATTTTTAAATTAACGGATCATTGAAACCATATTTATCCGCTGATTTCCCTGTTGTCAAATGGTTTGTTTTGAAAAATTCATAGCATAACTACAGGAATTTAAAGCAAAATAATTTCCGGGTTACAGCCGCTGTATGATGTATAGATATGTGGGAAACCGGCTCATCAATTTAAGCTTATAGAAATCGTAAAGTGCTTCCCGCGACGGGCTGGAAAATGTCAGGGGGGAAAGATAGACAGCGCCCTTGGGCCGTGGCCGGGAAACCCGCTCCCTGAGCAGGGATGCCAAAGCAGTGGTGTGGGATTCAGGAAGGGTTTTGTCCATTACGAAATTGCAGGTGATTTCAACAAAGGGAAACCGGTCGTTGATAGCTTGCATTTTTTCAAATGCCTTTCCGACTTTCCGGCTGGTTATGGGTTTTCCCAGGATTTCAAGAGTTTCTGGATCATAGGATTCAAGTCCGACATTGATAAAGGTCTGAAGGCCCAGGCTGCCCAGTTGTTTGAAAAAATCAGTGGGGGTCTGAAGCAGGGAATCTGCACTGGCAAACATGAATAAACAGCTGCCCTGCATATAGGAGCGGTCAAGTTCAAATGAATAAACAGCGTGCCTGACGATTTGAATAATGAGGTCAAACGGTGTATTTAAGGCATCATGCTCGCCTAAAAATATTGCATTGTAATTAACCAGATCCTTGTTGTAGAGTTTTTTAAGATCCCGGATCTGGCTAAAAATATTCTCCCTGGAACGGATTGAGAAAGGTTTTTTATTTTTTATTTCACAAAACCGGCATTTGTACAGGCAACCGTCGCTGATGGTGATGGGAATGAAATGATAATCCACATGCCGGGCATCCGGCGGCATGACCGTGACCCGTGCACCATTGATCTGAAACAGCCTGTCCGCGGTCTGCTTTAAATCTTCCGGGCGCCTGGACTGCACCCGGTTAAGCCATCGGGAAAACGGTTCCGGCATATCGCGGCCGGATATTTTTGACAGGATGTCCGGCCAGTGATTTGCAATGGTACGGACCGGTCCATGCTCAAATGGTTTTCCACCCAGAAGTGAATTTGTCGGATAAGTCAGATTGGGCAGATAGTATTCCCCGATGGCCTCAAAAACACCTGAATATCCGCCGGTGGAATAATAGACCCAGTCGTTCCCCATGGTCCTCTTGAGCCACTCGGACGGGTGGATCCAGTCTTTCTGTTTTGACTTTGCTTGGATGATGTCATCATTTAAATTGAATTCAAAAATATATTCCCGGGTCTCAAGCCGGGAAAAAAGGCCGTATTTTACAGGATAGCTTGCCTTAGTATACGTATTCAGGCCACGGCAGTTCAGTTCAACAGCCAGATCATCCAGCTTGAATGTCTGATGGGAATGGGCGTTTTTATGTTCCTGATCGTTCATGGCTGCCTTGTCTTTACAATTGAATCCAGGTGCATGGCAATAATTTTGTAGAGAATTTTTTATGACCGTAAATTATGCTATGGTGCGAAAATGGTTTTTTGCCCGGATGTTTCGGTAATTTAATTAAGGAAAGCAGTATTGTGAATATTTTGTTTTTAGAGCCGTTTTTCGGCGGATCCCACAAAGATTTTGCACTTGGGTTTAAAGCGTCCTGCAGTCATGACGTTACCCTGATGACGTTGCCGGACCGGTTCTGGAAATGGCGGATGAGAGGGGCGGCCGTCTATTTTGCCAACCAAATTTCAGATATATCGGACTATGATCTGGTCATGGCAACAGACATGCTGGACCTTACCGATTTTATTGCCCTTGCCGGGAAGAAATGTCCGCCGGTCTGGCTTTATTTCCATGAAAACCAGCTCGATTATCCCCTGGCTCCGGGTGAAAAACGAGATTTCCATCTGGGATTTACCAATATTGTTTCCGCCCTTGCCGCGGACAAGGTTTTTTTTAACTCAACCTATCATTTGAATACCTTTGTCACCCATGCTGAGAACTTGATTTCAAAAATGCCGGATTACCCGCCGGGTTGGACCATTGAGCAGATTAAACATAAAAGCCGCGTGATCTACCCGGGCTGCCGGTTTACAGCCGGCCCCCTGAAATTAGAAAAACGGGATATAGGCTGTCCCTTGATCATCTGGAATCATCGGTGGGAGCATGACAAGAACCCGGAACCCTTTTTTAACGCCCTTGGCCGGCTCCGGGAAAAAAAGATCCGTTTTTCCCTGGCGGTTTTAGGTGAAAATTTTTCAAAAGCACCATCCGTCTTTGAACAGGCCGGACAGCAGTTTAAAGAGCAGATGGTGGCCTTTGGATATCTGGAATCCAGGGAAGACTATGTCTCCTGGCTGAAAAAAGGCGCTATTGTGGTCTCCTGCGCCAATCAGGAAAACTTTGGGATATCTATTGTTGAGGCTGTCCGTTACGGCTGTATTCCCCTGCTGCCCAACCGGCTGTCCTATCCTGAAATTATTCCTGAAAAATATCATTCAAGTCTGTTATACGACATAGACGACACTCTTGAAACCCGGCTGGAAGACCTTGTTACCCATTATGCGTCCTTTGCATGGGTTCAGCCGGGCCTTTCAGAGCACATGGCCCGATATGCCTGGCAGAATATCATCAAATCATATTACGATCTGGTGTAAAGCCAAAACACTCTGCCGTTGGCAGACGGGATGAGATGGAAACAATGCTTGACAGTCTGTTGGAAGCGTTTTAAATCAGGGGATAATTTTTTATATTCCGGAGGCACAAAAATGAAACGAATCCTGTTATTATCGATTATCTGTCTGGGGCTGGCAGTCATGACAGCCTGCTCCGACCAGGGGACAAAAGAGACGGCCGTCAAAGATCAGACCCCAAAAAAAATGGATGTGTCAAAATCGGATATAGCAAAAACGCCTGTCACAAAGACGGTTATCAGGCTGATGACCCACGACAGTTTCAGTATCAGTAAGTCTGTTTATGAGCAATTTGAACAGGCCGTGAGGGCAAAACTGGTCATTCTCAAATCCGGTGATGCAGGAGAAGCGCTTAACAAGGCCATCCTGTCCAAAAACAATCCTTTGGCCGATCTCTTTTACGGCGTGGATAATACCTTTTTAAGCCGGGCCTTGAAAGCAGATATGTTTATCCCGTATGCCCCTTCGGGCCTTGATGCTGTCCCGGCTTATCTTCAGCTGGATCCGCAGCACCGGCTTGTCCCGGTGGATTTTGGAGATGTCTGTTTAAATTATGATATTGTCTGGTTCGAAACACACCACCTGCTGCCGCCGTCCGGCCTGGAAGATATTATTAATCCCCAATATAAGGGACTGAGTGTTGTCCAGAATCCGGCAACCTCGTCTCCGGGACTGGCCTTTTTACTGGCCACGGTGTCCCGGTTCGGCCAAGACGGATTTATAGACTACTGGCGGCAGCTTAAAGCCAATGACGTCCTGGTGACAAATGGCTGGAAAGAAGCCTACTGGGGAGAATTTTCCGCTGCATCCAAGGGAAACCGGCCCATTGTGGTCAGCTATGCCTCCAGCCCGGCAGCCGAAGTCTTTTATGCTGAAAAGAAACCGGAAAAGGCGCCCACAGGTGTTGTTGTTGAAAATAACGCCGCCTTCAGGCAGATTGAATTTGCAGGTATCCTGAAAGGAACTGCCAGGCCTGATCTGGCAAAAAAAGCCATGGATTTTATTCTATCTGACACATTTCAACAGGATATCCCCCTGCAGATGTTTGTTTTTCCGGCAAGTGAGACTGCCGCACTTCCGGATGTGTTCAAAGCGCATGCCCGCGTCACACAGACGCCGGGGTCTCTGGATCCTGAAGTAATTGATGCACAAAGGGATAACTGGATCCGGGAATGGACTGAAGCCGTTTTTTAATGAACCGGCACAGATATTTCCATCCTTCTTTTCTTGCCGGCCTGGTACCGGGCTGTTTTTTTATTCTCTTTTATTTTTATCCGCTGTCCGGGATTTTTATAAAGAGTTTCCTTGCCGATGGTGTGGTGCAGACCGCCTTTTTAAAACAGGTGTTTGCTTCACCCCGGATGATGAAAATTGTCTGGTTTACCTTCTGGCAGGCTGGTGTTTCAACCCTGCTGACATTGATATGTACCCTGCCGTGCGCCTTTGTCATGTCTCAATATGAGTTCAGGGGTAAAAAACTGATCCGGATTCTGGCATCCATTCCGTTTGTTCTGCCGGCAGTGGTCGTGGCAGCGGCATTTCAGGCCAGTTTCGGAAAGAACGGATGTTTTCCGGGGATTCATGTGGACCAGCCGTTGATAATGGTTCTGCTGGCCCATGTGTTTTATAATTTTTCAGTCATGCTGCGGATTATTTCAGGATTCTGGAGCAGCCTGTCCGGCCGGATCAAAGAAGCCGCCATGATGCTGGGGGCAGGGCCGGTACCTTTATTTTTTCATATTATCCTCCCCTTGCTCAGCCCGGCCATTCTGGCTGCATGCGCCCTGGTTTTCATGTTCTGTTTTTCAAGTTTTGGTATTATTCTGATCCTGGGCGGGCCTGCCATGTCCACCATTGAAGTGGAAATTTACCGCCAGGCAGCCCACCTGTTTAACCTGCCCCTGGCATCCTTTCTCTCCCTTGTTCAAATCGGGTTTACCTTTGCCCTGATGTGGGTGTATGCCTCTTTTTCAAGAAGGGCCGCCCGGTTTGTTCCGGATGGGGAAATGATGAATTTAAAGCAGCCCGAGCAGCTGCGGGAAAAAATCATGGTGGCTGCCGTGGTTTTTTTTATCCTTGTCTTGTGTGTGCTGCCGCTGCTGGCCCTGGTGGTAAAGTCCCTGACACACAACGGAACCGTGACATTCGCCTTTTACAGGGCGTTGTTTGATAACACTACAGATTCCATTTTTTTTATCCCGCCGTTTAACGCGGTTAAATATTCCGTGCTGTTTGCCGGAACCGCCCTGGTTATTGCGCTGATAACCGGTGTCTGCGCTGCCGTGTTCATCCGGTTCTGCGACCGGATGCCGGATAAATCCTGGACAACCCTGTTTGATCCGATCTTCATGCTGCCCCTGTCCACATCAGCCGTTACACTGGGATTCGGGATCATCATTACCCTGGATAAACCGCCGTTGAATTTAAGGACTTCCCTGGTGCTGATCCCCATTGCCCATGCCCTGGTGGGATTTCCTTTTGTGGTCAGGGCCATTCTTCCGGCGCTTCGTGCCATTCCCGATCAGATGACCGATGCCGCAGCCATGCTGGGCGCTTCTCCGCTGATCATCATAAAGACCATTGATCTGCCCCTGATCTCCCGGGCGCTTGCGGCAGGCGCTGTGTTTGCCTTCACCATCAGTCTGGGGGAGTTCGGGGCGACCCTGTTTACGGCCCGGCCGGACACGCCCACCAT
>JBNKNP010000059.1:0-6250 GCA_050293905.1 Desulfobacteraceae bacterium | reverse complement strand
CCTATGGTGTCATGCTTATCCATCATGAATGCAATTTTAAGCTTGGTGCCCACACCGTCTGTAGCACTGACCAATACCGGATTGGATAAATTGGAAAGATTCAGGGAATAAAGACCGCCGAATCCACCGATTTCTCCCATGACACCAGACCGGGGTGTCGATTTTGCTATGTCTTTTATCCGGTCAACCAGACGGTTTGCTTTATCAATATCAACACCGGAATCTGCGTATGTTAAAGAGTCGCTCATTTATGCTCACCTACCTGAAATTTACATTGTCCGTGAATTACGTTAAAACCTTTTGATGATAAACAGAACGCGGTAAAAAGTCAAAAGCTTTTTGACATCAGCAATTGAATACTGTATTTATTTAATTTTTGGACAAATAATCAAGGGAGAAGCAGACCAATGAAACAGATCAATGTTGGAATCCTGGGCTTTGGCGTTGTGGGCGCAGGTGTCGCAAAATTGTTGATAGAAAAAAAGCAGTTGCTGACATCCCGCATCGGGGCTGTTTTGAATCTTAAAACCATTGCCGATATTGATACCACCACAGACCGGGGCATATCCCTTGAGACGACCCGGTTGATTGATGATGCGGCTTTGGTTATTCATGATCCGGACATTGATATTATTGTGGAAACCATTGGCGGGGAAACCATTGCCAGGCAATTTATTCAACAAGCCCTTGAGAATAAAAAACACGTGGTCACAGCCAATAAAGCACTTCTGGCCGGTTTCGGCAACGATCTGGTCAGCATTGCCATGGAAAACAGTGTTGACCTGGCGTTTGAGGCAAGCTGCGGCGGTTGCATGCCCATTATTAAATGTATCAGAGAGTCCCTGGTGGCCAATGACATTACGTCTATGACGGGCATTTTGAACGGGACCTGTAATTATATTCTCACTAAAATCTCCCAGGACGGATCACAATTTGAAGATGCTTTGAAAGATGCACAGGCGTTAGGATTTGCAGAGGCTGAACCTTCTTTGGATATTGACGGGTTTGATACTGCCCATAAGCTTGCAATACTCAATTCCCTGGCGCATGGTATACGGATTAATTTAAAAGATATTCATGTGGAGGGGATACGAAATATTACCCCGGTTGACATTGAATTTGCAAGGGAGTTCGGATATACCATCAAACTGCTGGCAATCGGAAAACGTCATGACAACCATGTCGAAGCCCGGGTCCATCCGACAATGATTTTGGAAAACAATCCATTGTCCCATGTGGATCAATCCATGAATGCCATTGTCATTGACGCGGATGCCACCGGGAAAACCATGCTCTATGGCAAAGGTGCCGGCAGGATGCCGACAGCAAGTGCTGTGTTAAGCGATATTTCCGATATTGCGAGGAATATGATTTTAGGTGTACAGGGGCGCATACCAATCCTGGGATATCTTGAAGATCAGATTAAACCCGCAGCGATATTACCCATGGATGACCTGTCTACCCGGTATTATCTGCGGTTTGAAGCTAAGGACCACCCCGGCGTTCTTGCCATGATTTCCGGGGTTCTGGGGGGAAAAAATATAAGTATCAAATCTGTCCATCAGAAAGGCCGGAGCAGCAAGGGCACCGTGCCCATTGTCATGATTACCCACCTGGCCAATGAAGCCAGCATACAATCGGCCTTAAAAGAGATTGCCGCCTCTGACTCTGTTGTCGGTGATCCCGTGGTCATTAGAATAGAAGAAACTGCCTGAGGAGTATACAATAATGAAAATGATCGTTGCAGACCTGGAAGGTGTCTTCCTGCCTGAAATCTGGGTCAATGTTGCTGAACAGACCGGTGTGGACGAACTCAAACTTACCACCCGTGATATCAGTGATTATGATGTCCTGATGACCAAGCGACTTAAATTGTTAAAACAGAATAATCTTAAACTCCAGGATATCCAGACCGTTATTTCCAGGCTTGATCCATTGGATGGTGCTGCCGAAACCCTGGACTGGATCCGGGAGAGAGCCCAGATTCTGATTCTTTCCGACACCTTTGAAGAGTTTGCCAAACCATTGATGAAAAAGCTGAAATATCCGGCTCTTTTATGTCATAACCTCACTGTTGATGCCGACGGAACCATCACCGATTATAATCTGCGTATTGATAATCAGAAAAAGCGGGCTGTCCAGGCGTTAAAAAGCCTGAATTATGAAACCATTGCCTTTGGGGATTCCTATAATGACATCGGCATGATCCAGGAAGCTGACCATGGGTTTTTCTTCTGCCCGCCTGAATCGGTGACCACGGATTTTCCCGGTGTCCGGGTGACCCGGAGTTATTCGGAACTTAAAAACATGCTTGATACCTTGCTGCAGCCATGAATCATGATCTTGATTTATTTAAAAGTGTAAACGCACTGGTCATCGGTGACCTGATGATTGATGAATATCTTTGGGGCACCGTGGACAGAATTTCTCCCGAGGCACCGGTGCCGGTTGTCTGTGTCAATAGAGAAAGCCATACCCTTGGCGGTGCCGGTAATGTCATCAACAACCTGAAGGCCATGGGGGCTCAGGTCAGTGCCGTGGGCACTGCCGGAACAGGGCGTGCCGGCCGGATGATCCTTGAAAAACTGGAAGAAATGGATATCGGCACACAGGGCATCATCAGTGAACCGCAACGGCCGACCACCCGGAAAACCAGGGTGATAGCATCCAATCAGCAGGTTTTGCGAATTGACAGGGAGATTAAAAAGAACATTACGGATCAGACCCTTGAAAAACTGGTGGGCAATATTGAGAAAATTATTACAAATGCTGACCTGGTCATTCTTTCAGACTATGATAAAGGATTGATTACACCAAAGCTGGTAAAAGAAACGGTGCGCCTGGCTGCGCAGCACCATGTGCTGACCCTGGCTGATCCAAAAGCCCTTGATTTTTCAAAATACAGCGATGTCATGGTCCTGACACCCAATAAAAAAGAAGCCAGCCTTGCTGCCAACGTGGATATCCGGTCAGACCGGGATCTGATGGCTGCCGGGAAAAAGATTATGGAAAAAGTCCGTCTTGAAAAATTGCTGATTACCTGTGGAAAAGACGGGATGATGCTGTTTGAAAAAAATAACCCTGTCCGTCATATTGAGTCCAATGCCCGCCAGGTATTTGATGTTTCCGGTGCAGGGGATACGGTTATATCACTTCTTGGGTTAGGGCTTGCCACGGGTGCAAGTTTTTTAGACAGTGCAAAAATTGCCAATGCAGCAGCCGGAATTGTCGTTGGAAAGGTCGGCACTGCAACAGCTTCCGTGGATGAACTCAAGTTCGCCCTAGCCGGTTTACCATGACTTTATGTGTCAAAAAATAAAAACATCTTGACAGAAATGGTCGAGTCTACTATATTGCCTTTCGTTGATGCGGGGTGGAGCAGTCTGGTAGCTCGTCGGGCTCATAACCCGAAGGTCATTGGTTCAAATCCTTTCCCCGCTACCACAGATACTAAGGGGTTCAGCGTTCGGCGCTGCCCCTTTTTGGGTTTTTAACCCTCAGACCTGCCCGATCCCTCTATTTTTATACAAAAATTGTCACGCAATATACATTTTTTAGAAGAATTCTTAAAGTTCTGCGTACCATGCAAAGCCGGATATCCTTAAAATACGGGCTATAGACTCTTGGTATGTTTTTTGCTATTTTCTTAAATAACAAAAAACGGAGGCTTTTTATGAAAGCGACAAAAATTGTTGTCATTTTAGTTATTATTGCCGTATTGGGCGGAGGAATCTATCTGATTCAGAACAAAAAACAAAAAAAAGCCCTTGTTGTCCACAATACAAAACGGTTTAAACAGATCATTCAGGCTGCTGAAAAAAGCAATCTTGCAGGTTTCCCTGTCATGGTCACCATACTTAAAAAATATTACCAAAAAACCGGTCATTATCCTAAGGATCTCATGGTCCTGTATCCAGGATTTATCCCTGATAAATCTTTTATTACTGAGTTGAACTGGACGTATACTCCGGCAAACGGGACATATACTCTAAAAAGGTCTATCAAAGGATCAGATATTTTTGCCTCAATGGGGCCGGATATGAAACTGATAACAGGCAAAGAAGGGGCTTTCTCTCCTGTCAGGGCAATTGTATCAACTGATCGATCAAAGGTGCAGATAAAAAAAGCTTTTGTTTTAACAAAATCAAAAAGCGGGTCTGATTATATAAATGGTAAAAACAAAGTGCTTACCCAGGCTGTTTCAAGCCGGAATATAAACATAACAAAGGGCACTATTGCAAAAAACTCTAAATATGAACCGGAATTTACGATTGTCAAAACTGAGCTTTCCGACCATGAAAAATTCTTACTCTCTTTTAACCGGAGCAAACTTTACATTTGGAAAACTTCTAAGGGGATCATCGGATTCAGCGACATTCAGTATCCGGATGAGAAGCAATTAAAGATTTACAAAGATAAGAGCTGGATTGAATACCAGGAAAACAAAAAAAATACAAACAAGTCCAAATAGGTGTCAATTAAACCAATAAAGGATGTAAAGAGATGGTAACAGTCAAAAAAACAATCCGCATTCCATTGGGAAACACAAAAGGGTTTACTCTTATTGAGCTAATGATCGTCATAGCCACTATCGGTATCCTGGCCTCTATTGCTGTTATGAACTATAATCCTTTGAAGCATAAAGCATATGATACTATAGCACTTTCTGATGCCCGCAATCTTGTTGATGCTATCATTGATGCCGCACTTAACGGAGAAGATGTTAATTACGCCAAAGTGGCTGCAGGCGGTGCAGTCGGTGATAAGGATAACTCTGATAACCCAAGAACGCCTGTTTTTGTTCTATCTCCTGGTGTTGAAGCCACGATTACTGGAAACAGCCAGCAACTGCCGGATGGAAAAACTACAATTGTTCAGGTAACCATTTACCACATAAAAGGAACACCGGATGGCGGCGGTACAAAGCAATTTAGCTGTGGTGTAAATGAAAATACCGGTTTGGTCAGTCTGCCATAATTCTAATTCTTTATTGCTGTAATTTTCAAAGACCGGAACCATGATGCCGATGGTCCCCAGCTTGGTTTTGAGTCTGTGACCTGTCTTTTTTTTTATTCCTTTTCCATTTCAGCAATTTTTCAGCCGCAAAAAAATCCGTACAGATAAAACAGAATTTTTCTGATTTTATCGATTATCATTGACAATGCTGTCAGGTTTTCAGATAAAAACAGATTCATGGATATTTATTTTACCAACATTTTAAAATATTGATCAGGAAGTTCAAAATAAAAGGAACGTCGAGTGAATGACCCGATTACAATATTGATTGTTGATGATGATCCCGGCATACTTGTGGTTCTTGATGCAAGACTCAGTGCAGCAGATTTTCATGTGCTCAAAGCCGTTGATGCGCCTTCGGCAATAGAGATATTAAAAAAAGAATCCATTGCCCTGATGATTTCGGATATGAAAATGCCCGGCATGAACGGTATGGATCTTCTATCTGAAATCAGAGGCATTCAGCCGGCACTCCCCGTGATTTTTTTAACGGCCTACGGTACCATTCCGGATGCGGTAGCCGCATTGAAACAAGGCGCTGTGGACTATATTACAAAACCCTTTGACGGCAGGGAATTGATTTGTAAAATCAAGGATATTCTATCCATGGACACGCCTGCCGGCGGAAGTGGTGCGGATAATGTTACAAAGGGATTCTTCTGGGGAAATACACCGGCCATGAAGGAACTTCGTCAGACCGTGGCAAAGGTTGCGGCAAGCAGTGTAAATGTGCTGATTACAGGTGAAAGCGGTGTGGGCAAGGAGTGTATTGCAAGGTTTATTCACCAGTATGGTTCAAGAAAAGATCAGCCGTATGTTGTTGTGGACTGTGGGTCTACACCCGCTGGGATTCTGGAAAGCGAGCTTTTCGGCCACATGAAAGGCGCGTTTACACATGCGGTACACGATAAGGAAGGTCTCATTGAAGCGGCACACAAGGGCACGCTGCTGCTGGATGAAATCGGCAATATTTCACAGGATATGCAGGCCCGGCTTTTACGCTTTCTGGAGGATGGTAAAATCCGGCGGGTGGGTGCGGTTAAAGAAATACAGGTTGACTGCAGGATCCTTTCCGCCACCAATGCCGATCTGCCCGAGGATATTGAAAAGGGAAGTTTTAGAAAAGACCTTTATTACCGGTTAAAAGGAGTCACCTTAAATATTCCGTCGCTAAGGGAAAGGCAGGCGGATATTCCACAGCTTGCAGCCTTTTTTGTGAACAATTATACCCGGG
>JBNKNP010000058.1:0-6302 GCA_050293905.1 Desulfobacteraceae bacterium | reverse complement strand
TATTTCTTATCACGGTGGCCACAGCGGCCAGTACTGCACCCATGCCAGGGACCGGCTGGAGGATATTGTGCAGCAGTATATCAAGCTTGGCTTTTCAGCCGTGGGCATCACCGAGCATATTCCCCCGCCCCGCGACCGGTTTCTCTACCCGGATGAAAAAGCGCTAAACTTGACTGCAGCCGAACTGCTTGAACGTTTTGAACGATATTTTGCCGAGCTTACTTTTCTTAAAAATAAATATGCGGACCGGATCGTTATCTATGCAGGCATGGAAACGGAAACCGTTACCGGATACCAGGATCATGTCCGGTCTCTGATAAAAAAATTTAAGCCCGAGTATATAGTGGGCTCTGTTCATCATATTGATGATATTTGTTTTGACTATTCAAAGGAAGCATACGAGGACATTATTACCCGGCTGGGCAGTTATGAAGCAATGTATGTACGTTATTTTGACCTTCAGTACGAGATGATAAAAACGCTCTCACCTTTTATTGTGGGGCATTTTGATTTAATCCGCATTTTTGATGACAATTATCAAAGAACAATTGAAATTCCGCAGGTCAAAGAAAAAATCATCCGCAACCTTGAACTGATAAAATCCCTGGACCTGGTCATGGATTTCAACTTAAGACCCCTTGCCAAAGGGAAAAAGGAACCCTATATTGCCCCATCCATCCTCGGAATGGTAAAAAAAATGGGGATCCGGGCAGTTCCCGGTGATGATTCCCACGGGGTTGATGAGGCAGGATGCCATGTGGACACGGCCATTCAAATATTAATGCAATACGGGTTTGACACGCGCTGGCCCGAGCCCAGGCTGTTGCAGACCGGGCATTGAACCAGGTATTGAAACACAAGGCGGTTATGGAATTAACAGGAAAAAATATATGAAAGCAGTGGTACAGCGGGTAAAAAGCGCCCGGGTAACCGTAAATGAAGAAATCGTTTCAACCATCTCTAAGGGGCTTGTTGTTTTATTGGGGGTATCACAGGGCGATACCCAGAAAGATGCTGATTTTCTGGTGGAAAAAATCATCAACCTGCGGATCTTTGAAGATGAAAACAATAAAATGAACATCTCATTAAAAGATATATCAGGCCAGCTTCTGGTGGTCTCCCAGTTTACCCTGCTCGGCGACTGCAGAAAAGGCAGGCGCCCGTCCTTTGTAGATGCAGCCAAACCGGACAAAGCCAATACCCTGTATGAATATTTTATCGGCCGGGCAAAAGAGGCCGGCATTGTCACGCAGTCCGGCATTTTCCAGGCCATGATGGATGTGAGCCTGGTCAACCAGGGGCCGGTGACCCTGATCCTGGATACGGAAAAGACGCCGTCATGACACCTGAAAATCTTACTATTATCCTTGTCAGGCCCCAGGGGCCGATCAACATCGGCTCTGTATGCCGGGTCATGATGAATTTCGGGTTTAACCGGCTGCGGCTGGTTTCACCCACAACGGAATATATGTCCCTTGAGGCAAAAAAAATGGCGCTAACCGCTTTTGATGTCCTTGAAAATGCAAAGGTTTTTGATGACCTTGAAACGGCGCTGTTTGACATCCAGGTGGCATTCGGCACCACCCGGCGGTTCGGAAAATACAGAAAGGATTTTTTCACACCCTCCGGAGCAGCCAAAAAAATTGAAGCTGATTTTTTACAGACATCCTGTGCCCTGGTTCTCGGTCCGGAGGATACCGGTCTTGAAACCCGGGATCTTGATCTGTGCCAGCATTTTATTACCATTCCCACCCATGAGGGGTATCCGTCCATGAACCTGAGCCACTCGCTTGCGGTGCTGCTTTATGAAATTTCTGTTAAATCCGAATCAGGGAAAAAATTCCATGATCCTGTGCCCAGAAAGCTGGCCCGGGGGGATGAAATGGAAAGCATGTTTTCCCACATGAGAAAGACCCTGCTGGACATTGATTTTCTCGATCCCCAGAACCCGGACCACCTGCTGCGGACCTTTAGAAAAATTTTCGGCAATGCCGGTCTGTCATCCCGGGACGTCAGAATTATCAGGGGATTAATGAGCCGGATTGACTGGACTGAAAACCAGAGGAGGAAAAACAACCATGTTCACAATGGATGACCTTTTGGAAATTGCCATAAAAATGGAAAAAAACGGACAGACCACATACATTGACTCAGCAGCAAAGCTGGATGACACGCAGTTAAAGGAGATGCTGGAGTGGATGGCGGATGAAGAGGCCCGGCATGCCCGATGGTTTACCGATCTTAAAGACGGACTGACCCTTAAAACAGATGAAGCAAAGCTCAAAGCCATGGTTTCCACAGTGCTCCAGGATATGATGGGAGAAAATACCCTTTCCCTGGATGAAATTGATTTTTCCACTGTCACCACGGTGGGGCAGTTATTTAACATCTTCATTGAATTTGAAAAAGAAACCATTGAGTTTTATGAGATGCTGGAACTCTTTATCGAGGATTCAGCAGTCATAGAGGGTCTGAACACCATCATCCTGGAAGAAAAAAAACATGTCCAGACCCTTGAATCCCGGCTGGATTCGTGCTCAAACTGCTCTTTTTTACCGTCTTAACCGTCCCTTTCCGGCAGTTATGCGCTTATTTTCCGGTACCGGCTGTATCTGTGGATCTGCCTTCAAATGCCCTGGGCGGCAGTCTTAAGTATTTCTCAAAAAGCCCGGAATCATCAAATTCACTCTGGTCAAAGTAAATCAGCTGCGTGTAGCGCTGCCGGGGATGACCGGCGTGGAAAATGCCGGACGGCTTCAACAGTGTACACTCCAGCCGGTCAGCCTTTCGGACAAGACCGTTTTTATCAAACAGGCTTGCCCGGCGTTGGTTAAAGGGCAGGCTTTCCAATTCCTCATAGGGCAGTAACTGATAGGTTTCACGGGGTGCCAGGCGATCACCCTCCTCCATTTCCGGCACCGGCCGGACCGTGACAAATTGATGGGCGCCGGCTGAATAGTAAAGAACCGGACGTGCTGCAGGAGCCTTACCCTGGTCCACAATCTCCGGAACAACAGCGTCTATTTTTCCGGGAATCTTTTTTTCAAGATAAAAGCTCTTGCCGGTTTCCTTTTCCTTGAATTCTCGCTTGGCGTTGTCTTCCAGCCGCCGGGTGGGGAACACTTTATAATAACATCCGCAGTTGGATACGGATTCGTAAATCATGGGCGCGTTGTCCCTGTTCAACGTGATTCGAAAGGTCCATCCTTCCATGGGGCCTGCTTCAGGATCAAAGGTATGCAGCTTGGGATGCTCCGGATACCAGATTGTATATACCAGTTGACGGGTCATTCGTCCCTGGATCCGTTTCCGGTCCACATAGGCATAGACGCTGGGTTTGTCCGTATTTACCCCGGGCAGAGCATTTTCCAGGCGATCCCCTTTCAGATATACTTCCCCAAAGCGGTCAATGGGTGGGGCATATTCAGGATCTGTGGCTTTTTCCTGGATGATGACCGGAGCATATCGCTGCAGCAGCGATCTATCGTCTTCAATGACAGCCGGATCGACCTGCGGTTCCGACAGTTTCGGGAAAAAAGCAGTCCTGTCCGTAAATTCCGGGATGTGCGGCCCTCTGTCATCTGTTTCAGCATGATACCATATCCATGCATACACAAAAGGAACCAGCGGAGCCGTTGTGACCAGGCGCATGGCCCTTCCCTTGGTGATGATGGATTCTTCAATATTTAAGACCAGTTCCTGCCAGTATTGGTCCAGGGAAGCTTCAGAATCCAATTTCAAAAATACGGTTTCTTCGCGCTGGAATTCGCTTCTGGCATGTTTCCGGTATGCATTGATAAATTTTTCACGCAGGGTGCTGCCGGGCGAATTCACATCGAATTCTTCCTCTTCATCGTCTTCTTTTTCAAATTCCTCTGCCTTTTTAAAAAACCCGGAGATGTCCTCATTGCTCAATTTATCCACAGATGCCACAATGACCCGGTCGTTCAGGGCATAGGCATCCTCAAGGAACTTCTTTACAAAGGCTTTTTTTTCTGCAAATCCCGTCAGGGTCCTGTAATCTTCAATGCGCTCCAGCATGAACCGGTTCACCTTCATGTGTTCAAAGCCCCTGATGTTGACGTACCGGGCGTCGGCCACATCCTCATCAAGGATCAGGCGGTCCTGGGGGTCCAAGGGTTCTGCGCGTTCCACAGAAGAGGCAGGCGGCCGGAATGCACAGCCCGCAGTCAGTGCAAGTACCATAAAGCAGATGAGAATATTCACTGCAAATCGGTTATTTTTCATCGATCCGGTCTTCCTTTCGATTTTTTCGGCTGGTTGAAATTTTATTTTTTAATACTCTTAAAAAATAATTCGTTCCTGTTTGTTGTCAAATATCAGAAAGATAAAGCTCATTCGTGGGAAGCTGCTCTCCGGGCATCCCCACGGCCACCGCCTGGTTAACATAGGCACCGTATCCCAGCACCCTGGGACTGATTTGATTCAACCGCTGCAGATCCGTATCTTCGATATGAAAGTCATTCCCGTCTGTCTCGTTCCGGATGTGATCCAGGTATTTGCGGTACAGCCCCACGATCTGCGCCAAAGTGTCTGTTGTATAGAACTGGCCCTCAATTCTCAGGACGTCAGCGCCCTGCCGGACCACGTGATTGAGCACATCAAGCAGGCACAGGTCTTTTTCCATGAGCAGATGATTTCGGCAGTACTGATCCGCAGCAATTTTCCGCTGCTTTCCCAGAACGTCCCTAAGGGCATAATCACTGCGGGTGCAATACCCACGGCATGGATCGGATTTGCTTGTATGCCCGATAAACCCTGAAATCAGGCAGGTTTCGATAATCATCCCGAACAGGCTGCCGTGAACGACAAGCTCAAGGGGCAAAGAATGCCCATGGAGGATACCGGCGGCCTGGGCCCAGGGCAGTTCCGGTGACAGGGTCCCGCAGTGAAGATTGTTTTTTTCAAGGAACACCGCTGCCTGGCCGTTAAAAAGATTGAATGTAAAATCCGCTGTATATGAGGCAGTATCAGGTGGGAGGTGTTCCCTGGCAAATTCCAGAGCCCCCGGATTACTGACCAGGACGGACCGGATGCCCAGCTGCCCGGCAAGATCCAGCAGACAGGAGAATTCAAAGCTCTCCCGCTGCCCCATGATACGGGGGGAGGCAACGGCAACTGATTTTCCTTTTTGTTCAGCCAAATGAACCAGATTTTCCAGTTCTGTCGCAGACCAGGGGGTTCCATGGCCCCTGCGAAAAAATTCCCCGCCCACATAAACCCGGTCTGCCCCGGATTCCAGGGCACGGCACGCAGCACCACAGGAGCTGCATCGCACGGCGAGCACGGGCGGTTTGCCAGGGGATTCAGCAGATTCAGGTTCGGCAAAAACAGATTTTAATGAAGCATCAACCGGTTTTTCCTCGGCTGCCAGGGAAAAAAACCGCGGTTCCCGCTTGCCTGACGGTTCGCAGGCATCGGTTCCAAAATTTCCGAAATTGTAATTGCTGGTATAGTCCCGGATCCGCCGGCTGCGGATTTTCTCAAATTCTTTGAAATCAGTGGCATATCCGTAGGGATCGGCATAGTATTGGTCAATGGCGCGCCTATAGGCACGGATAATGGGAACCAGGTATTCAGCCGGTCTTGCCCGCCCTTCGATTTTAACGGCATCGATTCCAGCGGTAATCAGTTCCGGAATCTGGTGAAAGAGACACAGGTCTTTTTTTGCCAGCAGATAAGGCCCTGCAGCCGTGTCAATCTGCTTTCCCGTCTTCATGTCAATGAAATCCCAGGCCCACCGGCAGGGTTTGATGCAAAGCCCCCGGTTTGAACTTTTTTCCGTGGCAATGCCGCTCAGGTAACACAGGGAGCCCTGGCTGATGCAGATGTCGTTGTGAAGAAACACCTCCACCTCCACACCGGCCTCCTGGCGGATTTTGGCAGCCTCGTTAAGGGTGATGTCTCTTGAGCAGACAATGCGGTTAATGCCTGCTCGCTTTAAAAACTTTGCACCGTACGGGTTGTGCACATTCATCATGGTACTGGCGTGAAGCGCCACTTTAAGGTTGAGTTCCCGGGCCAGGTTCAGGACACCCAGGTCCTGTATCAGAACCGCATCCGGCGCGATTTCATCGAGAAACTGAAGATAGGCTCTGGCCAGCCCGATTTCCGTATCCGACAACAAATTATTGACGGTAACATAGACCTTCACGTTCCGGGCCTGTGCGTACTGCACCCCTTTGCTCATCTCATCCCGGCTGAAGTTAAGCCAACGGGCATGCTGGCGCATGCCAAAGCGCCTGCCTCCGATATACACCGAATCGCAGCCGGCCTCGATC
>JBNKNP010000057.1:0-4023 GCA_050293905.1 Desulfobacteraceae bacterium | reverse complement strand
CTCACCGACCCGGCCCTGGATGCCGGCCGCCACGAATTCGAGCTCCGAACCTTGCTGGGACGGGTTCTGCCGCCGGAAGAGAATATCAAATTTTACAAGGGCAACGGATGGATGCCGCCTGTGCGGGAGATCTATCCCTTGATCATCGGTTCCATGTCTTTCGGGGCCCTTTCGCCCAATATGTGGGAAGGGTTGCAGCTGGGCGTGGCCTACCTCAACGAAGAGTTGGGCATGCCGGTGCGCATGTGCACCGGTGAAGGCGGCTGTCCGCCGCGCCTCCTCAGAAGCCCCTTTCTGAAATACGTGATCCTGCAGATCGCCAGCGGTTATTTCGGCTGGGACGAAATTATCCACGCCCTGCCGCACATGCAGGAGGACCCCTGCGCCATCGAGATCAAATACGGTCAGGGCGCCAAACCGGGGGACGGCGGTCTGCTCATGTGGCACAAGGTCAACAAACTGATCGCCGCCATTCGCGGGGTGCCCACGGGCGTCAGCCTGCCCAGCCCGCCCACCCACCAGACCCAGTATTCCATTGAAGAATCCGTGGCAAAGATGATTCTGTCCATGTCCATGGCCTGGGGATTCAGGGTGCCGGTGTATCCTAAGATATCTGCTTCATCCACTTCTCTTGCCGTTCTCAACAACCTGGCCAGAAACGAACATGCTGCCGGACTGGCCATTGACGGTGAAGACGGTGGAACCGGGGCGGCATATGCCGTTTCCATGGATCACATGGGACATCCCATTGCCTCGTGCATCAGGGATAATTACCTGAACCTGACCAAAATCGGCATGCAGAATGAAATTCCGATTTTTGCCGGGGGCGGGGTCGGTAAAAACGGCAATCTGGCAGCCAATGCCGCTTCCCTGATCATGCTGGGTGCTTCCGGGGTTCAGATTGGAAAATATGTCATGCAGGCGGCTTCCGGCTGTGTCGGAACTGAAGAAGACCGCTGTAATGTCTGCAATGTCGGAATTTGCCCCAAAGGAATTACATCTCAGGATCCCAGGCTCTACAAACGGCTTGATCCTGAAGATGTTGCCCAGAGAATTGTGGATCTTTTCCTGTCCTTTGATACGGAACTTAAAAAAATCGTTGCCCCGCTCGGGCGTTCAACCTCCCTGCCCATCGGGATGTCTGATGCTCTGGGGATTAATGACAAGGCAGCAGCAGAACGGCTGAGCATTAAATATGTGGTGTAAGAGGTATAAGAAATGAAAAAAGAGCAATATATTAGCATATCCGGCAAAGAAAACGGTAAACGCATTTCTTCCAGGATGCTGGAGGAACTCATACATCAGAAGATAAAAGATGGTCACCGGTATATCGAGGTCGAAGGCTACGGCCAGCACGGCATCGGCGGAAGACTCTGGGATGCCGGAAAAGACGAAACCCATATCCGCATCATCGGACAGTCCGGACAACGGACCGGCTCTCTGGGGTCGGGCAACACCCATATTGAAATCATGGGCCCGGCATCGGACGATGTGGGCTGGCTTAATGCCGGTGCACAGATCATTGTTCACGGATCCGCATCCAATGGCATCATGAACGGGGCTGCCCAGGGAAATGTCTATATTGACGGCTCCATTGGTGCCAGGGGCATGACCATGACCAAACGGAATCCAAGGTTTGAACCGCCTGAACTTTGGGTTTTGGGCGGTGTCGGCGATTATTTCGGAGAATTCATGGCCGGCGGCATCGCAGTGATCTGTGGTCATGAAATTCAGGCAGGACGGGCATCATTAGGTTACCGGCCCCTGGTGGGCATGGTCGGCGGAAAAGTCTATGTCCGTGGTGAATTTGATGATTTTTCACAAAAAGATGCAAAGCTGTCTTTGATAACCGATGAAGACTGGGAATGGCTGAATGAAAAACTTGCGGATTTTCTTGAAAAAATAGATAAGCCGGGCCTGCTGAAAAAATTAACCAAACGGTCCCAGTGGCAGCTTCTTGAAGCAAAAACTCCCCATGAAAAAGCCGAAGGCCCGGGACGTGCCCCCATGAGATGGTTCAGGGAACAGGTCTGGGACAGGGAACTTGGCCGGGGTGGTTTGATCGGGGATCTCCAGGAGACGGAACCGGGAACTATTCCCTTGATCACCCGGGGAGAGTATCGGCGGTACATTCCCATCTGGGAGCAGGGCAAATACATGGCGCCTTGCCAGGCATCCTGCCCTACCGGTATACCGGTCCAGGAGCGCTGGAGCATGGTCCGGATGGACAATGTTGATGAAGCCGTCAGCATGGGACTTGAATATACCCCGTTTCCGGCAACGGTTTGCGGCTACCTTTGCCCCAGCCCCTGCATGGCCTCATGTACGCGAAATGACCATTACATGAAACCCATTGATGTCAGAAAGCTTGGCCGGGCTGCAGAGAATGTGAAACTGCCCAAACCTGCCATAAAAAGTAATAAGAAAATTGCAGTGATCGGTGCCGGCCCCGGCGGGATTTCATCTGCCTGGCACCTGACGTTAAAAGGGCATCAGGTCAGCATGTTTGATACCGGTGACAGCATCGGTGGAAAAATTTCCTCCGTGATTCCCGGCTCCCGGATTCCAAAACAGACCCTTGAGACTGAACTTGACAGGATCAAGGAACTCATCCCGGATATCCGGCTTAATCAGACCATTGGGAAAAAAGAGTTTGCTAAAATCAAAAAGGAATTTGACTATACAATTGTGGCGGCCGGGGCTAAAAAACCAAGATCCCTGCCGGTACCGGGAATTGAAAATGCTGTGTTTGCAAATGATTTTCTGGAACAGTCCAAAAAGGACAAAATCAATCCCGGGAAAAAGGTCGTAATTATCGGTGCCGGCAATGTGGGTTGTGATGTGGCCACCGAGGCCCACCGTCTTGGTGCAAAAGAAATCACCCTGATCGATATTCAGAAACCTCTGGCATTCGGCAAGGAAAAAGAGGATGCAGAAGAGGTTGGAGCGATTTTCAGGTGGCCCTGTTTTACCCAGAAAATTAATAAAAAAAGCGTGGTGATTCAAGATGGTGAGAAATTACCCGCAGATACCATTGTCGTCTCCATCGGCGACGTGCCGGATCTTGATTTTCTGGAAAAAAGCATTGAAATTAAAAATAATTTCATCTCTGTGAATGACTTTAACCAGACATCGGATCCAAAAGTGTTTGCCATTGGTGATATTGTCGGACCGGGCCTGATCACCGATGCCATTGGCGCCGGGCGCAGAACAGCAGATAATATCGACCAGATGATCGAAGGCAAACTGCCAAGTTCGGGGAAACTGCTGCCCATGATCAATAAATCGCGGGTCAGTCTTGAATATTATGATCCCAGAAATGTGGCCGATACCCTGGATGAATGCGGTGCAGACTGTGCCTCCTGCGGAAACTGCAAAGACTGCGGCATCTGCGTGGCTGTCTGCCCGGAAGCTGCCATTCAAAGGGTGGAAACCCCGGGAGATCAACCCTTTATGTATGAGGTGGATGATAACCTTTGCATCGGCTGCGGATTCTGCAAAGGCGCATGTCCCTGCGGTATCTGGGAGCTGATTCCCAACACGCCGCTTTAAGCAGCACCTGCAATCTAATACTCAGCGCCTGTACCTTTAGCAAAAAAGGGCAGGCGTTGTTATTTTCACCCCACAATCCGTTCTCGATCCGTAGAACCTGCTGATAAAGTCAACGTCTTAATCCGCAGGACATAAGGTCAAGACTATAGACAGATCTGTCACTATTGGATCATCCAATATTATTCAACTTAAGTGTAAAAAGTTTACCATTGCAATTCTCCGGCATTAATGGTTATCTTCAATAAAATTGCTTTTGGCTTTTCAAAGCAGATACAGTATATGGTAGCTGAATAATTTCAGAAAAAGCGTTCCATCATACCATAAGTGCT
This sequence comes from Desulfobacteraceae bacterium, assembly GCA_050293905.1. Classification (GTDB taxonomy): domain Bacteria; phylum Desulfobacterota; class Desulfobacteria; order Desulfobacterales; family Desulfobacteraceae; genus Desulfobacula. The sequence continues at coordinate 142 of JBNKNP010000057.1, read as the reverse complement.
TGGTCGAATTTATGAAAGATAAAGTTGGACCGGAAGGCTAAAAAATTATATAAAAATTCCAATATGGCTTTACACGATCCTGTGACCTTGATATGCCGTTGAGTATATAAAGGAATTAGCCAGATCTGGATATTCTTCATAT
>JBNKNP010000056.1:0-29721 GCA_050293905.1 Desulfobacteraceae bacterium | reverse complement strand
TCCATATCCTATAAAAAAGCAGGTATTAAAAAAGGATACACGGATAAATCCCTTCACATCAAACTGGATACAAATGATATCATGATCAATGATATTGAAGCGTCGGTGAAAAACAAATTTATCGGTGGGAAAGGCTATGATTTGTGGATGATGTGGAATGCGGTATCTGCCGATACCCAGTGGAATGACCCGGAAAATGCCGTCTGTATTTCCTCCGGACCGCTGGGGGGAACCCCTGGTTATCCCGGCGGCGGCAAAAGCATTGTGACGGCCCTGTCTCCATTGACCGGCGCGCCCATTGATTCAAATGTGGGCGGATATTTCGGTCCCTATAAAAAATTTTCCGGATTTGATGTCATCCAGATTGACGGAAAGGCGGATAAAGATACGGTGATTTTCATTGACGGAATCGATGAAAAGATTCGGATATTTGAAGCTGAGGGTCTGCCCGAGGATGCCTATGCACTTTCAGAGGCATTGACGCATCATTTTGATCCAAAAAAACCGATCAATATTTCTGCTGTGACCACGGGTCAGGGTGCGAAGAACACATTTTTCGGCTGCCTGAATTTTTCCTGGTGGGATGCCGGGCGAAAAATGGTCCGGTACAAACAGGCCGGCAGGGGCGGTATTGGAACCGTTTTTGCTGATAAAAAAATCAAGGCAATTGTGGCCAGGTTTGGTGCGATTTCCATGAAAACCAATACACCGGCTGACTTGGACGCCCTTAAAAAGGTCGCCAAAATCCATGCCAGGGAAATCCAGGAACTTGATCCGAAACAGAACCGCATGGCCCTTGTGGGGACCACCCATCTGGTACCCATCATGAATGACCATGACTGCCTGCCGGTCCACAATTATAAATTCGGTTCACACCCGGAATCCAAAGTGATTGGCGAAGAGGTATTTGAACATATCTTTGACAAGGGGTTTGACGGCTGCTGGAAAGGCTGTGCCGTGGCCTGCGCCCACGGGGTAAAAGACTTTGTGCCGATCACAGGACCCTACAGGGGACAAAAAGTATTTGTTGACGGCCCTGAGTATGAAACCGTTGCCGGCTGCGGATCAAACCTGGGGATTTTTGACCCTTTTACCATTCTTGAGATGAATTTTTACTGCGATGCTTACGGCCTGGACACCATTTCCGTGGGAACCTCCATCGGGTTTGTCATGGAATGCTTTGAAAATAATCAGATTACAACGGCCCATACCCGGGGAATGGACTTAAGCTTCGGCAACCGGCTCAATGCCCTGGAACTGGTCCATCAGATGGCGCAGGGAAAAGGGTTTGGCGCCATTGTGGGCAAAGGCATCCGGCAGATGAAATCCATTTTTGCAGCAAAGTTCGGTGCTGATCCGCAGTTTATGCAGGATATCGGCATGGAGTCCAAGGGCTTGGAATTTTCAGAATATATTACCAAGGAATCCCTGGCCCAGCAGGGCGGATACGGACTGGCCCTCAAGGGCCCCCAGCATGACGAAGCCTGGCTGATTTTCCTGGACATGGTCCACAATTTCATGCCGACGTTTGAAAACAAGGCGGAAGCCCTGCACTGGTTTCCCATGTTCAGAACCTGGTTCAGCCTCTGCGGCCTGTGCAAACTGCCCTGGAATGATATTGTCCCTGAAGACAACAGAATGAATCCCGAGCCTGCCAAAGTGGTCAAGCATGTGGGATGGTATGCGCAATTTTTCAGCGCCGTCACCGGGAAACAGACCACGCCCGATGATCTGATCACCATGAGCGAAACAGTCTACAATTTTCAGCGCATTTTCAATCTGAAAATGGGATACGGCACACGGGAACATGATACCGTTCCCTACCGGGCAATGGGCCCTGTCACAGAAGAAGAATACGAATCCAGGCAGAAACGCTATGATGATCAGCTCCAGGAAAAATACGGGATCGATCCCACCGGGCTGGATACAAAAGAAAAAGCAGCCCTGTTAAGACAGAAAAAAGAAGAGCAGTACGAACTGCTGAAAGATGCCGTGTATGAACGCAGGGGATGGAATAAAAACGGCATTCCCACAAAAGAGACGGTCAAACGGCTGGGGATTGATTTTCCCGAAGTCATGGATATTTTAAAAAAATACGGAGCTGCCTGAATCTTGATAGATGTCGACAATATCCGTCTGCCATGGTATGAAGGAATGACTATTGCCGCGGTCTTAAAAAAACTGGATAATCCTGAATTCTGTTCGGTTGTCCGGTTAAACGGACGCCTTATATCCAGTCCGGACTTTGAAAAAACCTTAGTGCCGGATCAGGCAAAAATACAAATTCTGCCCATGGTTGCCGGAGGTTAAACAACTTATTTGAAGAAAATCATTGCTTTCATTAAAAACCGGTTCAGCAAAAAAAAAGACAGGTCTTCGTCTTTTATCCCGTCGGCATTACGGCCGAAAACCGAGAAAAAAGGCGTTAAAGCGCCTGAGCCTGAACCGAAAAAAAAATCCACACCATCCACTGAAAAACCGGTTCCAAAACCCCGGCATGTCAAACAGAAACCAACGACGCAAAAACCCAGAAAAAAAAGATGGACCATTGCTGAGTTTCAGGTCGAGCCTAAAGAGGGCGAGACGCGGTTTCATGACCTTGATCTGCCCTGGAGCATCATGCATGCCGTTGCAGACCTGAAATTTCAATACTGCACCCCGATCCAGGCAAAACTGCTGCCCCATACCCTTGAAGGAAAAGATGCCACGGCCAAAGCCCAGACCGGCACAGGCAAAAGCGCCAGTTTTATTATCACAATTTTAACGGCGTTTTTAAAAAACCGGGTAAAAAATAAAAAAGGTGCTCCCCGGGCGTTGATCCTTGCACCCACAAGAGAGCTGGTTTACCAGATCGAAAAAGATTTTGTTGCCCTTGCCCGGTATACGCCGCTGAGGATCATATCCATCTATGGCGGAACCGGGTACAAACAACAGCAGCAGCAGCTTGCCAAACAGCCGGTGGATGTCATTGCCGCGACTCCGGGCCGGCTCATTGACTTTATGAACAAGCGGCTTATTGATCCGTCCCGGGTTGAAATCATGGTGATTGATGAGGCTGATCGAATGCTGGATATGGGATTTATCCCCGATGTCAGACGGATCGTTTTAAAAACCCCGCATAAGGAGAAACGTCAGACCCTGTTTTTTTCCGCCACCCTGACAGACGATGTGTTAAGGCTGGCTGAAAGCTGGACCACAAAGAATGCCGTGCAGATTGAAATTGATCCTGCCCAGACCGCGGCCGACTCCATTGAACAGATTGTATATATCTCAACGGAAGACGATAAATTCAAACATGTCTTTAACCTGATCCAGTCTGAAAACCTTTCCCGGGTCATCCTTTTTGTCAATCGAAAGGATACGGCCCGGATCCTTGCAGAAAAACTTGACCGGTACGGGCAGAAATGCAGTGTTTTGTCCGGCGATGTTTCCCAGGACAAACGGTTCAGGGTTCTGGATAATTTTAAACAGGGCCGGATCAACATTCTGGTGGCAACCGATGTGGCGGCCCGGGGCCTTCATATTGAAAATATCAGTCACGTCATCAATTATGATCTGCCCAATGAGCCCGAACACTATATCCACAGGATCGGCAGAACCGGACGGGCCGGTGCCACAGGCACCTCCATCAGCTTTGCCGATGAAATGAGTTCGTTTTTTATTCCGCAGATTGAAGAGGTCCTCGGTTATAAGATTACGTGCGAATATCCGTCCGAGGCTTTGGAAAAAGAACTCCCCCCGCCAGGACCGAAAAAAAAATCTTCGAAGCCATCCGCGCCCAAAGGGAAAAAACCCTACAGGGGAAAACGCCGCCGGCCGCCAAAAAAATCCAATCACGGACACTAAGCAGTTTCGTCAGCCATTATCATTTCTTGACACATTGCCATGATTCAGTGTAAAACTACAACCTTATTAAATTAGAATTATTAAAGGAGTACACAGCATGTTTGGTCTTGGAATGACGGAAATCTTAATGATTCTTGCCATCGCGCTCATTGTCGTCGGACCTAAAAAACTGCCTGAACTTGCTAAAACGCTGGGCCGGGCCATGGGAGAATTCAAACGCTCGGCACAGGATTTCAAACGCAGTATTGATATAGAAAGTACTGTAAAGGATATTGGTGTTCCAAAAACCGATATCAAAGATATCCTGAATGAAACTGACAAGAAGACTGACAACGATCCTGGAAATTCAGATACCTCAGATACCATTGATGTGACCCGTCCTTTTTCATATCCCAATGAGAAACCCGATGAAAACAAAAAAGAGGCTGATAAAACAGAATCTGAACCTGAAAAACCCGGCAGTGCAGAGCCGTCCCGGACTAAAACCGATCCTGACACTGATACGGATACGACCCCATAGGCAACCCTTATGAACGAAGCCGAGAAAAGTCCTTTTACAGAGCACTTAAGTGAACTGCGCAGCCGGCTGATATATTCGTTTTGCGCAGTAGCTGTCGGTTTTGCCGGTGCATTTGCATTTAAGGAAAAAATATTTGATATCCTGATTGCTCCCCTTGTCCTGGCCATGGCAGACCATGAAAATACCCGGATGATTTTTACAGGCCTGCCCGAAGCATTTTTCACCTATTTAAAGGTCTCCCTGCTGGCCGGCATTCTCTTTGCCATACCGGTTATCTTTTATCAATTCTGGATGTTTGTTTCACCCGGACTTTATAGAAACGAAAAAAAATATTTGCTGCCCGTTGTTATTCTTTCAATTATTTTTTTCGGCCTGGGCGCATCCTTTGGGTATTTTATCGTTTTTCCCTATGGGTTTAAATTTTTCCTCGGATTTTCAAACGAAACCATTCAGGCCATGCCATCAATGAAGGAATACCTGGCTTTTGCCTCTAAAATGCTCCTGGCATTTGGTTTTGTCTTTGAGATGCCCCTGGTTCTCACTTTCATGGCCCGCATGGGCCTTGTTACGGTTTCGTTTTTAAGAAAAAACCGGAAATATGCCATACTTATATTTTTTGTTGGCGCTGCCATTATCACGCCGCCGGACGTGGTTACCCAGATCATGATGGCCTTGCCGTTGATGGTTTTATATGAAATCAGCATTATCGGTGCCATGGTGTTTGGCAGGAAAAAACAGGACAGTGAATAAGAAAGCCCGGCTTTTCTTTTTACCATTGACTTTGCTGTCCGCTTGGGTGTAAAAAAATCATATTTTTACAAGGAGACAATCGGTAGGTCTGACAGGCTTACCGGTAAACGGCAAAATAAATTTAAAATGTTAATTATTAGAGGAGTAAAAAAATGATGAATAAAAAGTTGCTGACCCTGCTGCTGGTTGCGGGCATTGCTGTTCTTTTTGTTACCACCGGAGTTTATGCCGGCACAGAGGTTGGTGATACCATTACCCTGGAATCAAAGGTCTACAAAAAACGGTCCAAAGGCCCCCATGCGAAAAAACCCGTCAAACTGGTTGAATTCACTCACAAAAAACATCATGAAGAATACAAACTTGCCTGCGGTGAATGCCACCATGATGATAAGGGTAAAGCCCTTGATCTGAAAATGGGCGACGATGTCCAAAAATGCGATGAATGCCATAACCTGACTAAAGGCAAAAAGAAAGAATTCAAAGGCATCTCTGTGGGAAAGAAAAAACCTGTTGACATTCATGTCCATAAGAATGCACTGCATGAAAACTGCATCGGCTGCCACATTACATCAAACAAAGAAGGCGGAGACAAAACCGGTAAAAAAGGTCCGGCACCGACTTCCTGTAAAGACTGCCACGTTCCCATGTAAAACAAAGCCGCCAGGGATTTTTTTCCTGGAACGACCGATAATAAAGAGGTGTTTTTCCAAAGAGAAAAACACCTCTTTTTATTTTTTATCCCAATGATCCGGTTTATGATTTTAGAAACTGCTTATAGGCCAGGGCTTTTTTCACCAGAATACCGGCCCAGGAGACGGTTCCGAGGGCATGGATATGGGTATAGGTGCCAAAGGTGTTATTCTTGAAAAAACCATCCTTTTTATTCACAATTCCCTTGCCTCTTTCCATCCTGAAGGCCATGTCTTTATCTGTAAAGTCAATCTCCAGAATTTTGGAATACCTGAACTCATGTCCTTTCAAGATATCCCCTTTTTCAAAAAACGGGTTCGGGTTCACCACTTCGACCTTGGTATATCCATGCCCCTGGGGCCGGTTGGACAGACCGAAAGCCACCGGAAGAATATTTGACATGGGATAGGTTCTGCCGTCCAGGAAGATGCTTTTGCCAAGGAAGATCAATCCGCCGCACTCAGCATAGATGGGCAGTCCGTTTTCAGACAGGGCTTTTAATGCATCACGAAATGCCTGATTCTCCGCAAGCTGATGAGCATGGGTTTCAGGAAAGCCGCCTCCCATATAGATGGCATGGATATCATCGGGAATCTCTTTCTGACTCAACGGACTGATATAAACGATGTTGGCCCCATGCTTTTTAAGCGCGTCAATATTATCCGGATAATAAAACTGAAATGCTGAATCTTTTACAATACCGATGGTTACGGGTTCAGGTAAAGTAAGAGACGAAGATTGCACCGGATCACCTGCCGGAACAACATCATGTGAAGCCAGGATGCTCCTGCCTGTTACCAGCTCATATAATCTGTCCAGATCAATACAGTCCGATGCCACCTCTGCTGCGGCCGCAACCGCTTTTTGGGAAAAACCATGTTCCAGAGAAGTGACAAGTCCCATGTGACGCTCGGGGAAATCTTCGGCCTTGAGTTTGGGGATGGCACCAAATACAGGAACATGACAGAACTTTTCAATATTTGCCCTGACCTTTCCCTCGTGCCGCTTACCAGCCACCCGGTTTAAAATAACGCCACAGATTCGAATTTGAGGATCAAAATGCAGACAGCCCATGAGCAGGGCAGCCATGGTCCGGGTGCTTTTGGTGCAGTCCAGGACCAGAAGAACCGGCAGATTTAACAGCTTTGCAAGCTCAGCCGTTGATGTGGAACCGTCTGTATCAATGCCGTCATACAACCCGCGATTCCCCTCAACAACTGCAATATCGCTCTTTTTGGAATTTTCTTGAAAGGAATGCCGTACAACAGCAGGTGTGCAAAGGAAGGTGTCTAAATTGTAGCAGGGACGACCGGCTGCCTGTGACAGCCAGCCGGCGTCGATATAGTCCGGTCCCTTTTTAAAAGGTGAGACCGAAATGCCTTTTTCTTTCCATGCTGCGGCAATACCCAGAGAGACAATTGTCTTTCCGGATCCGCCACTCAGGCCGGCAACCACGATTCCGGGAATTTTAGTTCCAGCCGTCTTCATGCAGGTTTAACAGGCGTTTTCTGGCTTTATTATTCGTTTTCAGAAGAATGCTGAATGCCGACACCTTTAAGACCGTACATGGTTGTACTTCCGGAAGACCAGTATTCAAGCACTTCTTCTTCAACCATTTTATTGATCACTTTTTTAATCATTCTGGGTTTGTCATCCGGAAAAATTTTATAAAAGTCTTTGATATAAAATTTGGTTTTGTTTGTGGATTTTTTGGTCAGCCAGTCAACAACAGCCTTTGTTGCCGCTTCCTTATTGTCAAGAAGATCACTCATTGTCATACTCCTTTGATTTCAAATGGATATGCCGGAGCGCAAAATGCACTCCGGCTTTTGTATTCAACTATCTATAATTGTTAAAAACAATACTAGAATTTGAACTGAGTTGACTGACGCCAGCTCATGTAAGCCTGCTGACGGAAGTCATCAATCAGATGATGGGTAAATTCAAGTTCACATACTTCAAAGAATTTTTCCCATCCGATTCTTTCAGCCCAGTCACCAACACGTTCGTATTTTTTGGCACCTGATGCATATGCCTCAACAATTCGTGAAATGGCTGCTGTCATGGACGGCCATCTCGGCATTTCATTGGGCAGGAAGCCAACAACAACTTTAGAAAATTTCGGATCGGAAATTCTGTTTGACACTTTTCCGCCGGCCATCAGTACGATACCGTCACCTTCCGTATCTGCAAGAGGCATTGAAGGACACATGGTGTAGCAGTTACCGCAGTACATGCATCTTTCATTTTTAACGGCAACGGATTTAACTTCCGTACCATTAGGCAGTTTCTGTTTGGACGGTTTGATCGCTGCGGTCGGGCAGGAAGAAACAGCCAGAGGAATTTCACAAACTTTATCAAGATATTCATGGTCCAGCATTGGCGGTTTTCTGTGATAACCAAGGATCGCAATGTCAGAGCAATGAACCGCACCGCACATGTTCAGGCAGCAGGCCATGGAAACACGAAGCTGAGCCGGAAGTCTCATGTTCTGGAAATCACTGAACAATTCATCCATTGCTGCTTTCACGGTTCCTGATCCGTCAGTTGCCGGAGTATGGCAATGAACCCAGCCCTGGGTATGAACGATATTGGTAACACCTGCGCCGGTACCACCGACGGGGAATTTATAAGAACCACCGGGAAATTTTCTGGAAGCCAGATCATTTTTCAAGGGTTCTACTTTGTCTTTGGAGTCTACCATGAACTCAATGTTGTTTCTGGTAGTGAACCGGACATAGCCGTCGCAGTGTTTGTCGGCAATATCGCAGATTTCATTGATCATAGAGGTAGACATCAAACGTGCGCCACCCGCTCTTACTGTATATACTTCATCACCTGATTCACCGACATGTACAAGTACGCCGGGCTCAAGAATTTCATGATGAGACCATTTACCCTTGTTGTTTTTAATCACAGGAGGATAAAATTCGTTATAGTCTCTCGGGCCGATGTCGGAAATTCTGTTTTCCATCGGTTTTTCTGGATCATAACCAGTCGAAATAAATGCCATTATTATTCTCCCTTTCTATCTCTGATGGTGTTTTCTGTATTCTTCAACATCACGTTCCCAGCCACCTTCAACCTCGTCTTCTTTCCAGAAGATATACGGGTTGGTTCGCGGATACGCAACATGCTGAGGCTGCGGCTCGATACCGGTTACTTCAAGAAGTTTCTGGAATCCCTGGCGCATAATCAGCTCACCGACACGTTCACGGTTTTTACCTTCTTCCATCCACCAATCCCATACGTTTTCAATGATTTCTGTAATTTCTTCGTAATCATTGTCCGGATTAACAGGAACAAACGGAGCAAGCAGGGAACCCATCTGGGCACCGTCCAGGATCGGGGCTTTTGCACCGACAAGGATGGACAGACCGGTTTCTTTACCGATTTTAAGGGCTCTTGGCATAACATTGATGCAATGCATGCAGCGGGTGCAGTTGGCATTGTCGATCATGAGTTTTTTGTTCTCAAATTTCATGCATCCGGTCGGGCAGAGGCCGAGGACTTCTTTTTCAAGATCAAAGGGACCCCAGTCTTTTCCTTTGTGCGCACCTGCGTTGGCAGGATATGCAGGATCATTTTCAACATATTTGTTAACCGCATCCTGATCAATGCGGATATCGTCTTTCCAGGTACCGATAAAGGACATGTCAGACCGTGCAATGGATGCAACACAACAGTTCGGGCAGCCGTCCAGTTTAAATTTAAACTTGTACGGGAATGCCGGACGATGGAGTTCATCCTGGTATTCCTGGGTCAGGAAAGTAACCAGTGCGCTGGTGTCATAACATGCATATTCGCATCTGGACTGGCCCAGACAGTCGGCCGGAGTTCTCAGGTTGGAACCGGAACCGCCAAGGTCCTGATCCATATCATGTGTCAGTGTCCAGAAAATTTCTTCCAGCTGGGGAGTTGTTGTTCCCAGAAGGATGATATCACCGGTGGATCCATGCATATTTGTAATACCGGAGCCTCTGAAGTCCCAGAGTTCGGTCAGTTGTCTGAGATATTCCGTTTTATAATATTTACCTGCCGGCTGGTTTACACGCATGGTGTGGAAGGCCGCAACACCAGGGTAATTTTCCGGTTGATCGCAGTATCTTCCGATAACACCGCCGCCATAACCGAAAACACCTACAATACCGCCATGTTTCCAGTGTGTTCTTCCGTGTTTGTAAGAAAGTTCCAGGACGCCTAGAAGATCATCTACAACATCCACTGGAATTTGGAATTCAACACCTTCTGCATTCTTAGCTCTTTTTTCTGCCTGAGCTTTCAGGTCAGAGACAAAGCTTGGCCATGGGCCGGATTCCAGCTGGTCCAGTAAAGGAGTTTCATGCTTAGCCATTTACTTACCTCCGTTAAAAGTTAATTTACAATCATTAATGAAAAGGGTTTCCAACTTTTCATTCAATAGTCTTTTCTATTATTATTCCAGGGCCTTGCGAAGTGCCCGTTTTCCTCTTAGGAATAATTTAAGCAAAATAACATTGCAGATATAGAATTTTGGTTTCAACTTGTCAATAAAAAAGGTTTTTTTTACAGGCTTTTGAAAATTGAAAACAAAGCATCGCAATGGCGGACCAGATTTTCACGGATCAACTCCATTTCCGAACGGTCAGGATGGTCAAACTCAATCATATGTTGTGCCATGGCCGTGAGCCGCTCCGGATCAAACTGCTTGAAAAACGTAATAAAAGAACAACTTAAATCCCCATAATCATACAGGGGCGTCTTTTTTTTCAGTCCCGTTAAAAATCCGGCAACTGCTGCATTCAGAATTGTCCTGTTGAGCCAGATCATCCGGCCGGTTCCATTCAGCCGGTCCAGACGAATCCGGATGGTCAGGTTTAAAAAAAATACCAGAAGAGCCGGCAGGATATAGGCGGTCTGATCAGTTTTTGATTCCCCGAATTCGCACACCGCGGCATATTCCCGTACTGTAATCAGCCTGACATCCGTTTTTTGGGGGGTGTACTTTACAATAAAATCCCCGGCAGCATGATGCCAGGCACAAATCTGATCAAATGTTTCAATATTATAACATACCGTTAAAATCTCAGCGATCTTTTCATATAAAGGCCCTGCGTCCCCAATAGGGAGTGTGTGAATGGTACCGTCGGAATGCCATAAAGCAATCATCTGATTCCCCTGGTCTTCAGACACATGAAACTCTTTGAATTCATCAAACCACTGGCCCAGGAAAAAACGAAAAATCCTTTTATCGGTTTGTATCTCACCACTGCTGAAAACCCGGGGCAGAAAATCGTACGGCAGATTTTTATTAAATTTTTGTATGATGCGGTATTCCTTGTCAATCAACATCAATCCATGTTCTGAAACCGCACCGTTCAATACCAGGCTCACACAGACACCGTCTTTAAGAACGGTTTCAACTTTCATGGGATGATAGAACGCACCATGTTTTTCAAGATGCAGACAAATGGTCTTGATCTGATCTTCTCTGACACGCTTGTTTAATAAAACTGAAAGCCCGGCCCGCAGAGGGGTGAAGTTGTTGCCGGATAAAAATTGTGCTGCGGCATAAAAATACTGCCCAATGGTTGCGGGAATGTCTTTTTGCAGGAGAGTGCAGGATGGAACGGCTGCAGCGTCCCCTGACAACAGGGTCTGCCACAGCCGCCCGTTCGGGAGAACCGGTTTTATCTGTCCGGATACGAAAAAACGAAACCGGTCAGCATTCATTATTCTTTTCGATGGGGTGCCAGCTCATCAAGAAGTTCCTGTGCCACTTCAAACCCAAGCTCAAGTGCTTTATCACAGTGCTTGATGGCAAGGTCGAAATCTCCTTTTTCAAGATAGGCCACAGAAAGGTTATTATGGGCAACGGGAAATTCAGGTTGTACGTTAATGGCTTCAAGATTAGCCTTAATGCCTTCTTCAACAAGCCCTTTCATAAAATATGCCGTTCCTAGCGTGGTATAGGCCTGGACAAAATATTTATTATGGATAATCGCCTTTCTAAGATTTTTAATTGCTTTCTCCAGTTTTTCCTCATCTTCTTTAGGATCTTTTCCGTCTATAAGCTGGAGAAGGACAAAGGCCATATTGCCATACCCTTCGGCAAAACCGGCCCGGGCTTTTGTCGCCCGCTGGTTGTACCGGTAACAGCCTTCAAGGTCATTCCTCTGCAGGCATATTCCGCCTAAAAGAACATAGGCTTCAGCAAGTGTGGGACTGCAGTCTATGGCTTCATGGAGTTCTTTTTCGGCCTCGGTATATTCCTGTTTTCCCATCAGCGCAACCGCAAGATTGTAATGTGTTGTGCCGCAGTCTGCATTGTGGAGCAGTGCGGTCTTTAATTCTGCGATATGCGAATCAACGTCCCTGGGTAAATTGTTTGTCCGGTCACCATCGGTCATTTTTATCGTTCCTTCTTGTATGAATATTCGTTTTAATCTGGATTAAAACTATTTAAAATTCTTATTAAAACCTTTTAATAAAACTAAGTATAATATTTGCGAACCCGTCCGGTGTCAACCCCCGGTTAACAATTAACCAATTTTACTTTTATCTTGAACCAAAGCAAGACTTGTGATAGCACCTGATTATAGGAAAATCCGATTAAAATACATTTTTTTTACAAGGCAGGAGAAGTTATGGAACCAGGATGCTATACAGCATTGATCACTCCCTTTGACCAAACCGGAGCAATCGATGAAAACGGGCTTGAACAGCTCATCGATTTCCAGGTTGACAACGGAATCACAGGAATACTTGCAAGCGGGACCACCGGAGAAAGCCCGACACTCAAATGGGACGAACATGAACAAGTGATTGAACAGGTTGCCAGGCTTGCCAAAAACAGATGCCTTAGAATCGCCGGAACCGGAAGCAACAATACAACTGAAGCTCTTCAGGCGTTAGGTCATGCAGCCAGGGATGGTGTGGATGCCGTTCTCATGGTTGACCCCTATTACAACGGGCCGAGTTCACTGGAAATCAGGCGGGAATATTATGAGATCGCTGCAAAAGAATTCAGTGATATGAATATTATCCCCTACATCATTCCGGGGCGGACCGGGGCACAGATGCTGCCCCAGGATCTGGCTATTCTGGCCGGAAAGTATAAAAATGTCACCAGTGTAAAAGAGGCCACGGGAAACCTGGATAATATGCGGTTGACGCGCAGATTATGCGGCGCCGACTTTCAAATCATTTCAGGCGATGATGCCCTGGTTTATCAGATCATGACAGATCCCGATATAATGGCCTGCGGCGCCATTTCAGTGATGTCCAATATTGCGCCCGGTTTCATGAGCCGGATGACAACCCTTCTGAACCAGGGAAACACCGAAGACGCATTTAAGATACAAACAGCATTGTCGCCCCTGCTGGACCTGGTGGTGGTCACCACCACTGAAGACTGTGAATACGGACCGGTTTCCTGCCGGGCAAGAAATCCTTTACCCGTCAAAACCATGATGCGGATTCTGGGAATGCCCTCCGGCCCCTGCCGAAAACCGCTGGGAAAAATGACACCGAACGGATTTAAGATCGTGCTTGATACGTTAAAAGCCGTCCAGAAGAAAAACCCTGAGATACTTGCACCTGTTTCTTCTTTTTTTAAGGTGGATATTGAACAACGGCTGAATGACACGGACCTTCATAAAGATCTTCAATACACGTACTAAAAAAATCACCCGGTCCTTATGAATAACAGGGCCGGGTGATTTTTTATCCTAAAAGAAAAACACTATGATTTATCTTTAACCTTAAACGACTCGAAATCTGTCTGGAAAAGAGTCGCCTTGAGCCATTCAAATCCAAACTGCAGCAGCTTGATATCATCTGTTTTTATCTGCTCAATCCGTTCTTCAGACAGTTCATAGCGTTGAAGAAACGTACTTTTAAAAACAAACTCTTTAAATTTATCAATATTGTAGCAGACCAGAAAAAACATTTTCTTGCTCTCTTCTGAAAATTTCATACTTTCCGGCAGCGATTTTTTCCTGACAATCAATTCCATCCAGCCGTCATTGACCTGATCGCGCAGATCAACGCCCTGGTCCTGCCGCCATTCGGCAACACTCCAGTTCTTGTCTTCTTCAAATCCAAGGCAATGGGCTTCTTTTACCGTAAAAAAGAATTCATCTTTTTCACCCTTTTCTCCGGAATAACTCAAAGAGCCGACACCCAGCGGATAATACCGGCAGGTGGTGGGCCGGTCTTCGTAAATCGCACACCCGTCTTTGTCTTCTACAAAGGGGCAGGATTTTCTTTCATCATCCAGCAGTTTTAAAGTGACCACGGGAAGATCGGCTTTTTCCAGCAGCTGGGGTGTCGTAAATACGGCAAGAAACTCCTCGGAACTCAAATCCAGTTTCCTGCGCATGGTTAAAATATCATATGGGGTAAGCATGATATCAATCCCCCGGCAGCAGTCTGTAAAACATTTAACACCTTTATGGCATTCAAATTTAAACCGGCTTTTCAACCCGAGCTGCTCCGGCGGTATCTGTGATGTTTTGTTGGGTATATCAGTCATCAAACGTCCTTAATTTACATGGTTATGGTCTTTCAAAGAAGACGATCATACACAAAAAAGACAATAATGTCAAAAGATTACAACGCTAGGGATTGATCCATTTCCTGCAGGTGACCATATAAACAAAGACCGATCCTAAAATCAGATATCCGAACATAGTGGCGTTTCTGGTTTTAAAAATATAGGCCAGCATGACAATAATGCCGGAGCTGATCACAAAAAAAACAGGTTTGGGGATCTTTTTTAACATCACCCGACCGAAATGGGCAAACCTGATCCGGCTGACCATTATCCCAATGGAAAAACAGGTCACTGCCCACAGCTCAATCGGCGGTGCTACAAGGGCAGCACCAAGGACCAGCAATGCGCCGGCCGGAGAAGGAAATCCGCTGAACACACCTTCGGGCAGATCCGTCCGTTTTTTATCCACCCGGACAAACCGGATTAAACGATAGGCCACACCGGCAATGTACAACCCGCCCACGATCCAGGGGATGAAGCCGCCGCCTTTTTGAATAACCACATAGGCCGGGGCCAGGCCGAAACTGACAAAATCGGCAACATCGTCCATATACGGGCCGTATTTGGTTCCGCCGTGCTTGAGCGCCATCCTGCCGTCAAACAGATCAAACAACTGGCCCATGATAATAATGCAGATGGCCCATGAAAAAAAATGATGATGGGTCAAAACCAGGGCTGCCACACCACAGCAGAAATTCAGCCCTGAAAGAATATCCGCATACAACCGGTTGGGAACAAATTTAAACACAATAGATGCACCGGCCAGGATAATACATCCCCACAATACCGCATCCGCGATATCAATCATTTCCGGATTTTTATCCATCAGCGCGCATAAAATCACCAGGGCAAAACAGATAATCGCTTTGATTTTACCAAAATTATTGGCAGCACCCGAGATCTTGAGCCAGGATAAAATCCGCCGGGCGAAAAACTGGCCGATCAGCTCAATAACCACAAGTATCCAGACCAGCCGGGGTGAGATTATCCCGGCATAGGAAAACCCGACCAGCGGCGGCAGATAGGTCAGCTTGTCACACATGGGGTCCAGCCATTCGCCCCAGGTTGTTCCTAAATCACATCCTCTTGCCACCACCCCGTCTGCGCCGTCAAGGATGGCGGCAAAGGTGAAGATGAAAATGGCAACAGCTTCAAACCCAGCAAAAAAATACAGCAAAAACCCCAGCAAAGCCATGCCGGTCCGCCAGTAGCAGATGGCATTGGGATGAAGCAGCCACAGGTTTGACATAATGGTCTCTTTCATGGACTGTTTTTTCACCGCCCGTGAAAACCAGATAAAAAAAACAATGCCCACGGCAGCGGAAAATATAATCACCCAGAATCTTTGCATACAGCCATCTCTATAATCAGGTTAAATCGTTTTTGTTTTTCCGTTTATTTATCATTTTACAGGGGTTGTGTCCATGACTGCATTTTATTCGATAAAGGGTTTGCCGCTTAAAATATATTTGACATACAGCGCTTTTCCAAATAAATATCAAAACAGACACCGTTTCAACATATAGCGCAGCACGTGTGTGCCCGCTTCCATTGCCCAAAGGAGTTTTCATGAAAGTAAAAAAAGCTGTATTTCCTGTTGCAGGGATGGGGACCCGGTTTATTCCGGCCACCAAGGCCATGGCCAAAGAGATGCTTCCCGTGGTTGACAAGCCCATTATTCAATATGCGGTTGAAGAAGCATTCAAAGCAGGTATCGAACAGATCATCTTTGTCACGGGCCGGGGGAAAAAAGCATTGGAAGATCATTTTGACCGATCGTTTGAGATTGAACGGACACTGGAGGACAAAGGAAAAACCGATCTGTTAAAACAGATCCAGGAACTGGTACCGGTAACCGGCACCATTGTCTACACCCGGCAGAACGAACCCCTGGGACTGGGTCATGCCATATGGTGCGCACGGGATATTGTCGGAGACGAACCTTTTGCCGTTCTCCTGGCCGATGACCTGATCCAGACAGACAAGCCCGTGCTCTCGGAAATGATAAAAAAATTTGATCGATTACGCGCTTCCATGGCTGCCGTTATGGAAGTGGAAAAAGATCAGACAGATAAATACGGCATTCTGGATGCTCAAAAGGTTGAAGAAGATATCGTCCGGATTGATGACATGATTGAAAAGCCGGCTCCGGAAAATGCACCCTCCAACCTCGCCATTATCGGCCGGTATATATTGATGCCCAAGATTTTTGAGTATCTTGGTAAAAAAGAAAAAGGTGCGGGTGGCGAAATTCAGCTTACCGATGCCATGAAAACCCTTCTCAAGGAACAGCCGATTTTTGGATACAAATTCAAGGGCAAACGCTTTGACTGCGGAGACAAGGCCGGGTTCCAGATGGCCAATCTGGCATTTTCCCTTGAACGGCCGGATATGAGAGACCGGCTGATCAAATTTATCAGAGAAATTGAGCCATCCTTTTAAACCAAGCCTCTTTCAGACAGCTGGTTTTAAAAAGAGCCGATGCTATATTTTTTTATACCGGCTGTAAGCTTTCATGACTTTATTGACGTAATTTCTGGTCTCTTTGAAGGGCGGAATCTGCCGGTACCTGTCCACTGCCTCCGGTCCGGCATTATATGCAGCCAGGGCCAGCGGCAGTTTGTATTCATACCGCTGTAACAGCAGCCTGAGATAATAGGTTCCCCCCATGATATTCTGCTGGGGATTAAACGGATCTTGTATGGACAGATATTTAAAATTATCCGGCATGATCTGCATCAGTCCTTTTGCCCCTTTCTTTGAAACCGCTTTGGGGTTGAAGGCTGATTCCACCTTAATGACGGCCTTGATCAAAGAAAATTCAACTCCGTAGCGTTTATGGGCCTTAAGAATGATCGTATCAAATTTTTTTGTATCAGACCTTGGGGGTAATTTTTTAGGAATTTCCTTGATGTACAGCTTATATCCTGAAGACGTGGGCACATTGGAAAAATTCACCACACCGTTTTCATCAATATAGGTATAAATATCAGCCAGGGTATTGCCGGAACAGGCAAGAATGAAAATGATCCAGAAAGCAACAGACTGATATTTTATCATTTTCAATGAAACCCTCTTATTCTCTCACCCTATCTTTTTGCCATTTTTCAGCCATGGAGCTCAGCTTTTCTGGTCTTTGTATTCCTTGAGGATAAATTTTTCAGGAAACCGGGGATTTGCCACATATTGACCCAGATTATTCATAAACGTATCCACCAGTGTTTTGAACAATCCTTCCTTTTCGTGATTCATGATAAAATTACGTTCCGTTACATATTCATATGCAATTTTATCCCCTAACACCGATTTGATATCGGCAACATTTATTTCATCGGGCAAAGGCCGGGTAAAAAGGTTTTCATTAATATCAAACTCCATGACCGCCTTCATCTTCACCAAACAGGCATCTTCACTTATTTTTCTGGATGCATCCAGAATAGAAAGGATATGGCCGTTTTCAAGTTCTATTGTCCGGTATATTTTTTCTTCCATTTTTGCTTCCGATTTCTTGTCCATTTTCAATCTTATATCTGGTTAAAACAATTCCAGCTGGGTTTCCTTTTTCCTTTCCGGAAACCGGGCCGGATTTTTTTCCATTCGCAGTAATTGTTTTTCAATATCCTCGATAAAAAAGGATCGCTGCCTTTTTTGGCTGATGCCATATATGCGTCTTTTTTTTGCATAAGTCAAACACAGAATATCCATGGCCCGCGTCATGGCCACGTAGAACAGCCGCCGTTCTTCTTCGATATTGTCAATGGTTTGGCCGTCTTTGGCAAAGGGGATGAGCCCCTGTTCGCAGCCGGCCACAAAAACAACGGGAAATTCCAGCCCCTTTGCAGCATGCATGGTCATCAGCGAGACCTTTTCCGTCCGGACAGCCAGAATATCCGCATCTGTATTCAGGCTGAATTCATCCAGAAAAGATTCCAGATCTTCGTGAAACCCAGCCATGCTCATCAACGTGTCCACTGCCTGGAGCGCATTTTCATCTTTTTCAATCAAACGGGGAATATCCAGTGTAGAACTCATTGTCTGCAAGGCGGTTTTGTTATCCTGATGCCGGACGGCCGTTTTTAGCTGCTCCAGTTTATCTGCCGCTTTATTTCTTTTTTCTTCTGTTTTATTTTTTGTTTTATCCCCGCCCAGACAGGAGAACACCCGGTCCATATCTGCAAGGCTGTAACAATCGACAATAACTCTGGACAGGCTGATCAGATCCTTTACGACATCCATCTCGTTCCAGGCGGCCCGGTCCGCTGTCTGAAACGGGATGCCCTGTTTCTCAAAAACCTCGACAAAGGCCTGGGCTTCCCTGCGTGTCCGGTAAAGGATGGCAAAATCGGAAAATGAATATTCTTTTTCCGTATCCGCATCTGTTTTGCCGGCATCCATGGAAAAAAAGGAGATACCGCCCACCAGTTTTTCAATCATTTTGCCGATGGCCACAGCTTCAGCCGTCTGGCTGGCTGTCTCCTGGATAATTAATTTTTGACGGGTACTGCCGTCTGAAAAAATCCTTGTTTTTTCATCATTGTCCCCAGATCGGCTGATCATCTGAAAAGAGGCGTCCAGGATGGTCTGGGTAGACCGGTAATTCCGGTTGAGGACAATTTTTCGGGCTCCTGGAAAATCATCGCAGAAGGCTTTAAAATATTTATTGTCCGACCCCCTGAATCCGTATATCGACTGATCCGGGTCCCCGATCACAACAATATTCGCCCTGCCGGCCAGAAGTTTTGTCAATTCATACTGGGCAAAGTTTACATCCTGGTATTCATCTATAAAAACATATTGATACCGGCTCTGAACCTGCTCAAGAACCGTTTTATCCCGTTTCAGCATATCCAGGGTTAAAAAAACCAGGTCCTCAAAATCCACCACATTCTGTTCTTTGCAGAGCGTCTGGTACCGGTCATAAACCCCTGGAAAGGATTCAATCCGATTCGTCATCCGGTCGGCCATTTGATCTTTAATGGCACTTAAATCGTCATCCGGGCCCAGCAGCATCTGTTTGCACCGGCTGATCAGATGATCTGTCCGGATCACCTGACCCCGTTTGCCCTGATCACCCAGCGCTTTTTTGATCAATGACTGCCTTAAGCCATCTTCGGCAATGACGGCATGAAAGGATTGGTATTCTTTGAGCAGTTTTAAACAAAACGCATGGAAGGTGGCTGTCAGAGGACCGGGCCCATGGTTCCGTCCCTTGATCTTTGACAGGTATGTGTTGATTCTCTCAGCCATTTCCCTGGCCGCCTTGTTGGTAAAAGTCAATGCAAGGATGGCGGACGGATCTGCCTTCCCCCTTGAGACCAGGCCGGCAATTTTTGCAGTCAGGGTGCGTGTTTTCCCCGTTCCCGGACCGGCCTGAATAATCATGGCCCGGGCAGTTGAATCAACAGCCTTCTGCTGTTCAGGATTGAGCCCTTCCAGCAGGCCGGGTGTCTTTTTGTCCGGCTTGATTGAATCTGCCGCAGCGGACTGATTTTGGTTTTGAAAAACTACTTTCTCTTTATTTTCTTTTGTCTTCTTTCTGCTCTTTTTTTTGGGCAGATCGAACAGCGGGTAGCGCTCTCCCTGGAGAATCTCTTTTTCCTGTTGGGTAAACAATTTGACTTTCCCGAATTCGCCATCAAACCCAGGATCAACAATCACGTCTCCCGAGCGCATTTTTTCAATAGCCTCGGCCAGAAAGGGGACGTTTGCTGTTTTTATTTCTTCAAGGCTTAAATCCGTTAAAATATTGAGTTCAGGCCCCAGCACATTGATTGCCTTATTATAATACAATGTCACTTTTTTGGTTTTGGGCCCTACCTGAAAAATTTCAGCCAGAATGTCAGTCAGAGGAATAATGCTTTTAAATCCCTGCCGGTTTTCAGGCGTGTACCCTTCCGGTCTTGTGGCCAGTTCCTGCACCCTGTAAAGAACCCCGCAGGTTAGGGCCTTGCCGCATTCCGGACAGACACCGCCCAGTCGTGCCGTATCAGCCGGGTTCAGGCAGACATTACATTTTCTGTGGCCGTCATAATGATATTTGCCATGATGGGGATACATGTCCAGGGTACCCTGAAACGTATGACGATCTTTTGTTTCAAGCGCATTGCGGATATGGGAAAAACTTAAGTTTGTGTTAAAAACAGATGCATTCCGGCCCAGATAGCCTGGAGAATGGGCATCTGAATTGGATATCAGGCAAATATCATCCAGATCAGCCACCCGCCAGTTCATGGGCGGGTCAGAGGAAAGCCCGGTCTCAACTGCAAAAATATGTTTTTTTAAGGATCCAAAGCATTGCTCCATGGAATCAAATCCTGATTTGGACCCAAACATGGAAAACCAGGGTGTCCAGATATGAGCCGGCACGAAAAACCCGGCGTCATTGATCTCAAGCATGATTTTTAACAGATCTGCTGCATCCAGGCCCAGAATCGGACGGCCGTCGGACCGGATATTGCCGATGGCGTCCAGCCGGGCATTGAATTTTTTAACACTTTTGATGTCCGGAAAATAAACCAGATTATGATTTTTACGGACCCGGTCCTCTTTCTTATAAATATTGCTGATTTCGGTTTGAAGAATGAACCGGACCGGCTGTCGGCATGTTTCAGGCACGGTTTTATCAATTTCTGCGGCAATTTCTTTTTTCAGGGCAAACAGTCCGGGCTCAGCCTCTTCAAGCTTGCTTTCAATCTGATTTATCCAGTCCGGATAGGTGAAATCACCCGTACCCACGACATGAACGCCTTTAATTTGTGCTGCATGATACAGGTTCTCAAAATCAAGATTTTTTGCGGTTGCCCTGGAATACTTAGAATGAATGTGAAGATCGGCAGTAAATTTCATTGTTTTACCCGGCGTTCTGGTTTAAATTCTTTATAACGGTCCAAAATCAAAGAAATCTTATCAGACCTGACAACAAAAAGGAACCAGTGCCATATGAATATTATTCCGGACAAACTTCTTACGGCAGTGTCACCGGATATGGAATCCATCATACACAAGGCTGTAAAAAAATTACCATGGATTGAAATTATTAATGCAGGGTCTGAAAAACAAATCGCAGAACTGATCCATATCCATAATTTTTTTCTGGTGATAACGGACAATTTAATTTCCGATAACCTTATACCTGCCGTCGCAGCCATGCTCAATTGTCACAAAAATATTAAAAACCCACCGCTGCTGGCGATTTCCAGCACCTGTGACCCTGAAAAAAAATCAGAAAAAGTCCTGCCCCAAAACGATATTAACATAGATCTTTTAACTGAATACGAAGATCTGTTCATCGATTTTATTGCAGCTCCGTTCCCGCTGGAATTTTTACTGGCTAAAATTCGTTTCTTTTATGAATTTTCCAAACGGGAGAGTGCACTAAACCAGAGTATGAATGAGCTGGACAAGGCCTATAAAAAAATGATTGAACAAAATGACATGGCCATCAATCACCAGATTCTTGAAAAAAAATCAACCACTGCCATTTCAATGGCAATCAACCAGTTACAGCAGCCGCTGAGAAGTCTTTGGTCAGGGATCAGTCTTTTGCAGAAAGACAAGAATCTCACAGGGAAATCAAGCGCTGCACTTTCAGCAATAAAAAGCAGTTCCCAGAGGTTCGATCATCTGATTAAAAAATTAAGCGTTCTGCCCAAGAAAACAGAATCCAGGTCATCCACACAACCGGGATTTAAACCTGAGTACCGGATCCTTTATGTTGAAAATTCAAACGAAGATTTTGCCATATTCAACCATCTCATAAAAGACAATCCCTCCTGCCGGCTGATCCAGACGTCCTCTATTGCTGAAAGCATGAGCATTATTGCCGATACCCGGTTCGATGTAATTTTTGCATCAGGCCAGCTGCCGGACGGGTCCGGCCTTCAACTGGTCACGCAGCTGAAACAGGTCCAGCCGGATATCCCGGTGATTTTGGCATTAAACCGGTCAGATGCACAGACCGGATCGGTTGCTGTTGCAAAAGGGGCTTACCACTATCTCTTAAAAGAAGACCTGTCCCGTGAAACCCTTACATCGGCCATTTTCAGTGCTGTCGAAAAATCAGCCATTATCCGGGATACGGAAACAGCCAGGGAGAAAATCATTCTCATTTCACAGAAAGATGCATTGACAAAGCTCTTTAACCGCCAACGATTTGAAATGGAAATTAAAAAGGAGGCGGCCAAAGCGGAACGGTATAATGGTCCATTAACCCTTCTCATGGTACAATTCAAGACTTTAACGGATATCTCTGATGCCCATGGACACGCCCGTATGAATCATATTCTAACAACAAGTGCGGCGTTGATTCAAAGCATGATCAGGGAAAGCGACATCCTCGGCCGCTGGGAACAGGATCAATTCGGGATTCTTTTACCCCATACAGATATGGATGGCGGCAGTATTCTGGCCCGGCGGATTATAAAAAAAATCAGATCACACACCTTCGGTGTTGAAGATATCGAGTCATCATCCCCCGGCATTTGTGTGGGAAAGGCCCAATGGGATATGAATACAGACACTAAAAAGGAGTCTCTCATTCAAACCGCTTTAAATGATCTAAATTCAAATATGAATCAAACCCGGAGCAAAACAGGTTAGAAAAACCATACACCCGTTATCGATAAAGCATATGACCATGTCCCTATTTGACAGCAACAGCCAGGCCCGGATTCAAAACTGGAATCAACATTGGAATCAGACCCCGGGCCTCCCGATTCAGATCAAACTGATCCGGCCCGAAAAATCGACACAAACTCAAACAGATGCCCTGCTGGAGGATCAATTTACAACCATGGCCGAACAATTGCAGGAACATGTCCCCCGGCTGACCATCGACGTGCAGGAAAGCGAGGCCAGACTGCCTGGATTTTTAATTAAAGAGAACATCCTCTTTTCCGCTTTCCCCTTGCACCAGGAGCTGTCACCCTTTCTGGCGGCATTGTCCCTGCTCAATGAAACAGCCATTTTGCTTTCAAAACCTGCTCAGGCCAATCTGGACCGGCTTGATATCCCGGTCCGGTTGAAGCTTTATATCGCCCTTCACTGCCCCCATTGTCCCGGGATGGTTGAGACACTGATTCCCCTTGCCCTTTACTCGCCCCTTATCCGGCTGGATATCATCGACGGCAGCTTGTTTGAAGAAGCTGCCAGGAAAGACGGTGTTCTGTCTGCACCCTGCCTGATTCTGGATGATGACTTCAGATGGACCGGTGCGGTATCTGCCGACGAAATCACACAGATGATCCTTGACCGCAATCCGGAAAAATTAAGTGCAGACACCCTGAAAAATATAATGGAGCAGGGGGAAGCGGAATGGATTACCCGGCAGATGATTCATGCCGGCAAAATCTTTGATGCCTTTATCACGCTTTTATGTCATCCCGCCTGGTCTGTCCGGCTGGGAGCCATGGTGGTTGTGGAAGGACTGGTTGATGAAGTGCCTGAACTTGCAGCAGACCTTTGTCCCATGCTGATCAGGGAATTTGACAAAAAAGATCTGTCCGTACAGGGAGATCTCTTATATGCGCTCGGCCTGGCCGGAAATAAATCCACCCGGCACTGGATAGAAAGCAGGCTTGGATCTTTCTCTCACCCGGATTTAATTGATGCGGCCAACGAAGCCTTGACGTCATTGGCCAAATAAATTGACAACCACCAGGTGATTATCATATTTAATGTCATAAGACCGTTTATTTTTCACGACATGATTTAATCCTGTGTATAGAGGTCTAACAATGAAAGTGATCAATTACAAAGATGTCCTGCCCATTGCCATGGATAGTGAAACAGTGAAACATGTGACCGGCCGGGTGATGATCGGCAAAGAAGACGGCGCCAAAAATTTTTGCATGCGTGTTTTTGAAATTCAAAAACACGGGTTTACTCCCAAACATACTCATGACTGGGAACATGAGGTGTTTGTCCATACCGGCCAGGGTGAAGTATTTATCAAGGATACCTGGTATCCGGTTTCAACCGGTCATGCCGTTTTTGTTCCGGCCCGGGTGGAACATCAGTTCAGAAACACCAGTGATGCCGTGTTTACGTTTGTCTGTGTTGTTCCTGCCGGAGCGCCTGAAATATGACCGATCCCAGATCCTGCGTGGACCCGGACGGGCACTTTATTGTCGGTGTCCACGCCCCTGATTTTGACGTTAAAAATTTAAGGGCCAATTCCTATATCCAGCCGCTGGGACAACTCAAAGACGGTACTATCGTTGAAAACCGGGCCAATTTTCCGGATAACGATCTGTACGAACCCGGCGCTGATACCATCTATGAAATTGCAAATGCATTTGATTTCCGAGGGACCACCTATATCAATTCTGCCTGGGCTGATGCCAAGGCTGCGTCTCCGGAGACCATCAAAATTGCTGAACCGCCGCCCTGCTCATTAATCAAAAATTTTAAGACGTTTTCCGACAAGGCCGGCCTGATCGACCTGCTGCCCCATCCGATTCTCCTTGCCCTTGCCCAGGCATCTACTGATTCAAAGGAGCTTGAACTGCTTGCCCAAAAGTCCTGTGCCGTGCTCTTAGACCCAGATAATTCCCGGCCCACCGGCATTGGATATAAAAAAAACAAAGCAGACAAAATCATACCCGATATTTATGACCATGCATTGTTTGAAGTGCTGGTAAACAATCCATATCTGCCGGATGATTATAAAAATGTACTGGTGCTGAAACCCGGTGTTCAGGGCAGCAATGAAATCACCGGTGAATATACCGGCACGGATCAAAAGACCCATGTTTTTGAATACCTGAGACGAAACTCCTATATTCCCTGGGGACATTTTGCCTCCAACATGGCCAATGACGCTATCCGCTACAGTGCCAAAAGCTTAAGTTTACAGGATATGACCGGTATCCGCCACCTGTATTACCAGCGGGCTTATGTTAGAATGGCCCAGGCCCTGAACATTTCCTTAACGGACAAACACGAAGGCCTGACCCCGGAAGCACTTGAGATGTTGAGGAAAAAAATTACGGACCGCATAAACGCATCCCCGGACTTGTCATTGGAATTTAACGCCACGCTGTGGGGATGGAATTTCGGTTATGGCTATGCGCAATCCGGCCACAGGCTCCATGCATCCCACCAGATGATCCACCAGCAAAATGCACTGATCCCGAAAACTATGACCACAATATCTGGCAACAAAATTCCATCCTTTGCCTGCGGGGACATGATTGATGCATTTATTACACACTATAAACAGGCCACGGGAACCGATTTTTTTCAAGCCTATCTTCTTGCCATCCAAAACAACACCCGGACGGACGGGAATAAAACAGGACCGTCTTCACTCATTGTGGCAGAAGATGAATTCACCTTGCTGTTTGCTCCCAAGGCACAGATCAGTGAATGGGAGCTGCAGCTGATGACGAAAACAGCCTGCGGCAATATTTTTGATGCAGATACAAAAATAAGGGCCTCACTGGACAGGCATATTCTTCTGGCAGTAAAGATTCTTGAAGCCCTGGGAGCCAAAATGGTCACCGGCATTGAATATTCCAAGCGGCTGGATGGGATTGAAACCGGCCAGCATTTATTGTATTCTTTTATTCCCAGGCTGCCCTATGCACCGGGAACGTTTTCAGAAGCCCAGCTAAGGTGGATCAGCGGGGTGTATCCCGAAGATTTTGTATCTGCCTGCAAAGCGGCACAACAGGATCTGTAGTGATTCCGGCAATCCGGCTGCCGAACGGACCGGCACCCGGAGTTAACGGGCAAGGAAAAAAAAATGGTTGTTCACGATTTTATTTATGAGTGGGACGGAAAGAGCGTTGATGGTGAAAAGCCCGTGTCGTGGTGGCCGGGAGCCTATCATGTAAAAATTGTAGACCTCTCTTTGAAAAGCTCGGATATCAGTTACCTGATTCCAACTGCAGTGATCCTTAAAAATGCCCGGACCAATCCGGAAATGAACACCTCTTTAAAAAATTATATCCATAATTTTGCGGAAAAAATCAGCAAAGCCTATGATCTGGACATGGAAAAAACCCTGTGGATAGAGCTGGATGACACGATCCGGGTCACCCGGCTGAAACCGAATCCAAAGGTAGTGGCCGCAACCATGTATGATATTTGCTGGAGAGCCATCCGCCCAAACGAGCTTGAAATGATCCAGCCCTATATTGCCGACATGTAGCTGCCAAAGGGCATTTCAGTTTTTGCAAAAAGAACTGCCCCAGGTCATTGGCAACTATACAATACCCTGATCCATCATGGCATCGGCAACCTTGACAAATCCGGCAATATTGGCACCGTTAACATAATTACCCGGTGTGCCGTACTCTTCGGAAGCGGACAGACAGGATTGATGGATTTTCTGCATAATGCCTTTGAGTTTGGCTTCCACTTCCTTCCTGGACCATTTAATCTGCATGGCGTTCTGGGACATTTCAAGTCCGGACACGGCCACGCCGCCTGCATTGGCGGCTTTTCCCGGTGCATACAATATTTTTTTATCCAGGAAAACATCTACACCCTCCAGTGTGGTGGGCATGTTCGCACCTTCACACACCAGATACACCCCGTTCTTTATAAGATGGTTGGCATCTTTTTTATTGATTTCATTCTGGGTGGCACTGGGAAACGCACAATCGGCTTTATGGTTCCATAACGGATTATAATCCAGTGCCGGATCGACGGCCGTGTAGACAGCGTCCTTGAATTTATCCGCGTAATCCTTAATTCTGCCCCGTCTGGCATTTTTAAGCATCATGACAAAATTTAATTTTTTTTCGTCAATCCCTTTTTCATCGTAAATATATCCCGATGAATCGGAAATCGTCACCACCTTCGCCCCCAGATGATTCAGCTTCTGAATGGTATACTGGGCCACATTTCCAGATCCCGACACCAGGCAGATCTTATCTTTTAAACTCTCATTTCTGGTTGCCATCATTTCTTCGGCAAAAAAGACAGATCCGTAGCCGGTGGCTTCCGGCCGGATCAGGCTGCCGCCCCAGTTCAATCCCTTGCCGGTCAAAATTCCGGTAAATTCATTGCGCAGTTTTTTGTACATCCCGAAAAGATAGCCGATCTCCCGGCCGCCGACACCGATATCACCTGCCGGGACATCGGTTTGGGCCCCGATATGCCGGGAAAGCTCTGCCATAAATGCCTGACAGAACCGCATGACTTCATAGTCGGATTTTCCTTTTGGATCAAAATCCGAACCGCCCT
Organism: Desulfobacteraceae bacterium; assembly: GCA_050293905.1. Lineage (GTDB taxonomy): Bacteria > Desulfobacterota > Desulfobacteria > Desulfobacterales > Desulfobacteraceae > Desulfobacula. Next base: position 2,185 of record JBNKNP010000056.1, on the reverse strand, counting down.
TCCCTCCACCCATGGGCAGTGTGGTCAGTGCATTTTTAAACACCTGTTCAAAGGCCAGAAATTTTAGAATAGACAAATTCACGGATGGGTGGAAGCGAAGCCCCCCCTTGTAAGGCCCGATAGCTGAATTCATCTCAACTCTGAATCCACGGTTGACCTGAACTTTTCCCTGGTCGTCCACCCAGGGAACTCTGAATTGAATCAATCGTTCAGGCTCCACGATCCGCTCCATGATTCCGGTATGCCGGTATTCCGGCGTCTGATCAAGTACCGGCTTTACAGAAAGCAAAAACTCTGTTACGGCCTGATGAAATTCCTTTTCAAAGGGATCCCTTGCCTTGACAATATCAAGTATATCGCCCATGTGGTTTCTCCTGTTCAAATAGAGTTAGATGTTGATATCTGATACAGCTGCGGTGGCGGCAGCTTCACTTACAACTCACTGTATCCATCAATTTTTGATCATGTCTGCGATCTGAAAGGCGACCTCAAGACTCTGCTCAGCATTCAGGCGTGGATCACAGGTGGTGTCATACCGGCTGTGCAGTTCTTCATCAATGATATTTCTGGCACCGCCAATACATTCCGTGACATTTTTACCTGTCATTTCCAGATGAACGCCGCCTGGAATTGTTCCCTCTGCCCAGTGTACTTCAAAAAAACGGGTGATCTCTTTTAAAATGTCATTAAAATTCCGGGTTTTATGGCCGGATTCAGATGTATACGTATTGGCATGCATGGGATCACAGCTCCAGACAATATTAAATCCCTCTTTTTTGGTTTCCCGCAGCAACGGGGCCAGCACCCTTTCAATATTGTCAATCCCCAGCCGGGTAATCAGGGTCAGCCGTCCGGCTTCATTTTCCGGATTTAATTTCCCGATCAGCCGCTTGACGTCATCTATATCACAATCCGGACCGATTTTAACCCCAATCGGATTGAGCACCCCTCTTAAAAATTCAACATGGGCACCATCCACCTGCCGGGTCCTCTCTCCTATCCAGAGCAGATGCGCAGAACAGTCGTACCATCCTCCTGTGGTGGAATCCACACGTGTCATGGCTTCCTCATATCCCAGAAGCAGGGCTTCATGGGAAGTAAAAAACTGGGTTTGATTGACCTGGGGGATATCCGTGGGAATGCCGATGGTATTCATAAACTTGATGGCCTGGTCGATCTGTTTTGCCAGGCGGTCATAGGACCGGCCCATGGGAGACTGGACAACGAATTCCTGGTTCCAGGCCTGGACCCGGTGCAGGGCTGCAAATCCGCCGCGGGTAAATGCCCTGAGCAGATTCAGGGTGGAGGCGGCCATATTATACCCTTTGAGCATAAATTTCGGATTGGGAATCCGGCCCTCCATCGTCGGCTCAATGGTATTTACCATATCGCCCCGGTAAGACGGAATCTCGACCCCATCCACCACTTCCGTGTCAGACGACCGGGGTTTGGCAAACTGACCGGCAATCCGGCCGACCTTGACAACAGGCTTGCCGCCGGCATAGGTCATGACCACTGCCATCTGCAAAAGCACTTTTAAGGTTTCCCTGATAATGGGTGCAGTCACTTCGCTGAAATCTTCCGAGCAGTCGCCACCCTGGAGAAGGAATGCTTCGCCTCTGGAAGCTTTGGCCAGCATGCTTTTCAAATCCCGGATCTCACCGGCAAAAACCAGTGGCGGCAGTACGGACAGGGTTTCCAGTACTTTTTCCACCTGTTCCGGATCCGGCCAGTTTGGTTGTTGAAGGGCGGTATACGATTTCCAGCTTGATTTTGTCCATTCACTCTGTGTTGACATGATTATTTTTCTCTTATTTTAGGTTAAGGGCTTGATTTATTATTTAACAGCCCTGCTGATTTAAGGCAAGCGTATATTCTGCCCGGGTCTGCCCGTACCAGCCCGGCCGGTCTTTGTCACCGGTTTAAAAAATCGTATACCCCTTCCATTTCCTTTGTTTCTTTTCCTGTTCCACAACTTCCAGAAGAGACGAAATAAAAGGCACCTGCTCCCCATATCGTCCCTTTTTTTTTGCCCAGGACAAAAGAATAGTGGTCCCGGTCTGAAAAACACGGTGGCGGATGGCGTGCTGGGGAACATTTGAGCCGTCAGTAACTGATTTTTCACACAGGCCGGCATCCGGTGATGTGAACCACCGACAGGACAAGGGACGCTTTTCATAAATTA
>JBNKNP010000055.1:0-23376 GCA_050293905.1 Desulfobacteraceae bacterium | reverse complement strand
ACCGCGGCCATCAACCCGGCAACAACAAACAAGGACTCAATGATAAATTCCCTGTGCCCGCCTGAAATAAGGTTGTCCTTTTCAAAAAATCTTATTAATAAAAGCATAACAAAGGGGATAAAGGCAAGCAGGAAAGCCTTTTGAGCCAACAAATCAGAGAATCCGGCCAGAAAAATAAGGCAAATATCCCCTAAAAGAACATATTTTATAATTTTAAAGCTTTGCTTTTCCCCCAGCAGGATGGGAAGGGTTTCCCTGCCCGTAATCCGATCGCCCTGCATGGCCAGGATATCAAAATAGACGGTTCTGGCCATGACAATGCCTTCGGCAAATAAAAAAACAATGGCGACGCTGATAAGGTTGCAGCCGCAGGCCACTGCCGGCAGCAGGCAGGTTACCGTTCCCCAGGCAAGGATGATGAGTATGGTTTTTGAACCGGGCAGATCCCTGATACGGGACACCCGGCCTTTTGGGGTGATAAAAGACGGAATGATTTTTAAATTATAAGACAGGCCCAGAACACTCATAATGAGCAAAAGGAAAAAAGACAGTCCGCCGGTCATGGCACTCAGGTAAAGTCCCATTGCGCCGGAAACCACGGCAAGCACCCATAAATATTTTTTGTTTTCCAGATAAAAAGACGCCCGCTGGGGATGATTATATTTATCAGAAGTAGTGGTGAATAAATTATTCATCACATGCATGCTTAACACGTATAGCATGGCGATCAAGGCATGGGTAGACCCGTTGAACCCCTTTTGCAGTACAGTACAGGCATAGGTGAGAAATCCTGCACCGACAGCGGCCAGGATATTGGTTTTAATTAAAAAATCCCTGATCATAAACAGGGCTCCGCCCACGGGATGTTTTTTTTGAATGTTTGCCTTTATCTGCCGATAGGCATCATTGATAATCCAGTTCGGCGTTGAGGCGCCTGCCGTGATTCCCACTTTTTTCACTGAAGTAAATTGTTGATAATCAATTTCGTCGGCATTTTCAATATGGACGGCCGGTTTCCCCGTGTCTGATGCGATCTGGGCCAGCCGCCGGGTATTGCCGCTCTCCCTGCCTCCGACAACGATGATGGCATCATTCATCCGGGCCAGACGCCGGATTTCAGCCTGCCGTTTTTCCGTGGATCCGCAGATGGTATCAAACAATTTGTAATGGGATGCATGGGCCTGACACCAGGCTTTGATCTCATCCCAGAATGCCGTATTCTGGGTGGTCTGGGCAACCACAACCGCATGTTCAAATTTCGGCAGCTCACAAAACGCTTCCATGGAGGTAACGGCATGTCCCCGGCCCTGCGCGTATCCCAGAAGGCCGATCACTTCAGGATGTTTTTCATCGCCGATGATAATTGTTGAATAGCCTTTTTTGGCATATTTACGGATAATCACCTGGACCCTGACCACCCGGGGACAGGTGGCATTAATAACGGTAAAACCGGCATCTTTAAGTGCTTTTTCATCATCCGGCGGCACCCCGTGGGCACGGATCAATACAATACCGCTGCCATGTTCCGGGATGGTTTCAATTTTATACACCCCTTTTTCTTCAAGCATGGTTAATACCTGGGGATTATGGATTAAAGGTCCGTAGGTATAAACCGGTTCTTCAGAAAGATTGGATGCATCCAGAACCAGATCCACTGCACGCCTGACCCCCATGCAGAATCCGGCTGTTTTCGCAACGGTTATTTTCATGCAATATGGCTCAGAAGATCCACTAGACGCTTGAATTCTGCTTTTGATTTGAATTTAATCTCTATCTTTCCCTCATTTCCGATTTTTCGAATATGGACTTTGGATTGAATTTGATTAGAGATTGCAGCGCAGGTTTCAGCCAGAAATTGTTTTTCAGCCGCTGAAATTTTTTTCTGCAGTTTTTTCGGCTCCTGTTTGGCCTGGTTTACCAGCTGTTCGGTCTGCCGGACGGAAAGTCCTTTTTGTAAAACAATTTCAAACAAAACAAGCTGATTATCCTGTGACCCCGCACCTAATAATGCCCTGGCATGCCCCATGGAAATCTTTTCTTCCACCAGGCTTTTTTTAATGGCTTCGGGAAGACTTCTCAACCGGAGCAGGTTTGCAATGGTTGACCGGTTCTTTCCGATTTTCTTGGCCACCATTTCCTGGGTGTATGAAAACTCATTGATCAGCCGGTGATAGGCTTCTGCTTCTTCGAGTACATTTAAATTTTCCCGCTGGATGTTCTCTATAATAGAAACTTCAAGCACCTGTACATCGGTGAGGTCTTTAACAAAAACCGGAACATGGGTCAACTGGGCCTCTTTGGCAGCCCTGAGCCTTCGTTCGCCGGCGATCAGTTCATAAGAGTTATTCATGTGGCGGACCAGCAGCGGCTGCAACACCCCCTGCCGGGCAATGGACTGCTTTAAGCTTTCCAGTTCTTCTTCACTGAAAACCGTTCGGGGCTGATACCGGTTAGGGCTGATTTTTTCAACCGGACACATTAAAAAATCCGGGCTGGATTCAGGTGTATCAACATCCGGTATCAGTGCTGAAATTCCCCGGCCAAGACCCGTATTCTTCTTTTTCTTTTTTGTCATCTTTTTAAAAGTTCCCTTGCAAAAGCAGCATAACTTTTTGATCCTTTTGATTGTTTGTCATATAACATTACCGGCAATCCATAGCTGGGCGCCTCCCCCAGCTTTACATTGCGCGGTATCTTTGTTTTAAATACCATATCGTTAAAATATTTTTTGGCATCTTCAACCACGTTCTGGGAAAGATTTGTTCGTTGGTCATACATGGTCAAAAGGATTCCCTTGATTTTCAATCCGGGATTATAAGATGATTTAACACGTTTAATCGTGTTTAGGAGCTGTCCCAGTCCCTCCAGCGCATAGAATTCGCTTTGCAGGGGAATGATCACTGAATGGGATGCGGTAAATGCATTCAGCGTTAAAAGGCTTAACGCAGGCGGGCAGTCGATGATAATATAATCAAATTGATCTTCCACAGGGTGCAGCAGATTCTTTAACTGCCTTTCCCTGCCCTCGGCCGACACCATTTCAATTTCAAACCCGATCAAATCAATATCTGCAGGGACAATCGTCAATGTCGGCAGTATGGTGGGGAGCATGATCTCATTCAAATCCGCGTCGCCGATAAGCCCATGGTACAGGGAATACTGCAATGACGGTTTATCAATCCCCAGGCCGGTGGTTGCATTGGCCTGGGAATCACAGTCCACCAGGAGCACCTTTTTTTTAATTTTTGCCAGGGCTGCTGAAAGATTAATGGCTGTGGTGGTTTTCCCCACCCCGCCCTTTTGATTGGCTATGCTGATAATTTGAGTCATAATCTAAGATGATTATCACAATTACCTTTTATAGGCAATCTGTTAAACCTTGGATTTTGCATTTTTTTTTAATTTGATATTATATCTGTTAAAACAGATAGTTATCTATTATTTCCCCGCAGCATGAACAAGAAGGGCTGTCCCATGCATCCCTGTTAAAAAACTGGTATTATACTGTAAAAGTATGGATAATAATGAATTTGACTTTTTAGACGGATGGGTTACATTGCTTTGGGCATGATGAATGATAAAAAGAAAAAAAGACCGGTTAAAAAACAAACACTGTTACACCCGAACCGGGTGACCGCCATGCCGGATCTTCCCATCACGGCCAGGGAAGATCATATTGTTGACACCATCAAAAAAAATACGGTGATCATTATCTCCGGAGAAACCGGTTCCGGAAAAACCACCCAGATCCCGAAATTCTGTCTAAAGGCCGGGCAGGGAAAACGCGGCATGATCGGGTGCACCCAGCCAAGAAGAATTGCCGCCGTCAATGTGGCCAGAAGAATCGCCCAGGAGCTGGACCAGCCGCTGGGCCGGTCTGTCGGGTATAAAATCCGGTTTGAAGATAAAACATCTCCCCATACCTGCATAAAGCTGATGACGGATGGTATTTTACTGGCTGAGACCCAGACTGACCGGTTGTTAAAGGCCTATGACACCATTATTGTGGACGAAGCCCATGAACGCAGTTTAAACATTGATTTTACTCTGGGCATTCTTAAACGTCTGATCAGAAAACGAAACGACCTCAAGCTGATTATCACCTCTGCCACCATTGATACTGAAAAATTTTCCAAAGCCTTTAATGATGCTCCGATTATTGAAGTCTCCGGCCGGACCTTTCCTGTTGAAACCATTTACATGCCCATTGCACCCCAATCGGATGAGGATCCGGACAATGATACAAAAACCATTGAAGACAAGGGGTATGTTGAAGCAGCAGCAGAAGCGGTAAGATATCTTCTTTCAAATACTAAAAAAGGAGATATCCTGGTCTTTATGCCCACGGAACAGGATATTGGTGAGACCCTTGAAATTATAAGAGGCGATGCCTCACCAGGGATGACATTCCTGCCGTTGTTTGCCAGGCTGTCGGCCAGAGAGCAGTCCAAAATTTTCTCTTCCCGGGTGGGCAGAAAAATCATTGTATCCACCAATGTTGCCGAGACATCCCTGACCATACCGGGTATTAAATATGTGGTGGACACCGGTCTTGCCAGAATCCCGAGTTATTCGCCCAGAACCCGGACCACGGCCCTTCCGGTGAGCCCGATATCCCAGTCTTCGGCCAATCAGCGCCAGGGCCGGTGCGGCAGGGTTGAAAACGGGGTCTGTATTCGGCTATATGATCCGGATGATTTTTTATCCAGACCTTTTTTCACCTCGCCTGAAATCTTAAGATCCAACCTGGCTGAGGTTATCTTGCGCATGATCTTTTTAAACCTTGGAGATGTTTCAACGTTTCCGTTTATTGATCCGCCGTCGCAAAAAAGCATTCAGGACGGGTTTAATACATTGATGGAACTGGGTGCTATTAAAGAAAAAACCGGGCCCGGCAAAAAAAATAAAAAAAAGCAGTACCGCCTGACCCGGATGGGCCGCATCATGGCAAGACTGCCGGTGGATCCCAAACTGTCCAGAATTTTAATTGAAGCGGACCGCAAAGACTGCCTGAAAGAAGCCGTCATTATCGCCACGTCCCTGACCATTTCAGATCCCAGGCAGCGGCCGGCAGACAAAATCCAGGCAGCTGACCTGCGCCATGCGCAGTTCAAGGACCCGGCATCTGATTTTATAACCCTGGTAAACATCTGGCATGCGTATAAAACAGCTGAAAAAAAGCTCAAATCCCGGTCCAAACTTATCCGGTTCTGCCAGGACCATTTCCTGTCTTTTAAACGCATGAGAGAATGGGATGATATTCAACATCAAATCCATAAAATACTCAAAGAGCATCAAATGGATATAGGCAAGAAAAAACCGATTCAAACCGGCAGCCAGGGTATGAAATCCAAAGAATTCTCCATTGGCGGTCCCTTGTATATTGCCCTTCACCAGTCTCTTTTATCCGGATATCTGGCCAACATTGCCCATAAAAAAGAAAAAAATATCTATACGGCAGCAAAAGGCCGGCAGGCCATGATATTTCCCGGATCAGGCCTGTTCAACTCTGCCGGCAACTGGATTGTGGCTGCGGAATTTGTCAAGACCAGCCAGCTGTTTGCCCGGACCTGTGCCAATATTGACCCGGAATGGCTTGAGCCCATTGCCGGAGAGCTTTGTACATATACCTATTCTGACCCGCACTGGGAAAAAAAGCGCGGACAGGTGATTGCCAGTGTTCAGGTTTCCCTGTTCGGACTGATACTGATCAGTGACCGGAAAGTGGCCTATGGAAAAATCAATCCAATTGAGTCGGGCGATATTTTTATCCGCCACGCTCTGGTCCAGGGAGAAATTTTTCAGCAGTTTGAATTCATGACCCACAATAAGGAATTGATTGAACGGCTTGAAACCCTGGAACATAAAAGACGGAAAAAAGACATCCTGGCATCTGAAGATGACATGTTTCTGTTTTATCAGAACCGGCTGCCCAAACCGTTTTATAATATCCATACCTTTTCAAAATTCATAAAGGATCAGACGGATCCGGATTTTTTAAAAATGACCCTGAAGGATCTTCAGAAAGCAGATGTTGATACCCGGGAAATGGACCTGTTTCCGGACACCCTGACCATGGCTGAAGGAAAATTTAAACTGGGGTATGAATTCAATCCCGGATCTCAAACAGATGGTGTTACCATAAAGGTGCCGGCCAGCCGGGCGGCACATGTATCTGAAAACAGCCTGGACACCCTGGTGCCCGGTTTGTTTGAAGAAAAGGTGGCAGCCCTGATCAAAGCCCTGCCAAAACGCTACCGGGTAAAGCTCGTGCCTGTGTCCGACTCGGCCCGCATCATAGCAAGACAAATGCCTGTGGAAGACCGGCCTTTATTTTCCATGCTCTCCGCCTTTATCCAGCAGCGCTTTAAATTGCTCATTCCTGTTGATCAATGGTCGGAAAAAGAGCTGCCCGATCATCTGAAAATGAGAATTTCCATCCGGGATGAACAAAACCGTGAAATAAAGGCCATCCGGGATAAAACAATTTTAAAGGAATTTTCCGGCCAAGGATCTGAACCAAAAGATCATGCCTTTGAACAGCTTAGAAAAAAAATTGAGCAGGATAGCGTCACAGAGTGGGATTTTAAAGATCTTGATGCATCCATTTTAATTGATCCGGAAAGCCAATTCCCCGTGAAAGCATACCCGGCCCTTGTGGCACAAACCGATCCTAAAACAGGTAACACCACTCTCTCATTACGGATTCTTCGATCTGAAAGCCAGGCTGTTCTGGCCCATAAAAAAGGGATATCCCATTTATTCTTGTGCAATTATCCTGATGATTTCAAAGCTTTGAAAAAAGATATCAACCGGTCGGCCGCGCTCAAACAGATGGCCCCGATTTTCAACGGCCAGACCGGTTTTCAAAAGTCGGTTTTCAATCTGGTCATAAAAACCGTGTTTGGAAAAAATATCCGTACCCAATCAGATTTTCACAAACTTGCCAAACAGGAAATGCCAAAGTTGTTCAACACAGGGCAGCACTTTATTAAAACAGTTTCAACCCTTGGGAAAGCATACAAAGACTGTTTTGAACTGATCCAGAAATTGTCATTCAGACATCAGAAAAATGAAAAAACATCAGGTATTCTCACTATAATTTTCAATGATTTAAAAAACCTTGTTCCCCCCAATTTTTTAGATCTGTATGAGTTTGAACGGATCATTCATCTCCACCGGTATGTGACCGGTTACAGAATCCGTGCCCAGAAAGCCGTGGACCATCCGCTCAAAGAAGAACGGAAAGCTGCCCGCCTGTTAAAGTACACGAACAGACTGGATCAGCAGCTCTCTTCTTTATCCGGGGATTCATCGTCGCAGAAAACAGAGGCTGTTGAAACATTTTTCTGGCTGCTGGAAGAATATAAAATTTCCTTGTTTGCCCAGGGCGTCAAAACACAGGGTAAAATATCAGAAAAAAAGCTTGATCAGTGGCTCGCTAAGATATCGACCCTGATTTAAGATCGACAAACCATGTTTCCGCCTGCCGTGTCATGTTTCTCCCATACGAAGGTGGTGAACAAAAAACGGCCTGATTTCATCCTGGCGGTGACTGACATAGAGCAGGGTGCAGATATCTTCGGCAGCCAGCTCTTCTAAAAAATCAAGCAGCGCCTTCCGATTTGCCTGATCCAGTCCCTGGGTGGGCTCGTCAAGAATCAGCAGATCCGGCACCTTGATCAGGGCCCTGGCAATAAGCACCAGGCGCTGATCTGCAAAGGTTAATTCCCTGAAGGGTGTCATGGCGCTGTCTGCCAAACCGATTCTGTCCAGCCAGACTTGAGCCTGCTTTTCCTGTTGGCGGCTGAAACGCCGGTAAAGACCGATGGAATCGAACAGGCCGGAAATAACACAGTGAAGCGTTGGGCCGGGCAGGTAATAGTTGCGGTGCAGTTCCGGGCTGACAATGCCCATTTTCTTTTTTAATTCCCAGATGGATTCCCCGGTTCCCCTTTGAACACCAAAAATTCTCAAATCATTCTGATAGCATGCCGGATGATCCCCGGTCACCACATGAAGCAGGGTGGACTTGCCGCATCCGTTGGGCCCGGTCACCAGGGTATGATCCCCTTGGTTCATGGTGAATGATATATTCTGGAAAACGGGTTTTCCCCCATACCCGGCTGAACCGTTTTTCAGGCAGACCAGTTCCTTTTTTTCCCCAGCAGCCCGAACGGCTTTGCCCGGGGCATTTTCCTTTTCCAGGCCGTACTCCCGGGCCGAGACCCTGAAATCGGCAGACATCTGCCCTGTTTTTTTTTTAATTTGATCCATCACCCGGTTCAGCCGCCCCTGAATGGTGATTCTTCCGTTTTCCATCAGCGCCCCATGGGTGCACCACGCCGGAATATCGGCCAGGTTATGGACAAACAGAAACAGCAGTATATCTTGGCCGTAAAGATGTTCCAGCGCAAAATTCACTTCTTTCTGACTCTTTGCATCCAGCCCCTCAAAAGGCGCCTGGATGGCCAGAACAGACCGCCCGGCAATAATCTGGGACAAGAGCATCAATTTTCTGGTCTGACCTGTGCTCAACTGACGATACCCCTTGTCCAGGCAGTGGATCATGCCGAATTTTTCAACCAGGTCCAGGTGATCGTCAACTTGATCCAGAAAATCCCTGACCAGGGTTCCGGGATCAGGCCGGTTCAGATAATCCGTATCATCATTTTTTAATTCAAGCTCATAAACTTCCTGCTGGTCTTTAAAAGAGACCCGGCCGACATCCTTTGGCAGGTCCAGACAGTCGGCAGCCATATCCGGTGCCCGGCCGCAGATCAAATCAAACAATTTCCGGATACCGGACCGGTTGGCGCCAACGATGCACCATGCCTGGGGGATGTGTGCTTCAAAGCGATTGATATTCAGATCATCTGATCTGGCATTGATAATTTTCATATTGCGCATGCTGCTGGTTATTTATCCTTTTTTCGTCATCGTTTTTCAATTATTGATTTTCAATCATGAAACGTCCGGACCGTCAAGTCAATCATTGCTTTTTAAAACAGCCTTTTTTTAATTTTAAGCCCGGCACCGTACAACCGGACAGCAGTATCGCATTCACCGGGGACTTGCGAAAAACAAGTCGTCACTATATTCAAGATTTGACTTCAGATAAAATCCAGACTAGAAAAACCGCTCCGTCAAAATTTATTTAAATTTTCGGTGGCTTAATCCGATTGCATGTTTATGCGACGATATGGTAATATATAAATTATATTTTATTTTTCTTAATTTATGCTAAACTGAAGAGACTCAAAAAAGACGGTTCTTTGACTCGACGATGCAGGAAAAAACATGCTTGAAAAAATCGCTCTTCAAAAAAAACTGATTTCAAAAGAAGATTGCATTAAGGCAATGAAGGCCTGCAAATCTTCAGATGACTATGAAAATGCACTCAAGCGGTTTTTTATTTCAAACAATCTGATTTCAGAAGAAACAATCAACCAGCTAATCAATACCACTGCCGGCATCAAGATATTGAAATCCACAATAAAATTCGGTTCACTGGCAGTAAAGATGGGATTTATCAACGAAGAAACACTCAACGCCGCATTGACTTTCCAGAAAAAAATGCTCTCCGGCAATAAACAACCTAAAATGATCGGCCAGATCCTTCTGGACTCCGGAAAACTCACCCGGCAGCAGATCGAACAGGTGATAGAAGAACAAAAACGAGCAGCACAGGCAGATACCAAATCCGGTCAAAAAAAACCCGAACCTTCCCCCGAAGGCCCCGAACCCATAGTGGATGAACCCGATACTGTGAAGGAGAGCACCCGGCAATCTGAAAATATTGAGGGCGGCATGCTTCTTGACATTGAAGATGAAGGCATGAGTGCGTATTTAAGAAAAACTCAAAATTTTGATTCCAATTTTATCGCCGAAGACATTTATTCGATTTTATCTGCCAAAGGGATTCATTACGGATTGGCCGATGAATCCGCAATAGAAGGGTTCATCAATTCCAGCGGATTCCAAACAAACCGATTCAAAGCAGCAGAAGGAACACCACGGAAACATGGCAGGGACGGCCGGATTGAATACTACTTTGATACTGATCATCTGAAAGCCGGCGGCATGGATGAAAAAGGAAATATCGACTTTAAAGAACGCGGCGAAATTCCTAAAACAGAAGCGCATAAACTGCTGGCGGAAAAATTCGATTGTAAAGAAGCCAGACCGGGCAGGGATATCTTCGGCAACGAACTGCCGGTCCAGCCGGTAAAAGATGTCGTGTTAAATGCCGGGGAAGGTGTCTTAATTTCTGAAGACGGAAAAAAGGCCTACTCTCAAATTTCCGGTCATCCGAAACTAAGCTGGTCAGGCAGCATCAGCGTGGAAGAATTTTTTCAGGTAAAGGAAGATGTGGGTTATAAAACCGGGCATCTGATTTACGATGGTGATATCCATGTCAGCGGGAGTCTAAAAAGCGGTTTCAAGATCAAAGGCAATGATGTCAAAATCAAAGAAATTGACGGCGGCGAAATTTATGCACAGGGCGATGTAACTGTTATAGACGGCGCCAATGGTGCAAAAATTTTCGCAAAAGGCCATGTAAGGGTGAATTTCATACATGATTCCCACATATCCTGCCTGGGAAATGTCTATGTGGAAAAAGAAATTGTCGATTCAAGCATAGAAAATTCCGGTGCCTGTCAGGTAAAAGCCGGCAAAATCATCAACTCTAATATCTGCTCCAACCAGGGTGTCCATGCAAAAAATATCGGTACGGATAAGACCGATCCCAGCACCATCACCGTGGGCCAGGATTTGTACGTTAAAAACGAATTGATCCGTATTGAAAAAAAAATCATTGAATCTGAAAAAGAGAAAAATAAATTAGAAAAAAAGCAGCAAAACCTACGGTATGAAAATGAAGGATATCAACAATCCACTATCCGGGTTGCCAATGAATTGGATAAGGTCGTCGGGGACAAACAAAGGATTAAAAGCAACATGGAAGAACTTGAAGCCCGGTCTGAAGACAAAAAAGAAATCCTTAATTTAAAAACCCTTTTAAAACAAAAACACGCCCTGTATTCCCGATTGAACGACCAATTGAACGAAAGATTCAACGCCATTGAAACCAATGAAGCACAGATAAAAAAGGTCAACCTTGCGTTTGACGGCCTTGATGATTTGATTGATGATCTGAATGATGAACGGGAAAACTATCTGGACTGGGCAGACAGCAATCCGGGAAAATCAGAAATTATTGCAGAAGGAACCGTTATTGCCGGGACCATCGTCCACGGCAGACATGCCCAGCGTGAAATAAAAGAGATCGTTTCCAATGCCCGGATTAAGGAATGCAAGCTTTCAAACCAGGGCAACGATACCAACCTATTTGAGATTCAGATCCATGACAATATTAAAAAAAGATAGGATCGAACGTTTCAGGGATCGACTGTACCAGAAAAAGATGCCCCGCCTTTTCCGCACCGGCACCAACGACCTGAGTCCCATTAAAAAATCAAGAACAGATGAACAGGGCAATACCATCATCGCTACAAAAGAGATTATCCGTTTTTTCCAAAACAGTGTCCAAGGTGACACATTTTTTGATGCAGACCAATATTTTACAAATCTCTACCTGCTGTTCAGCGTATTGACCAAAGACTCGGACCACTATACCTTTGAATCCGATGTACAGATTTCAGTGGAAGATATCAATGAGGCTTCCAATAAAAAGGCCATTGAACATCTGACTACCAATTTAATTATTTCTTTTTTCGATAATGCTCATTTGTCAGATGGGTCGGATAATGACGAATTTTTAGAAAAAGATCTTAAAAAACTCATTGCCAAAACAAATGAGGGCCGTGACTACCGGACTCTTGTGGGGAACACCCTGCAGACCATGGTTAAAACCCTTCAGGAAGACAAACCCTGGCGGGAGAGTTTGGATGATATTCAAACCGCCTCTATTGTCTGCCGTCTGGTGGGTGCCAAACTGCCGCAGATTGAAAAATCCGTTCTTTCTAAAAATGTACTCCAGGCAAGAACGGAAATAGAGAGCAGCCTGGCTGTTTTCACCAAAATATTGAATACCCGGCAGCAATTAATCAATGAAGAACAGAACCCGAAAATCTATCTCCAAACAATGCAAAAACTGGATGCCGCAACCAGTGGGGTTTTAAAAAAAATCGATACCTTCCTAAGGTTTGCCCACACATTTATATCCGCTATCGGAGCATCGTCCCAGGGATTTCTCGGACCATCAGATGCAGTATTAAAAAAGTGTATTACCAGATTCTTTTTTGAATTTGACCAGGCAGAATCCAGCCGGAATAATAAATTGAATTATTCAACCACACGATACCGGATGAAAACCCTGCTCGATTATCAGGAACTGACCTGGTTCACACGCAATCTTAAACAGGAAAAAATGTATTCCGTGTGCTTTAAAAACATCTTTTCTCTGTTCTTCAACGAAATTATTAAACAATTGTCCGGGCTCTCCCGGGGTGACCATCATGATATTCAAAACCTTGAAAGCTGCCTGAATGAGACCTTGCGGTTAATGGATACATTCGGTCTGGACATGGATGAAATGGAGGCGGAAAAAAAGGATATCAAAAAACGTTTTTTGTCCCTGGTGCGCAGAACCGACCATGACCATCTGCCCCCTATTCTTGAATTAAAAGAACCGATCATCCGGGTGACCCAGGATGAGACAAAGGAATTATTGGAAGACACCCGGAGGGTCTTAATTGACAACTGCCACTCACAACTGCTTGCCATTGATACCCAATCCGTTGCTGGAGACAACCTTCATAAAATTGTCGGCAGATTAATTACAGGATATTCCCGGTTCTATAAAACCCATCGTTTTTTCTACCAGAATTTTTTCACAACCTTTGTGGGTGAAACAGATGACTCGCTGACTGAAAATTTTTCCGACATTATCCGATCTAAAAAAAATCTGGCCATCTCCATGCTCACCTTTTTTTCCGATGAAAATCACGTGGGCGGCCTGCTGTCAAAAAACCAGATCGAATATGCAGACAAGGTGCTGCAAAGCCTTTACGACAAAAAATAGAAGTTGCTTTTTCACTGTTTTAGAATGAAAATTTATCCCAGAATTTAAACGGTTCAAGGTGGTGGGAACCCGGCAGAAAGGGTTTTACTTCCGGATGCTTTTCTATAAATTCTTTCTGAAAAGCAATCCGTTTTCTATTAAACTTGTTGTGGCTGTCTGCTGCCCGGCGATACCGCATATAATAAACATCATACGATTTCATGTGTTTTGAGCTGTGCAGTTCCATAATATTTTCATAATTATTATAGGTATAGGTCACCATGGTTTCAAACGCACCCAGATAGTCTGACCGGCTTTTCCGGTGCTGGATCACGGTATAATCCGAATAAAACTCTTTAATGGCAAAAATCCATGCCAGGTTTTTGCGGTAAAAATAATTCTCATGTTCCTGAGCAAACCCGATCAACCGGTCAATGGCTTTCTGGTTTTCTTCGGTCAGGTTGCGCATGTTGGTGATCACATCAATAGTGGATTCCAGGTCAGTGATTCTCGATTGAGTCATGGAAACGCTTTCCAGCTTACCGGATAAATTGTAGATATCAATGGTGGTTTTTTTAACGTCTTCGTTGAGTTCAATTATTTTTTTAATCACTGGCGGAACATTATCTTCCGGCATTTTTTTATGGCTGTATAAAAAAAATCCAGCACCAATGGCAGCAACGAGCACAGCCACTGTCACACCGATGAGAACCAACCTTTTTTTATTGGAAAAACCTGCCATCAATAATATCCTTCAACCGTTATTTTCGCCTGTTTACCCTGCTCGGCCCGGTCTTCTTTCAAGCATACCTGGTAAATGGACTTGTCGATGACCATTTTTGATTTTTCACCAAGAATAATGGTTTGTTTTTCCACCTGGTTTTTCACTCTTATAACCGGTGCCGAAAGATCGGCTGCATTATTTTTCTCATGCCGCAGTTGATCTTTTTTGCTTTTGAGTTCTTCGATTCTTTCTTTGAGTTTGGCAATTTCCTGACCTGATTTCTCAATTTCCGTCTCAACGGTTTGAGACCGGGCCTCATACTTTTTGTTGATTCGATCCGTTGCCTTGACAGCCGCTTTATACATCCCGGAGATATTTTCGGATAATTCATGGATATAGCGGGCTTGATCTGTAAATTCCAGTGAATCAATCTTTTCAAGAATCATCGTCATAAACCGATGGGCTTTTGTATGTTCCGCAATCGTAATCGGATGTTCCTCAGATTCCCGGGAATTTTGCTCATAAGTTTTGATTCTCTGATCTATTGTTTCACTCTCAGTACTATCAGGATTATTGATCACCCCTTTTAAATAAAGCATGACATTCTGCTTTTCAAGGTATCCGTTTTGAACCTGGATCTGCTTGATAAGCTCATCGGATAATTGTTCCAGTTCTGTTTTATGCAATAATTTATCAAGCGCGTCATTGAGTTCGGCCAATGTTTTATCTATATTTTCAATCTCAACCACATTCTCCCTGGAAACTTTCAATACAGACGGAGCTGTATTGCTTGAAAAAATATTGTTCACCACAATATCCCGGCAGGATAAAATATGGGAAGAAACAAGATCACTTTTAGGAGCGTTAAATCCCTGTTTTGCGACGATTCTGGCATTGATGATTTTCCGGTTTACCCTGACACTGCCTTTTGCCTCCACATGACAGGGGGATTCATCCTCAGCAGCTTCATTTTGATCATCACCGATACCGCCGTTTATATCAATATTTCCCGTGGCTGTCACATGACCGCGGATATCTCCTTCAATAACCAGATCATGGCATGCGACATGAACGCCTCTGACAATATTCCCTTTCACTTTCAAATTATTATAAAGATATGTTTCCTCCGTATCATCCTGGATATCCCCATCGATTTCCAGGACGGGCAGATCATCCTGATTCATGGTGATAAAAAGTGTCCGGTTTTTGAATAATTTCGGATGACCCGGTACCAGTGCGATGAACTCATTATCTTTTTTAACCACCCCCTGACCGGCACCTAAAAAGACAACCGGTTCCCCGGGCAGATAAACAGGTCGGCCAAAGACATCTTTCCCGGCTTTTGCCTCTTTGTATGGGGTAATGGTGGCAAGGACATCGTCCTTTTTAACCATGGGTTCTTCACCAGTATTTTCAGGGGATTCACCATCATAAAACCGGGTGTCAAAATGATATTCAACAACCTCTTTTACAAAAGGCTCGGGTGGTGTTCCTTTAGCTATTTCAAGCCGCGCATCTATTTTGTTTTCTGCTAAAAAAGACTTGATCTGTGCGGAATCGCACAACCCGAATTTAATACCGGAAAGGGAAAACCAGTTTAAAAAATCAGCTGCAGCTGTTTTTTGTTCTGTTTTTTTAATTTGCCTGACAACGGCCGACAATTTGTCCTCGGCAACATAATACTCAAAATATTCATCCAAAGTTTTACTTGAATTTTTCTGTGAATTATATTCGTTCAGATGCTTTTCAAGATTCAGCCGTTTGGTTTCAAGTTTTTTCTGAACTTTAAAAATTGAAAGGATATCTTCATCAGAAAGGCTGAACAACTCTTTGAAAATATCTCCCAGATCACGTTTTTCCTTATTTTCTTTAAGTTCCTTTTTCTGAAGCTTTAATGCCTGATTCAGCTGGTCTGTATCAACAAGCTCTTTTTTCACCGCAATGGCACCGAACCGTTTATTTATGGCAATACGTTCGATTTCAGTTTTGGCAATGGTATTCAAGGCTTCGGGCAGAAGTTCATCTTTAATCCGGTCCTGGCTCAGCAGTACAGCTGTTTTATCTGCAAGAGTCATGTCTTCATTCTGAACCAGAATATCTCCGATTTTAACGCTTTTGTTCCGTTTCTTGAAGATTTCAATTTGAAGGTCCAGCGCTTTTTTCACCTTGTCCGGCTTTACAAAATGGTTGGCAACTCCGAGTTTTCCGAATTTTTTATCCGCCATGAGCAAGTTGATATGCTTTTGAATGGAAATAAGAAGTTGGGTTTTTTCTTTTGACAGCACTTTTTCTTTTATCAGAAAACCGGGGATTGATTTTTTCGGGTGAGCCTTTGTATACTTCAAAAGCGCCGGCAGAATTTCTTTTTCCTGTTCAGCCGTAATAAATTTACAATTTACCGCCAACTCTAGAAGTGCCTGGCCTTTTTCACTGCCCGTTTTTTTACCCCCGTTTTTGGTCATAAGCCTTTTCTTTTTATTTTAATTGGAGCGGGCCTGCTTATTCATTCAGTACCAGGGAAATAATATCGTCAATAGACCGCTTAAGTCCCGGGATCTTGCTGGCGCTTCTGCCCGCAACATTGAGCACCTTGATTTGAAACTGGGGCAGCCATTTTCGAATAACTCTGGATGGATTTTTTTCAGTTTCAAGATCTATATGAAGCCAGGGTTTTTTATGCGCTTTTGCAAAATTAATGGAATCCAAAGCGCTGGAAGAGAGTTTTCCAAATGAAAAAACAATGGTGCCGTCGGCATTGAGCACGTTTTTTTCTATATCTTCTTCCCCCTCGCCTTCACCTTTGGTGGACTCGATAATACTGGTCAATTGTTCATTGAGTTCATTAAGCTTCACATTACTGCCCACCTGTTTGCGAATCCCTTTAAAGGTATCGACATTGGCACCGGTAATGGCAGCAGTCAGATTCTCAATAGTCTCAATCAATTGATCAAATTTTGCAGTCAGGTCTTTGATCATTTCCATATCCATTGGTGACATGGCTGCGCCGACCGGGCCTGCAACCGCCGGATCCGCCGGCGCAGGCCCCCCTAATTTAACCCGGATCTCTTCCTTGGTCATGCCGCTGTTCTGATAATACCCGTATATTTTTTTCACCAGATCTTCAGCTTCTTCCGGATATTCTTTAATACCTTCTCTTTCCACCGGATCAGGAAAGAACTCCTCAAACCGGCTGATGTACTCACGAATTGTACTGGATGAAATATCCTGGTCTTTGGCCATTTGAGCGATTGACTTCATATTCGTTTCCTAAACTGAATCCTGCTTAAGTTAAATCATGATTGACGAAATGATTCACTTTTCACTTGGAGATGCCGCTTTTTTTTAGAATTCTACTCATTATTTTATATTCGATATCCCTGTGAAATTCAATATTTATTTTATAAAAAAGCCGGTGGGTACAAGCTGTATCTGCCTGTTAAAAAATGCTAAAAAATCCTTGAGAAAAATAATAGAACAAAGTAATATTTAAGAGTCAATCACTTTCAGACCGGAGGTCCGGGACTGAGTCAAATTAAACGGCATTTTCGCAAAACGGCTTTGTGCGGCATCATTAATGACAGTCGGCAATGCTGTTAAAGGTAATCGTTTTGGGGGTATCATGGCAGAAAAGATTGACCACACGGTATTGATTGTCGATGATGAAGAGCAGGTAGGCAAATCCCTTGGCCGGCTCATGAAAAGCATTGGTGCAAAGTACGTCTACATGAATTCCGGCCAGGCGGCCCTGGATTATATTAAAACGGCCGACAACCCTTTTTCGCTCATTCTTTCAGACCAGAGGATGCCCAATATGGAAGGTTCGGTATTTCTGGAAAAAGCCAAAGAACTGACACCTGACACCATCCGTTTCCTGATCACCGGGTATGCAGATGTTGATGCCGTCACCGAAGCGGTCAACAAAGGGTCCATCCATCGGTACATTGCCAAGCCATGGGACAATAAAATTCTTGCTGAAACTGTCAGGGCCGGGCTAGAACAATATGCCATGATCATGGAAAACCACAAATTATTCGCCCTTGCCAAGGAACAGAACACGAAATTATACACCCTTAACAAGGATCTAAAAAAGAGTGCCGCTGTCCACCAGAAAGCCATTATTCAAAAAAACAAACAGATAGAGGAATTAAACGCACGCCTGGAACGCGGGTTTGAAAACCGAAATTATATCAACGAAATCGAAGCCCTTTTAAAAGAAAAAAATATGCTGTCCAAGGAAAAAATGGACTCGTTGTATGTTGCGATCATTGCTGAACTCTATGAACAATTCCAGGACATTGCCACCCGTAACGGGTTTGAGATGCCTGAAACCGTTCCCGGAGCCTAACCATGCCGGATAACAGCGAATACGGTATTCTTGTTGTTGACGATGATGAACCCATCGTCAAGAACATGCGGCGGGTGCTGCGCCGGAAAGGCTTTACAAAAGTCGTGTCGGCACTGAACGGTGAACAGGGCATCAAATTACTGGAAACCACCCAGCCGCCGTTTTTTCTGATCATGTCCGACCAGCGGATGCCCGGGATGTCCGGCAGTGAATTTTTAGAAAAAAGCATCCTGATCAGCCCGGAATCCAGACGACTGCTCGTCACGGGATATTCCAACTTTGACGCTATCATCGACGCGGTCAATAAAGGCGAAATTCATCAATACATTTCAAAACCCTGGGATAATGACGATCTCCTGCTCAGGATATCAGGCGAACTGGATATCTATAAAAATTTCCAGGAACGGAAACATCTTTACAAAGTCACCCAGCGACAGAATGCCAAATTGTTCGACCTGGCTGCCAACCAGAAAAAAGAGCTGGCGAAATTCACCAAAATACTTGAAACCAAAAAAGAAGAAGTGGTTTCATTGACCCAGGCAATAAAGGATGCCAAAGAGCAGGCTGATTTTAAGGAAGTTTTTCTGGGACTGGACGAGCTGTTGTCTCGGACCATCACCATGAACAAGAAAAATCTGATCCAGGCCTTTAAAATAGCGCGAAAAGAACTTGACCACCTCATGGATTCCCTGTCAGAGCGGAATAAGCTGGACTTTTCAATTGACGGCATTAATGAGAGTGATATCGATATCTCAACCCTTGAGGATGACATCTTTGAAGTCATTGACCAGATCATTGAAGAGGTGGTCATTACAGTTGAACCCAAGCTGTTCGGTATCGGCTCCGAACCCAGTACCGGTGTGGTCATTGACGACTATAAAGAAGTGCCCAGTTTTGACGAACTGGCCTTTAACGACGGGTTCATTACCAAAGGCGAGCGGGAACGGGCTTTGGATGAACTGGAAACAAAGGAAGCCGAACTGTCCACCGGCCTCACCATTGACAAGGTCCTGGTGCAGAATGATTTTTTACGGCGCCAGGATTTAAGCCGCATCTTTGCCAAACTGGCCATGATCAACACCCGGCTGCTGGACCGGGAACTTGCCAAAATGATCATCAACCGGGAACTGGCGAGCAAAAAAGATGTTGACCGGGCCTTTAAAAAACAATTAAACAATTTTGAAGACAGTGGTGTGGCGCAGCTTCTGGCCGACATCCTTGTGGAATCCGAAATCATCACCCTGGAAAGCCGGGACGAGGTCATGGCTGCCCAGGACCGGTCCGGCGGAAAAAAACAGGTCGACCAGTCCAGCCAGTTTTCTTCCGAATTCGGCGCATTTGTCGATCTTCAGGTATCAGAAGACCGCGTCCAGGCCTGGATCAGGATACCAAAAACCGCCCAGGGCACCTCGGATATCACCCCGATCAAAGATCTGATCAAAAAACGGGGCATCAAATACGGGGTGACCAGTGACAATGATATTAGAAAATTTCTGCAGAACTGCACCGATCCCCATGAAAAATTCATTGTGGCCCAGGGCATTGCCCCCAGCGTTGGTAAACCGGCCTATATCGAATATCATTTTAACACGGAATCCGATACTGCCGGTGTCATCAACGAAGACGGGTCCATTGATTTTACGGCAAGGGGGGATTCCCCGTTTGTTAAACGCGGTCAGTTATTGGCGGAAAAACATCCCATGGAACAGCCCAAATCCGGAGTGGATGTTTTTGGAGAAACGCTGCTGGTGGGCGATGTGGATGATGTACCTTTAGAAGGCGGGGACGGCACCCAGTTGTCTGAGGACGGTTTGCAGCTCCAATCAACCATTACGGGCCAACCCAGCATTGATATCAAGGGAGTCATCTCTGTTCTTGAATCCTTTACCGTTAACGGGGATGTTGATTTTAAAACCGGAAATATCAACTTTAACGGCAATGTCATTGTAAAAGGAACCGTCAAAGAAGGTTTCAAGGTTGAATGCGAAGAACTCACGGCCAATGAAATCAACGGCGGGATTATCCGGATTCGCGGAGACCTTAAGGTCTCCAACGGTATTGTCAATTCAGATATTCAGACCCAGGGAAGCGTCCAGGCCAAATTTTTAAACAAGGTCAAATTATTTGCCTATGGAGATATGATGATCACCAGAGAAATCATGGAATCCCATATCGCCATATCAGGTGCCTTGAACAATGAAACCGGCAGGATTACGGCATCTACCATTTCTGCCAGAAAAGGCATGACCGTTAAACAGATCGGGACGGACAAGGCTGAATATTCAACGGTTAAAGCAGGTGCTGATGATCATATCCGCTGGATTTCCGAAACATATGACCGCCAGATTGAAGACAAACAAAAGGAACTGGATCTTGCGGTCGCTCAAAAGATGGAATATGACGAAGCCTTTAATGCCTTTCACGTTGATATTGCCAACCAGACCTTTGCCCAGGAAAAAATCACCAAAAAAATGGATTTTCTGGAAAACCGGATGGGCGAAGTAAAAGAGAAAGAAGAAAAAGAAAAAATCACCAAAGAACTCAAAGAACTGGAAATAACCATACAGCAGGCAGATGAACGGATCAAAGCCATATTTCAAGAACAGGACCAGGCCCAGCAGCAATCCAGCGAGTGCGAACAGAAAATAGCGGATATCACCACTGAAATTAAAGTCATTGAAGATGAAAAACAAAAGATTGTGGGCCGTCTGGAAAGAGAAGAAGCTGTTGCCGAACTGAAAGTGACCAAAAAATTGTATACCGGCACCCGGGTTACCGGCTCCCAGGCATCCATGATTCTGAAGCAGGATATGGGGGCATCCAAGTTCAATGAAATCGATTCTGAAAATCCGGACAACCCCAAACAACTGATTCACCAAACCATAAACGTATAAAAAAGGGAACAGGTTATTACAGAAATCCGGAAATATAAAATTCAGGTGATTGATGCCTCAGCTTCAGTAGGCGCTGCGGTTCAGTCCATTCTGGGAGATGAAAGCTATGACATCAAAATTTTCAATCAGGCAGACGAAGCACTCAAAGACCTGGCTGCCAGCAAAAAATCCCCCTATGCCCTGATCATTGCCAATTATCAGCTGGACATCATAAAAGGATCAAAGGTGTTAAGATCCTCCAGAAAAATCAGTCCGGATACCCAGCGAATGCTGCTGGCTGATGCTGCCCAGCTCGATACCCTGGTCAATGCTGTTAATGATGCCAACATCCAGGCCTGTCTGACCCTTCCTTTGAACAATGAAGACCTGATCACCCAGGTCAATATGTGCTGTGCACGGTATGACGACGCCTTAAAACAAAAAAACCTGAAACGGATAACGACTCGCCAGAATAAACAATTGTTTCAGATTGCCAGCAATTTTAAGAAAAAAGATGATCGGAATGTCAAGCAACTGGAAAAAAAGGACAAGGAAATCCGTATTCTCGAATCCAGAATCCGGTCAGCCGGCGGATCCATTCAGCCGGACAAGCCTGTTTCTTTGTCGGATATTCTTAAAAAACAGGATGTTATCATCTCACAAGAAAGCCTGCCCACACAGTTTTCAATCATGAAAGACCAGATCAAACACATCCTTGAAACAGCTGTTTCCCAGCATTATATCGATCTTGAACCTGTCCTGTATGAAGATGCCAAAGTATTAATCCCTGATACCGGTCCGATTCAGCCCATTGCAAAAAAAACCATGGCCCTGGCCTATGAATTAATTAAAACAGGAAAAATTCCAAATACAAAATCGTCAAAAGAGATCAAGGAAGTGATTCTGGATGATCAGTTTGAAGTGACCCTGTCAAAAAACAAAACCCAGGCATATCTAAAAGTAAAAACCGATGATACCGTTGATCTGGCCCTGGCACATGTGAAACAATTTCTTGAAAAAAACAAAATTATCAACGGGGTAAAAAATGATGAGGCCATCACCAAATGGCTGTTGAGTGCAGCACCGGAGGATGACGCCTTTCTTGTTGCCATGGGAAAAGATCCCAAACAGCCGAAAGACGCTCAGATCCGCTACCATTTCCCCACAGACTATCTCCATGCCGGAAAAATCAATGAAGACGGAAGCATTGACTTTAAAGACAGGGGTGACATCCCCTATGTGGAAGAAGGCGCTTTTCTGGCTGCAAAAATATTTCCTGAAACCGGCAAGTCCGGCATGGATGTATACGGCCGGGAGATCCCTGTGGAAGAACCGGTCGATCTGACCTTTTCATCAGGTCCCGGCACCCGGATGTCAGAAGACGGGGTCCGCATCTATGCGGACACAGCCGGTCAGCCCCACCTGGATGCCATGGGAAATATCTCGGTCTGCCCTGAGTACCAACTCAAAGGAGATATCGGATTTGAAACCGGTGATGTGAATTTTGACGGCAATGTTGTTGTGAGCGGCAAAGTTAAACAGGGATTTAAAGTTCAGTGCGCCTCGTTGACTGCCGAGGAAATCCAGGGTGCGGAAGTGGATATTACCGGTGATCTGAACGTTTCCATGGGTATTGTTGATACGGAACTGGTCAAGGTCAAAGGGTCTGTCCAGGCCAAATTTATCCGAAATTCAAAAATCAATGCCTTTGGGGATTTGATTGTCCAAAGAGAAATTGTTGACTCCACCATTTATCTAAGCGGTGCCTGCAAGAATGAAACCGGTTCCATCATCAATTCCCAGATATCGGCGAATATGGGCATCCAGGCCGGGAGCATTGGAAATAAAGCCGCCAGGCCGTCAAAGCTGACCGTGGGCGTGGATGAGCATGCAAAGCTTCTGGTCGCTAAAGTCGATGCCAAATTAAATAAAAACAACCTGGCGTTTAAGGAATTAAAAGAGGAAATGGCAGCGCTTGAAAAGGAAGATCAGGGGCTTCATGCGATTATTGCCAAGCATGCCCATGTCCAGGACCGAAGCCAGCTTGAACTCCAGGATATTGAAAAAAAGATGGAAAACCTCAAGGCTTCCGGTAATATGTCTGCCTATCAGAAAGTGTCTGCCACGGTTAAAAAAATCAAAAAGGACGCAGCCGAAGCTGAAGAAAAGATCAGTCAGGGCTTTGACCGCCAGGATGAAATTGCTTTGGAAATTTCACAGAAAAACACCCGGATAAAAGAGCTTGAAGATCAAAACAAGGAGTTCCAGGATGAAAAAACCAGAATCCTTGAATTTTCCGGAAAAAAAGAACCCCTGCCTGAAGTTACCGTGGCCCGCAAAATAGAATCCGGCACCATGATTTTCACTGAAAATGCTTCCCTGACCATCCACCACACCTCTTCGAGAT
>JBNKNP010000054.1:0-4533 GCA_050293905.1 Desulfobacteraceae bacterium | reverse complement strand
AAGCAAAACTGCTTTCCAAGATTGAATCTTCCAAAGAACGGGAAAGAATCAGGACCATAAGTGCCATCCGGGACAACATAGATACGTTTAGCAATAAAGTCTCCATGAAATTAATTGAAACCGGGCTGATAGAAACGATTTCCAAAAACAGTATTGAAAATCAGATCACCCGGTGCCTGGACAAACTGTGCAAAGCAGAAGATTTTGATATTGATTATATGGTGGCACCGTTCAGATCCCTTATTTCAAATCCCAATATTGCCAGCCTTTACCTGACCGCCTTTATTGTTGAAACCCTGATTAATCATAAAGATGTCATTGATATTTACGGCAGTGATGAAGACATTTATTTCTGTATCCAGAAAACTTTGACCGCCTTTATGTCCGGACGTTAATTCAGTTGTGATGATGGGTGGTTTCACCGTTGTGGGTGTGAGGAGCCGCGCCCGCATGCCCGTGGGGAGTGTCTCCCAGGGTATGGATGTGAGTATGGGTATGCAACGCCGCTGAATCGCCGTAATACTGAATTTTCCCATCCTTCATCCCGTAAAAGTCACGGGTGGTCCTGGCAAGAAAATCATATTCATGGGATACGATCAGGCAGGACTTGTCCAGGTCGTTGAGAATGGTAATAATGTGTTCTCTTGTGTCTGCGTCCAGTCCGGTGGTCGGTTCGTCCAGCAGCAGCATGTCCGGGTCCATGGACAGGACAGTGGCCAGGGACACCAGTTTTTTTTCTCCGCCGGACAATTTGTAGGAAATGCGGTCTTCAAACCCTTTAAGCCCGAGACTTTCAAGGGTCTGCATGGCAATATCAATGGCTTCGGCCGGTTTTTTCCCGAGATTCAGGGGGCCAAAGGCCACGTCCTCCAGAACAGTGGGAGAAAACAGCTGGTCATCCGCATTCTGGAATACAAACCCCAGGCGGGGTCTGACTTTCCGAAAATCCTTTTCCGATTTCATTTCCGATCCCAGGATAGTGATACGTCCTTCATCCGGTGCCAGCAGGCCCATAATCAGGTGCATCAGCGTGGTCTTGCCACTGCCGTTATGACCGATCAGCCCGGCTTTCTGCCCGGTATGCAGGGAAAATGAAAAATCCTTGAGCACATTTTTCCCGCCTGGATAGGAAAAGCCCACGTCTTTAAGTTCAAATATATGAGAATGCGTATTCATGGCCATCTTTTTACAACACCCATTGGAAAATTGCCAGCGAAATAATCATGGCACCCAGGGCAGCGGCCCAGATCATATCGGAGGATTTGAAAGACATCTCCGTAAGACAATGGAATTTACCTGAAAACCCCCTGCACAGCATGGCCTGATGAACCCGTTCGCCCTGGTCTGCAGCCCTGACCAGCAGCATGCCCACCATGTACGCATAGGTCCTGTAAGTGTGCAGATTGGTTCTGGGTGAAAAGCTGCGCATCCGGACTGCACGCAGGAGCTGGACCCGTTCCGATTCCAGGACAAAAATATAGCGGTAGGTCATCAGCAGCAGGGCCACCAGCTTGGCAGGCATCCTGAGACGGTTCAGGGCATGGCCCAGTACGGCCACAGGCATGGTGGAGAAAAACACAATGGACCACAGGACAATCGCGTTGGATTTCAGGGTGATGGTTGCACACAGCATCACCCCCTCCCTGGTGACCGGAAAGGGTCCCATAAAAAACCAGGGAATCCCCTCGTAAGTGAGCGGCAGGATCACCCACAAAAATAAAACCAGACCATTTACCACAGCCAGCCGTTTCAGAACAGCAACCGGGTTGAGACGGGCCACTGCAGCCAGGACCACAGCCAGAGCAAGGGCCGCCCCCAGTATCTCAAAGCGGCTGGCCAGAGCCACCACCAGGGAATACAACGCACCGGACAGCACCCGCAGCCTGGGGTCCATCCGGTGGACGGCTGAATCGTTAAACGCAAAGGTTTCGGTGATCATTCCTTTTCCAGCTCCTTTATCCGGCCACGGTAATGAAAATACATCCCCACTCCGGCCAGCCCCAGAATGTACCCGATCCCACCCACAATGTCGTTCACGGTCGGTTTGTGATCGGTTGATTCCACAAGCATCCGGTTCATGGGTTTCAACCGGGTATCCAGGGCCTGTTCAATCGTTTTTTTGATATCCACCAGAGTGATTCCCGGCAAACCGGCTGCCGGCATGGTGCTCTCAGGAACTGCCGATGCAGTCTCAGGGGCTGCTTGCGCACCAGTATCCGACTGATCCGTTGGGGCTGACCCTTCAACCTCAGGGGCCGGGGCCTCTCCCAGGGCTTCCAGAATTTCTTCTAAAGGAATATCCCAATAATTGGCATGCCCCATGGTGGCGTCCAGAACGATATGCAGTGCGGTCTTCTGGGGGATTTTAAAGGAAAATTCACCCTGCTCATTGGTTTCGCCTTCTAAAAGCAGGTTATTTTTATCATCAAAAACAGACACCTCTCCACCCTGGGCACCTTTTCCACCTGAAAATTTGCTCTGGGTGTATACGGTATCTCCTTCTACCCAGGCAAAAATATTGACCTTGTGGGCATATGCCGAAGACAGCCAAAAGGCCGCGAGAATAAACACGATCCATCCTTTTTTCATATTATCCCTCTTACCGGGCGGCACCAGGAAGCATGCCGGGCCGCACCTTTTTTAAAAATTGCACGCAAATAACCGTAATGATCCCTTCCATGATCATAATCACAATATGGGCACCCAGTACGGCAGCTGCCGCTTTAAAGAAATTTTCCTCAGACAGGAACAAAGACAGACTCACAATCACTCCGGACAGGAAGACCGATAAAAAACCGCAGGCAAAGGCTGACAGGCTTCCTATCGCCCCATTCTTTGTCACAAAGGGTCCGAAAACCAGCCAGCAGAAAACCGCCGGAACTGCCATAATGCAGGTATTGATCCCCAGGGTGGTGAATCCGCCGAACTGGAAAAGCATGGCCTGGAGTACCAGCGCCACGGCAATGGCCGGGAAAGCGGCCCACCCCAGAATCACTCCCAGGATACCGTTCAGGATGAGATGGGCGCTGGCAATCCCGATCGGTACATGAATCAGGGAAGCCACAAAAAAAGCGGACGACAGGACGGCTGCCTGCGGGATTTTATGAAAATCCAGTTTCTTAAGGCCGACGGCTGTTCCGGCAA
Organism: Desulfobacteraceae bacterium; assembly: GCA_050293905.1. Taxonomy (GTDB): domain Bacteria; phylum Desulfobacterota; class Desulfobacteria; order Desulfobacterales; family Desulfobacteraceae; genus Desulfobacula. The sequence goes on along the minus strand of JBNKNP010000054.1, from coordinate 1,389 downwards.
TGGCAAACGCTGCCCCGGAAACCAGGACCGGTCCTGAAAGGACACCTTCAGATATGTGCATAGTTCCTCCCCAAAAAAGATTCAAACGCGCAAAGTTCTTGTAACCCTGCGCGTCCAAGAAAGCAAATTAAAAATCCTCGAATTTAACCCACAGAACAGCCCCAAGCTCCACATCCTTGTCCTCACCGTCATGTTTAATCTTGAAATCCGCGGTATTCAACCCTGCGAACCCCCACCATCCGGCCCATGGAACCGCATAGGTGAACACACCGTTACCATCGGCCTTGACAGCCTGCGTCACCATATAGTCTGTCGGAGCCTGGGCCTTGCCGTCCTTATTGTCAAATTCCACTTCCACTTCACCATAGGGCACAGGTTTTCCGTTCATTTTCACGATACCCTGGAACACGTTCCCCTTGTACTGGGCAATGGGTTTGGACAATGGAACGATTTCCGTTTTAAGGCCGATTTCCTCATCCCATCCTTCATCATCGCCAAAAGCGGCCACCACGGTTTTGGTGTAATGAATGATATAGCAGTCTTCAGCCGGCTCCCAGTAAGGTGTCGGTTCCATGACAAACGCATACACGCCTGGCCGGGTGATCTTGTAACCTGCTGTCCATGCGGGTTGTTCCATTATTTTGGCAGGTTTCAGCGAGGAGAGCAGGCTTGTTGTTTTGCCGCCGGCCACCACGTCAAAAGCTTTGGGTTTCACCAGTTCCATGCCCCTATGTTCCATGGGGTGGGAAAAGGAAAGATCCAGAGTAATGGTTCGGTTGTCCTTTTGCATGACCATGTTATCTGTTGGAATAACCATGCCGAAATGAGCGGATGCCGGAAGAATACAAAGACAAAAAATAAAAACTGCGCTTGCTGTAATTTTAAATAATTTCATTTTATTGCTCCAAAAATAAAAAAACCACCAAGGTACCGGCATTCGTTGCCGAGCATAACCTTCATGGTTCAATCGATTATCAGACTATAGTTTTTTTTACGTCTTTGAGCTTCTGCCCAAAATTATGTTCTGTTGTTTATCGTTAAAAATCAGCCTTGTCAACTCTTACTTTTTTTAAAGCAATAGTATCCCATATTCGCAAATGCAAAACTGCTTATGTGTTCAAAAGCTTTAATGGGATGGAATCGTTGACGGATAAAATAACCAAGCTTTCTGAATTATTTAAATTATTTTCAGATCCGACCCGGTTAAAAATGATCAAGCTGATCGAAGAGGGCTCTGCCGAAATCACACTAGAAGACTGCACTCCGGAATCCTGTACAGGCAAAGGGGGGCCTTTGTGCTTACCCTTTGTATTGCTTGACGCTGATGGCAATTTTATAAAGAACCGTCAATACAAGCAGACCAATGGCGGTCACTCCGGCTGAAACCAC
>JBNKNP010000053.1:0-4157 GCA_050293905.1 Desulfobacteraceae bacterium | reverse complement strand
CATTTCCAGTATCAGTTTGGACTGGACGATTTTTCTGATCAGTCTGACATCTCTTTCATTGATGTGTCTGCGATCCCCGCGAAGATGGACGACAATACCGTCTGCACCGCCTGTTTCCGCGGCAATGGCAGCTGCCACAGGTTCCGGGTAGTTGATTCCCCTGGCTTCCCTCAGGGTTGCCACATGGTCTACATTTACAGCAAGCTGGGCCATAATTGTTTTCCTCCTATATTTTAAAACGCTGTCAGTTTCGGGTTGTTTTCAATTATTCTCAACAATTCAAGACTTTTTTCTTCCATCTTTAAGGCATCTGATTCTCCGGTTTCATGGTCAAAGCCAACAAGATGGAGTGTGCCGTGAACAAGAAGCTGGGAGAATCGTTCCACCAGCGTTATGGCAGCATCGTCCGCCTCTTTTTGGGCGGTGTCGCAGGAAATGACTATATCGCCCAGCAGTCCCGGGGAAATATCTGCAAATTCTCCTTCCTGCATGGGAAAGGCCAGCACGTTGGTCGGTGCGTCAATGCCGCGGTATTGTGAATTTAATGCCTGTATACGGTCATCATCGGTAATGAGGATTGACAGTTCGTGAGCATCAAAGCCCAAGGCGTTTAAGATCTGTTTTGTCTTTTGCCGGATGATGTCCGTTGGTATTTTCTTTTCGTTCTGATTGTCTATCAGTATGTTTTGCCGGTCCATTTTTTTCTTTTTTCTTTTCCTGGGATTTGTCTGTGTATTCGATACGACTGTGGTAAATACTGGTCAGAATTTTATTAAAGCTTTTAGCAATCTGGTGAAGATCTTTCAAGGTCAGTTCGCACTCCTCAAGCTGGCCGTCAGCGAAAATATCATTGATCAACCCTTTTACCCGTCCCTGAATTCGTGACGGCGTCGGCCGTTCCAGCGCCCGGGTGGCTGCTTCAACCACATCTGCCAGCATGACAATGGCTGCTTCCCGGGTCTGGGGTTTGGGGCCCGGATACCGGAAATCTTCTTCCTTGACCATGTCATTACCGCTTTTTAAACTTTTCTGGTAAAAATATTTGATCAGTGAAGTTCCGTGGTGCTGTATGATCCCTTCAATGATTTCTTTTCCGAGTTTGTGCTTTTTAGCCAGCTCAACTCCCTTTTTAACGTGACCGATCAGGATCAGGGCGGACATGGAAGGAGACAGCTTGTCATGCCGGTTTTTACCGTCTGACTGATTTTCGATAAAATAGTGCGTCTTATCCAGTTTCCCGATATCATGATAATATCCCATGACTTTGGCTTTGAGGCTGTTGGCCTGGATAGCCGCGGCAGCTGCTTCGGCCAGGGTAGCGACAATAATGCTGTGGTTGTATGTTCCCGGAGCTTCGATCATCAGCTTTCTGATTAACAGCCGGTCAAGATTGGCAAATTCCAGGAGTTTTGAATCTGTTGAGTAATCAAATAACAATTCAATGAGCGGTGTGAATCCAATGGTAAAGGTCATGGACAAAAGACCGCCGATAAATGCAAGGGTCATTTCTTTTGCCAGGATCATGACATCCGGCTGGGTAAGGGAATAAAGCCCCAGGGAAACTGCAAGGATAGTATTGAATACCGCCAGTTTGAATCCAGCGAAAATTGGATTTAACCGATCATTTCTTTCCTTTACCCAATATGCCGCACTGGTGCTGGATAAAAAGAAGTAGAGAAAAACTTCAAGGCTGCCTGAAAATGACAGACTGGTGAGCAAAGACAGAACAACCGTGAAAACAACAGCAATATTAAACCCTAAAAAAAGGCAGGTTATCATGGCGGCAGCCGGAATAGGGATAATCAGAAAAAAAGAGATGGATGACAGATCCCATGCCACCTGGGGATTGGCAGACTGTGCGATATAGACTGAAAATTTAGTGATGGCCAGATATAAAAGCAGTCCGGCTGTCAGAAAAAAAATGTGTTTGTTATGGGAGACCTGCAATCGTTTATTGTCTTTTAAAAAGAAAAGGTAAAGGACCAGGATGGATATCATTGTGATCAGGGCAATGCCGATACTTGAGATAAAGATATCTTTTTGTTCCACCTGTTCCTGGAGGGCTCTGAGCTTGACCAGGTGGAGTTTGTTCACGCGTTCACCCTCCCGCAGGATCATCTCTCCGGCTTTGATCTGATAGAGAATGGTTTTGATCTGTTCCTCGGCAGTTTGAATGCGTTTGGCCGTCTCATTTTTATTCAGGGTGATATTTGGAAGAATCAGGTTCTGGCAAAGTTCAACAATAAGGCTGGAAAGATTATAGTTGATATCTTTGAGAAGCGGCTGGCCTTCAATGCGGACCATGGCCTTTGCCTGATCCGGACCGTAAAAGACTTTCAGGTTGCTGATCTCTTCCTCCATTTTTGAGCCGATTGTCCGGAGGATGATCCCTTTATCTGATTCTTTGAGAAGGACTTCTTTATTGGCAACAATGCCATTGGTCAGAATTTTGTCAATAATTGTTTTTATTTTCTGGGTGATATCCGGAGAAAATTTATATTTATAAAGAATGGAATAGGCCCCTTTGCTGATTTCAAGTCCGAGCCTTTCTTCAAACGCCGGTTTGGTCTCCAGAATCATGGCCAAAGTCGGATCTTCTTTTTTGCCGGCACTATTCGGGGATTTGAATTTTTCCCTGGGGATTTTCATGGCCTGTTCAATATCTGAAAAAATTTTATTTTTCAGGGTTGAATCAAAGTCGTATACATTTTTAACGGAATCCCGGATCTCGGATTGTTTAAGCTTCGTGGCTTTTTTATCTTCAATAAAAAAATCTCTGGGTGCCTTGATATCCCTTTTGGATACATCCCCGATATTGTAAGCGTAATTGATATAGTTTTGTTCAGGATTACGGGTAACGGTAAATAAAACCGTGATGATGATCAGCAGCAGCCACAGTACCCACGGGCTGGTCTGCAGGACAATTTTTATCTGTTCGATATTATTTGTGTTTATGCTTTTTTTCATATGCATCTATGATATTGGATACCAGTTTATGCCGGACGACATCTTTCTTGGAAAAGTAAATAAAATCAATTCCTTTGATTCCTTTTAACAGTGTTTCGGTTTCAACCAGGCCGGACTTTTTTCCGCGGGGCAGGTCTATTTGTGTAATATCGCCGGTAATGATGGCTTTTGTTCCATAGCCGATACGGGTTAAAAACATTTTCATCTGTTCTGAAGTTGTGTTCTGTGCTTCATCCAGGATAACAAAGGCATCGTTGAGCGTTCTGCCCCGCATGAATGCAATGGGTGCAATCTCAATGATTTCCTGTTCAATAAGCGCCTGAACCTTTTCAAAGTCCATCATGTCATACAGGGCATCATACAGCGGACGAAGATATGGATTTATTTTCTGGGCAAGATCTCCGGGCAGAAATCCCAAAGTCTCTCCTGCTTCAACCGCCGGCCGGGTTAAAATAATCCGTTTGACATCTCCCTTTGAAAGGGCGGCCACGGCCATGGCCATGGCCAGGTAGGTCTTTCCGGTTCCGGCAGGACCAATTGAAAATAAAATATCATTGCTTTTAAGTGCTGCAACATATTTTTGCTGGGACGGATTTCTCGGGGTGATGGGCTTGTTCCTGACCGTTTTGCAAACCGTGGTTAAAAACAGGTCTTTTAATTGCGAATTATTATTGTTTTTAATGGTGTTGATGGCAGCATCCATATCTTCTTCGCTAAAAGAAATATTCTGCTCTAATAATGCGTATAATTCCTGGATCAGTTTTTCCGTCAGGTCCTGGTCTTTTAACTCTCCTTTAATCAGGATGGAATTTCCCCGGGTATTGATCTGAACATTGAAAGCCTTGCAGATTTTATCCAGGTTGTTATTGTGGTGGCCGAACAGGTCCCTGGCGCGTGCCGGGTTTTGGAGCGTTATGGTTTTCATGGCCTATAGGGTGCCTCTTATTTGGTTAAAGGTCAATAAAAATCTTGACTAAAAAACGGCTTAATTGGTATGGAAAGCCTTGACTGTCTTCAAAACTAAAAGGAGCGTATGAACACATTTGACATCGTTGTAATTGTGGTCATTTCATTTTGTCTGATCCGGGGCCTTTTCAAGGGTTTGATTGGTGAGGTTTCGGGTATGATCGGCGTTGCTGCAGGATTTTACGGTGCCTATACCTATTATCCGAACATTGCAGTGTATGCCG
>JBNKNP010000052.1:0-3982 GCA_050293905.1 Desulfobacteraceae bacterium | reverse complement strand
AAAAGAAGGATTCTATTTATTGATAAGGTCAATCTGATAAATGAATCTGCTTATAAAGCAATAAAAAGCCCTGAAATTCAGTTCGCAGGGCTTTTTATATTGACATTCCTCAATCGTAAAGACTAAATTAGTGAGATAATTTCTTTGGCGTTTCTTGTTTTTCAAAAACGCATGACTTGTTCTCGACACATGGCAGGAGAAAAAGATGAAACTGCGCAACTTATTTGTCCGGCTGATCATTACCATCGTTCTTTCAGCAGCTTTGATTGTACCACTCCATGCGGCGGATGCACCGCCACCGGCTGGTAAAATACCCACCGGACAATCCAAAAGCAGGAAGGTCTCTGATACAGAGGGAATCAGTGCGGATATTTTCGGAAGCAAAGGAGGGCGGTATCATCCCTTTATTGTTGTCCAGGAAGTCTATACTGACAACTTATTTGCCACTAACAGCAATACCAAAGACGATTTTATCACTACCGTATCTCCCGGCATCTGGCTGGCATTTCCCGCAAACAGGGAAAGACTGCTGGATCTGGATACAACAACAACATCAGCCGGCGGTATGAAACTCGGCCGAATAAAACCTGAAGCCACCCGGCGGTACCAAACCTATTTTTTGTATTCACCGGAATTTACTTTTTATTCAGATCATTCCTCAAAAGACCACATCAATCATCAGGCAGAAGGCCTTTTCCAGTATAATTTCAATTCCGGTATTTCAATAGACCTTATTGATCTTTTTCATGATCGAGAGCAGATCGCAGGAAATGGGGTTACAGACACCTTGTACCGGCACCAGGATAATCTGGCTGATTTAATTCTTAACTGGCATACCCGGTCCGACAAGCTCAAATTACAATTCAACTATTCAAATTATTATTTAAGCTATAAAGATGATCCGGTCAAATACAGGGACAGGGTGGATAACTCGTTTGGCGCGTCCGTGTTCTATAAATTCTGGCCCAAGACCGCACTTTTTGTCGAATATGATTTTGCAGATATCGAATATGATACCAACTCAGCCAGTGACAATACCGAAAACAGATATTTTGGCGGTGTTACCTGGGATGTAACTGCAAAAACAAGAGGGACTTTAAAGTTGGGATTTACCGACAAAGATTTTGACTCATCAAGCGTAAACGACCAGGATGGTTTTTCTGTCGAACTTCAAACCCAGCATAATATATCCCCCAAACAGGCGCTTCAGATTAATGGATACAGAAAATTTCATGAATCGGATCTGGCCGGAGCATCAAGTTTTCTTTCCACAGGGATTGATATCGGCCTGCTTCAAAAATTCACTGAAAAATGGTCCGGCACATTCAGCGTTTTTTATGAAACCGATGAATACAATGAGGTCAACCGGGATGATGACTATTACGGATTCAGCCCTGCCATTCGGTTTAAACCTAAAAAATGGCTGTATTTCGATCTGGGATATTATTATTTTAAAAACGATTCTAATGTCATAACCTATGATTATGAAGTTAACAAGTTCCTTTTCAGAGCAACTGTTTCCATGTAGGGGAAATATGATCAAGCATTTTTACCGGAACTGGATTCCAGTTTTGATTTTTGTTCCTGTTTTAATTTTTCTCCCGGTCATGCTCTCTGCCGCAGAATATATTGTGGGTGAAGGGGATGTACTCAATATCAATGTCTATGAAAATGAAGACCTGTCCACCACTGTCAGGGTGAGTGCGGAAAGCACGATTCGAATTCCTTTGCTGGGAGAAATTTCCGTAAAAGATCTAACGGTTTCCCAGGTTTCCACCAAGATTGAGCAATTGTTTGCAGACGGCTACCTGGTCAACCCCCAGGTCGATGTTTTCATATCCGAGCACAGAAGCAAAAAGGCCATTATCCTGGGGCAGATAAAAAATCCCGGCCAGTATGAGCTTCGAGGGAAAATCACATTTTTAGAATTTGTTTCCAAGGCAGGCGGGTTCACGGCAGATGCAGGCAGTACAGCCACGATCAAACGAACGGACAAAACCAATAAAAAAAGCTCACAAATTGTTCTGGACTTAAAACGTCTGGTTGAGCAGGGTGATGCTTCTTTAAACATTGTTATTCAGGACAATGACAGTATCTATATTTCCGAAGCAAAAACCTACTATGTAACTGGAGAAGTAAATAAACCCGATTCCTATAAATTTGAACCGGATCTGACAGTTATCAAAGCCATTACCATGGCCGGCGGGTTTTCTAAAATTGCTGCAAAGGGAAAGGTACAGATTATTCGAGTGACCAATGGTGAAAAACGAATTTTTCAGAATGTTAACATGGATGAACCAGTGCTCCCCGAGGATGTGATTGTGGTGCCGGAAAGTTTTTTTTAATTATGGATGAGCGGGAAATACACCTAAGAGATTATTTAAGAATTATCGCCAAACGCAAATGGTCGATTGTCACGTTTTTTATTTTAACTCTTGTTACAGTCATTATTGCTACGTTCACAGCGACCCCCATGTACTTTGCCGCAACCAAAGTCATGATCGAGAGAAATACAGCAGGAGATCTGACAAGCAGCTATAGATACACACCATACGACCCTGAATTTATTGAAACAAATAACCAGCTCATCATGAGTGAATCCGTTATCAACAGCGCAGTCAAAAGCCTCAATCCTGAAATCATATATGATTCTTTTTTTATCAATCAAAAAGAAAAAAAATCATATTTGAGTGCGGTCAGAAAATGGGTCAGGGATCAATTCGTCGTATTCAAAGGAATCATAGGGGTAGATCAATTGTTCTCATCAAAGGAGGATGTCGTCAAAAAGGACATCATTTCATCTGAATTGTCTGTCCCGATGACCAAAGCTCAAATCCTTGGAAAGACGATCAGAGCAAATGTGTCGGTTTCCCCGGTTGAAAATTCAAGAATCCTCCGGATCGGATATATTTCCGATAATCCCGTAATTTCGATGAAAGTGGCCAACGCAGTTGCCCAGGCATATATTGATCAACTCGTGGACATGCAGATGGAAGTCTCGGGTTACAGTATCGGATGGATGAAAAAAAAAGCAGATATCCAACGGATCAAGCTGGAAGAATCTGAAAAAGCTCTGCATGAATATAAACGAAAAAACGATATCGTTACTGTAGAAGATAAAATCACCGTTCTTCCGGAACGTCTGGCAGATCTTTCCAGAAACTTGACTGCCGCAGAAACCAAACGAAAAGAATTATTCGCCGTATACAACCAGGTGAAGAATTTAAACAAAGACAGACTTGAAACCATTCCCATGGTTGTTGAAAGCACTGCTGTTGCCGCTGTTAATCAAAAGATTCTGGCTGCTGAACAAAAAATTTCAGAATTGAGTAAAAAATACGGCTATAAGCATCCTAAGATGATCACTGCTAAAAATGAATTAAAAGATCTTGAGAAGAAAAAAGACAAAGAGCTTGAAAAGGTTGTGCAGACCATTAAAAATGAATATTTGCTGGCACAATCCAATGAAAGGGATCTGAAAGGATTACTCGACCAGACTAAATTTGAAGCAGAAAGATATGGAGAAAAATCAATCCAGCTGGGTATTCTTCAACGAAAAGTCGACACCAACCGATACCTGTATGACGCCCTGATAAAAAAGATGAAAGAAAGGGATATCACCGAAAGAAGCCAGTCCGTCAATGTCTGGGTGATTGAAAAGGCAGACCTTCCCAAAATACCGGCGAAACCCAGAAAAAAGCGGAATATGCTCCTGGGGATTATTTTAGGCCTGTTTGGCGGGATCGGCCTGGCGTTCTTTTTTGAGTACCTGGACAATACCGTTAAAACTCCTGAGGATGTTGAAGAAAAATTTGATATCCCCGTACTTTGCACCATTGATTTTCTGAAAGATACAAAACAGACCATTGTTGAAAATGTTCTGGCTGATTCTGCTTCCCTTATTGCTGAAAATTTTAAAGGTTTAAGGACGTCTGTTCTGCTTTCGACGGCTGACACCCCGCCAAAAACAATCCTGATTTCC
>JBNKNP010000051.1:0-1576 GCA_050293905.1 Desulfobacteraceae bacterium | reverse complement strand
GCATCTATTTCTTTTTGAATCATTACGCTCAAATCGTTCACATACTTTTTATCAATTTCGCCTGCAGCCAAAAGATCTTCCTCCAGCTGTTTGACCGGATCTTGTTTCTTAAATACCCTAAACTCTTCTTCAGACCGGTAACCGCAGGTATTATCATAGTTCGGACCACAATGTTCACGCCACCGGTAGGTGGCAAACTCAATGAAAAACGGACCGCTTTTTGTTCGAATATGATCCACTGCCTGCCTCGTTTTTGTGTAAACCTCCAGGGCATCATTTCCGTTGCCCTGATCCACCTTGCAGCCCAACGCTTTTACCATTCTGTAGATCTTGCGGCCCTCAGGCTGACGCTTGCTCACATGAGAATAAACTGAATACAGGTTATTTTCGCAAATAAATATTACCGGCAATTTTTTTAATACCGCAAAATTTACCGATTCAAAAAACACACCTTCCTCAGTTGAGCCATCACCTAAAAATACGCAGCTGACCTGATGGGTTTTATTTAACGCAATCGACAGCCCCAAGCCGACGCCCACAGGAATCGTTCCCCCGACAATGGCCGTGCTGCCCATAAAGCCGGCATCAATATCAACCAGATGCATGGAACCTCCTTTTCCTGAAGAGCAACCGGTTTGTTTGCCATAGCACTCTGCGATCATCTGATTCAAGTCCCCGCCCTTGCCCAAATAATGGCCATGGGATCGATGGGTGCTGACGGCAAAATCACCTTTTTTAAGTACCAGGCCCACAGCTGCACCGACAGCTTCCTGGCCCACACACAGATGAACCGGACAGCGCATCTTCCACTCAGTATACTTTTGTGCAATGGCCTCTTCGATCATTCGAATCCTGGTCACTCGTTGGTACAAATCAACTTTTATGTGTTGTTCAACCATCCTTGTTTTTACCTTTCCGAATCAGGAATTAGGGTTCTGTATAATCCTTTGAACATAAGGTCGATTAAAATATTTAGACGCGGCCAGATCATAATTGATCTGTTTGCCCAAAAAGAGCACATCGAAAATTTCGCGTAACATGGTTTCATTACGGTTGATATAATCCACACAAAGATCATGTTCAATCTGGTTCTCTTCTATGCACAACCGGCCATATTCACCCTGATAACTGTCAATTTCCCGGCCATATAAAATTCTATCGGCGATTGATGTCTGTTCGTCATTAATAACCCGTTTGTAATATTTGATCGTTTCAAGCAATTCTTTATTTTGATAAATATCATTAACCGATTCAATTTTATGATTCAACTGCTCAAATGAATTGTATTCAAAATGATCAAATCCTTTCAAGGGTGATGCTTTTACCAGAGACGAATAATTTAAAAAGGGAATATTGCTGTTGACCACATCATAAAACGGCCCACACGGCGTTGTGTTAAAATGAGTCCAGTTTAATAATAAAAACAGATGATTTCTTTCCCGAATCAATCGGTGCCGTTCTTCGACATTCAAATACTGTTCCTGATAATATTCCGGAAATACGGTTTTCCACCCGATATCACCAAAAATCTTGATATCTCTTTCGGACTGGATGTGATGAATCACCTCATATTTTA
>JBNKNP010000050.1:0-1602 GCA_050293905.1 Desulfobacteraceae bacterium | reverse complement strand
GAAATTGCTTATGACGGCAAACAGGCATTGGAAATAACAGACAAGGAAGATACCGAAGTCATGATTCTGGATTTGAAAATGCCGGGTATTGACGGAATTGATGTCTTAAAAAAGATTAAACAGACCAAACCTCAAATAGAGGTCATTATACTGACCGGGCATGGTTCGGAGCAGGATCGGAAAAAATGCATGGACTTAGGTGCCTTCGCCTACCTGCAGAAACCAGCGGATATTGATTTGCTGACCGCAACCATGAAAGAGGCGTACGGAAAAATAAACGCTGCCAAACAGGCATCCATAGACGAATAAGGAGATTAAACAATGGCAATCATTAAGACCTTCAGCGCAGGACTCTGCAGAGGGACCGAAGTCATCAACCAGCTTGTAAAAATTACGGATTTCACCTACACCCCTACGGATCAGATTATATCCGAGGCTGCCATTTTGTCCGGCATGAGTGAATCAAAGATCCGGAAAGCACTCACCCTTAAAACCTCGGTATTTGAAAAATTCACCCATGAAAAAAAATATGCGCTGGCCTATATCAAGCTGGTTCTTTCAAAAATGCTGCTGGTCTCAGCTGGAAGGGATCTCATCCTTGCGGGCTATCCCTCCAAACTTATTCCAAAAGAAATCACCCATTTTTTCCGGGTCGGACTGATTGCAGATATGAATTTCCGCGTGGAGCGGCTGCTTGAACAGCAAAGCGGGACAAAAAAGGAGGCAGAACAGCAGATACGTAAGCTGGATGAGGAACATGCCCAGTGGCTGGCAAAATATTGCGGGATCTATGAAGCATTCAATCCGGCAGATTATGATTTGATTATTCCCATGAACACAGAATCGGTGGAAGAGGCCTGCGACCTGATTCTCCAGAACCTGGAAGAGGATATTTTCCGGCCCACCCAGACATCCACCCAGGCTGTACAGGATTTCACCCTTCTTGCAAAAATTGAAGTGGCCCTGGCAAAAAAAGGCCACGACGTAACGGTGTATGCCACCAAGGGGAAGGTCAAAATTGCCATCGGCAGCGACGCATCCCGGCTTAACCGGCTGGAAAAAGAACTCACTGCTATCGTTGACAAGGTTCCGGGAGTTGAAGATATTAAAATCGGCGTTGACGGTGATCTGTCCAAACATGAGATATACCGCAAGTATGACAAGAGCAAGCCCTCAAGAATTCTTTTGGTTGATGATGAACAGGAATTTGTCAGGACGCTTTCAGAACGGCTGGCTCTCCGGGATATGGGGTCAGCTGTCGTACATGATGGTGAATCCGCATTGCGACTCATCAGCCAGGATGAACCGGATATGATGGTCCTGGATTTGAAAATGCCCGGCCAAAGCGGGATTGAGGTGTTAAAAAAAGTAAAGCAAACCCATCCGGCCATAGAAGTGATTATCCTGACCGGGCATGGCACTGAAGAAGATAAAAAGCAATGCATGGAACTTGGCGCATTTGATTATCTCCATAAGCCGGTGGACATTAAAAAATTGAGTGAAGTGATTAAACGGGCCGATGAAAAAGTTAAACAGGCTACAAAATAACCGGTTGAAAAGGAAAGAACACTAATGCCATTCTGGAAAAATTTCGGACCTGAG
>JBNKNP010000049.1:0-7411 GCA_050293905.1 Desulfobacteraceae bacterium | reverse complement strand
GCGGATCTGCATAGCACGGGCCTTGATCAAGGATGCACCGGTCCTGATCCTGGATGAGGCCACTTCTGCCCTGGATTCCCAGGCGGAGCGGGTGGTCCAGAAGGCATTGGAGAATCTGATGAAAGGCCGGACTTCTTTTGTGATTGCCCACAGGCTGTCCACCATTGGTTATGCCTCGCGGATTATTTTATTAAAAAACGGGGCCATAAAAGAGCAGGGCACCCATGCTGCATTAATGGCCCAAAAAGGCGAATATTATAAACTTCAGACCATGCAGTCGGCAAAGCTGAGCTGACCACTATTGAAGGAGAAGAAAACATGACGGTTTCCAAAGAATTGCTGGACATCCTGGTCTGTCCCAAATGCAAGGGACAGATCCGGTTAACCGAAAAGGAGGACGGACTTATCTGTGATGCATGCAGACTGATGTATGAAATCAAGGATGATATCCCGATTATGCTCATTGACCAGGCAAAACAGGTTTAAACCATGAGTACTCCCAAGACACCCGATCCGGCAAAGCTGGTTATCGGCTGTATCATGAATGACCAAGATCTGATCGGACAGATTTTTTCTGTTCTTGAAGAGGCCTTCGGCCCTGTGGATATGGTCAGTGCCTGGCTGAATTTCACGTATACGGATTATTACTACAAGGAGATGGGCTCTCCGCTGTTCCGCAAGGTTTTTGTGTTCAAAGAACTCATTGAGCAGGATGACCTGGCCCGGATAAAAGAAAAAACCAATGAATTTGAACAGCAGTTTGCCCACCAGGGAAAGCGGTCCATTAATTTTGATCCGGGATATATGGTGTCGTCCCGCTTCATCCTGGCAACGGGAAAAGAGTATTCCCACAGGATTTATATCGGCCGGAAAATTTATGCCGACCTGACATTGATGTATTCAAAAAAAGAAGGGTTTCAAACCCTTGACTGGACCTATCCGGACTATGCTTCGGCAACCATGCTTTCTTTTTTATCAAAGGTCAGGGATAAATATTTGGTTGATTTAAAGGCTGTAAAAGGAAAAAAATAGATGCTCAAAAGTATGACGGCTTTTTCACAGGCGTCCCATACCTGTGATCAGATAACAGCAGATGTCACCATGCGTTCGTATAATTCGCGTCACCTGGACATGGCGTATTACTGCCCGGAGTCCTGCCAGGCATTTGAAGAAGACATTAAAAAGATTATTACCAGACAGGTTGACAGGGGAAGGGTGGAAGTCCGGCTTTCCCTTGTGGATGAAAGTGTTAATCAGGATCTGTTCGAAGTGGACGATGCCATGGCAGCATCCTATTACCGGGCTTTGAAAAAGATTAAGACTGATTTAAACCTGCCCGAACCCGTGGGACTGAGTGAGGTGCTGTCCGGAAGAAATATGATTGTACCGTCCAAAACCCGGCAGGATGCCCAAAAGATCTGGGCTGCCGTGGCACCGGCTGTTGAAGCGGCTACCTGTCAGCTCGATCAGATGCGGCAAAAGGAAGGTGAAAACCTGTATGCTGATCTCATGAAAAGAATGGTCTATATTGAAGATAATTTAAAACACATTGAAACAGATGCGGCAGCGATTCCCCGGATTTATAAACAGCGGCTCATGGACAGGATTTCCCGGCTCTGCGCAGATACCGACGTGATAGATCCGGTAAGGATCAGTCAGGAGGCTGCCATGCTGGCAGACAAAAGCGATGTTTCAGAAGAAATTGTTCGTCTTTACAGCCATATTAAATTATTCAAGGACACCCTGGAGGCCGAACACTCCCAGGGCCGGAAGCTCAATTTTATGGTCCAGGAATTTAACCGCGAGTTCAACACCATTGGCTCTAAAGCAGGTCAGGCATCCTTGTCCCACCGGGTGGTTGATTTGAAATCAGAACTTGAAAAAATAAGGGAGCAGGTGCAGAATGTCGAGTAACCCATTGAATAAAAAAGATAAAGTCCTGGAACAGCTCCTGCTGAACCTGGGGTTTGGAAATACCGTAGTGGCGGACAGGGTCGTGGCCATACTGTCTCCGGGTTCCTCACCCATGAAACGGCTGAAGGATGAGGCCAGGGAAGACCGGCGGCTAGTGGATGTAACCCACGGCAGAAAAACCCGGGCCATTATCATTACAGACAGCAACCATGTTATCCTGTCCGCCATCCAGGCTGAAACGGTTTCCAGCCGCTTTGAGGCATTGCTGAATATGCAGGATGAACTCACCGGTTCAAAAAAGACCAAAAAAGCCTAAAGGAGAAGCGCAGCATCGTGTCCAATCAAGGAAAACTCTTTGTGGTGTCTGCCCCGTCAGGCGCAGGAAAAACAACATTGGTCCGTTACGTGCTTGACCGGCTGCCCATGCTTTCCTATTCCATTTCATCCACCACCCGTTCGCCCAGGCACACTGAAACACACGGCCGGGATTATTTTTTTATCACGCAGGAAGAATTCAAGGAAAAAATAGAGCAGGGGCAGTGGCTGGAATGGGCCAGGGTGTTTGACTATTATTACGGTACATCCAAAGAATTTGTTCAGTCCCGGCTGTCAGAAGGAAGATCCCTGCTTTTGGACATTGATGTCCAGGGCGCGGCCCAGGTCATGGCATCGGATCTTGAACCGGTCACGATCTTTATCCTTCCGCCGTCCATGGATGTCCTGGCCCGGCGCCTGAAAAACCGGGGCACGGATTCCCCTCAAGTAATTGAAAAACGGCTGAAAAAGGCAGACGCCGAAATGGAACAGGCCAAAAAATACCAGTATCAGATGGTCAATGATGACCTGGAGCAGGCCCAATCCGAACTGCTGCGGATTTTTGAACGGGAACTGGCTGGAAATGAAGAATAAACCCCGGAAAAGCAAAGGCGGGAAATATAAAAGTCATCCGGATTCTCCCGATAAATCGGCACATGATCTTCTTTTCGGTTTTCATTCCGTGGTCGAGGCCCTGCGGGCGGACCGGCGGAAATTTTATGAAATACTGATCTCAAAATCACGAACATTGGACCGGATAGAAGATATCCAGAAGCTTGCTCAAAACCGGAACATTCCCGTCAGCACCGTAAGTTCCGAAACTCTTGATAAACTGACGCAGTTTTCAAATCACCAGGGCATTGCCGCCCGGACCGGTTCCCTGCCGGTTCACAAGGCTGATGCCGTTATTTCACGGGTGAAAAACAAAGAGACTCCCTGTTTTATCCTGGTTCTGGAAAACATTGAAGATCCGCACAACCTGGGTGCATTGATCCGGACCGCCCTGTGCAACGGCGTGGATTATATCCTGATCCCAAAGGACCGGTCAGCCGGACCTTCCCCGGCAGTATCCAGGAGTTCGGCCGGTGCCATGGAACATGCCGACATCTATATGATGACCAATACGGCATCAATCTTGAGAGCCTTGAAAGAGGCGGGTGTCTGGGTGTCCGGCCTGGATGCCTCCGGTGAAACAGCCCTGTTTGATGCGGATCTGAAAGGTGATATTGCACTTGTCATCGGCGGGGAACATAAAGGAATACGGCCCGGGGTTAAAAAAGAATGCGATTTTTTATTATCCATTCCAAACAAAGGCAGGATCAATTCCCTGAACGCTTCTGTGGCCGGAGGAATAGCCATGTATGAAGCCCTTCGGCAAAGAGAATCCTGATCGATAAAATCAGGCCGGGCCGGATTATTCTGTATATAAAAAAATCCAAGAATATAATTTTTTATTCTTTGATAAAAACCTTATGATTTACCAGGGACATGGAATGAATCTGTCCTTTGACAAATTTTTGTTCGCCGTAAATGGATATCAGGCAGATACCGTTTTCATCCGGCTCTATCTTATCCACTGCCTCCATCAAAAGGACTTCATTGTCTTTTTCAAGTAAATATGCATTTGCTTCACACATAAGAGGAACTCTCCTAAATTTATTTATAAAAACGATAAATGTTTTTCCAATAGTTCATCCACAAGTTCAGGCAGCGGCAGACCGCTTGTCCCGACGATTTCAAGATTATCCTGGTTTAATGGAAGTAAAATTTTTCTGGCCCGGGTTTCAGAAACGGCACCGGCCATTTTCGGGGTCACCTCCCCCATCATGGCATTGGGCATAATAATACCCACAGGTCCGATAACGACATCCACCCGCTTGACCGTCCAGGCAATGGAATTGCTGCCCGAGGCCCCTTTGTTTGCCCGCGCCTTGAGCATCTGGGCCGTGGCAATGGCATTGGTTCCTAGAGCAAGGATCTCAATCCTTTCACCAAACCGCTCTTTGAGCTTTTTTATAATCACAGCTCCGATACCGCCGCCCTGGCCGTCAATTACACAGATTCTTTTTCGTTTTTCTTTTTCCATAGATCTTTCTTTTAATTTTGAACCATTGAACAGGTCAGCCTGACGTCGTATTTGTTCTTTAATAGCTTTCCCGTGTTGATGACGGCACTGCATGCAGGGTGTCAAAATAGGTTATCGCCCTGTCGCAGATCCCGGAAATTAAATGTTTGTCATGGCTGATCACCAGCATACCGATGTTTTCCTGCCGCACATGTTCCTTCAGGCTTTTCCAGATTCTGGCCTGGGTTACGGCATCAAGCATGGCCGTCATTTCATCGGCTGCAATAAACCGGGTGACCGGCCCCAGGGCCCGGACAAGACAGATCCTGGCAAGCTGGCCCCCTGAAAGTTCCCAGGGATAACGCTCCAGCCATTCGTCTTCAACCTCAAAGGCGGTTAACAGACGGCGGGGAGGTGTGTATCCTTCTTTCAGGATTTCAGCTGTTTTCCAGTGCGGATTGACAGACAGTTCCGGGTGCTGGAAAATCATCTGAACCGGATAGGCGCCGTTGGCCGGGATCGGTTTCTGGTTAATTAAAATGCTGCCTCTGGCTTGTGGTAAAAATCCGCACAGGATTTTGGCAAGCGTTGTTTTCCCTCTGCCGCTGGGGCCGGGAAGGCCGACAATTTCCCCGGGATTAATGGAAAATGAAATATTTTCAAACAGCCATGGGTTGTTTCTTTCATACCGGAAGGCAATATTTTGTGCTTCAAGCATAATTTAACAACTCCTCTTCTAAAGAAACAGCATTGATAAATGCATGCTGCGGCAATGCTTCAAAAAGCTGTTTTGAAAACGGGTGAATTAAATTTTGAGCTTTTGTGAAATTTGAAGCGTCTGCGACTTCAACCGTAACCCCGTCTTTAAACACGGCAATCGTATCGGCAATCCGCAATGCTGCGGCAATATCGTGGGTAATCAGCAATATGGCTTTGCCGTTTTCAGCAAGGTGTTTAAGATAGTTCAAAGAGCGGATAATATTGGATTCATCCAGACCAGTGGTGGGTTCATCCGCAATGATGAGCCGGGCATCTCCCACCACGGCCGAGGCGGTTAAAACCCTTCTGGCCATACCGCCGGAGATCTGAAACGGCAGCATGCCTGTCACTTCCGGGGCAAGGCCGTACCGGCTGAATGCTGCCTGTGTGCTGGCTTTTGCCTGTTTTTTTGGCATACCGCTTAAAACACCGGCCCGGCAGACCTGTCCGCCAACCGACCATAAGGGATTTAAAAAGCTGATGGACTGTGGAATCAGGGCAATCTGTTTTCCTCTCAGCATCCGGCTCCTTTCCAGCGTTAAAGGTTCCTGGTTAAACATAATGCTTCCTTTGACCACGGCATTTTTAGGAAGCAGCCCGAGAACGGCATGGGCCAGAAGGCTTTTACCGGCCCCGGATTCACCGACAACAGCCATGACCTGCCCTTTTTTAAGAGACAGGTTTAGGCTGCGGATGGGGTTAAGGGTCTTCCGGGACAGCCATTTGCCGTACCGGTGAAATGAAATGGAAAGATTTTTAACATCCAGCATAATTATTCCTGTGAGGTTTTCGGGTTAATCAGTGTCCGAACAGCATTGCCCAGAACATCAAATATTTTAATCATGGCCACCAGGCTGATGCCCGGTCCGATGGCAAGCCACCAGTGACCGGTGGACAGGTGTTGCATGGCTTCTGAAAGCAGAATACCAATGGCCGGCGTATGGGGGGACAGGCCGAATCCCAGGAATGTCAGTCCGGCAGCATGGAGAATGGCATGGGGGAACAAGAGCAGTACACCGACCAGGAACTGGGGGAAAAGAGCAGGCAGCATGTGATGGCGGGCAATCCAGAAACGGCTTTTTCCAAGTTTCGGGCTTAGACGGACATAATCCGATGATTTCAAAGCCAGAATTTCAGCCCGGATAATTCTTGCCAGGCGTGTCCAGTGTGTGATGGCCACGGCAATAATCACCCCTTTTGCACCGCCGCCGAAGCAGAAGGATATGAGGATCAGCAGGACCAGGTGGGGGGTGGCAATAATCACATCAACCACGGTGGTCACCAGGGTGTCTGTTTTTTTACCGAGAACGGCCGCAGCAGTTCCCAGGACAAGGGATATGACGGTTGAACACAGTGCTGCGGTCATGCCGATACCTAAGCTGATGCACAGGCCTTTCAAAGTCCGGGTTAGCATGTCCCGTCCCAGCCAGTCGGTTCCGAAAAGATGGGTCAGGGACGGGGCCTGGTTGCGGATTGAAAAGTGTGTTTCAAGGCCGCTGTCGCCAATCAGCCAGGCACTGATAAACAGGGCCGTAAAAAGGGCCAGGCTGATAATAACCAGGGTCAGTGTCTGCAGGCGGATGTTTTTGAGTTCAGAGGGTTTAGATACCAGTGTATTCATCAGACAGCCTCCCCAATCCGGATTCTCGGGTCAATAATGCGGTATAAGAGATCTGCAATAATGTTTCCGCTGACAACAAAAACCGTGGAAAAAAGCACAATGCCTAATAAAAGCGGTATGTCGCCCCGGACACCGGCCTCAACTGTAGCGTTTCCAAGGCCGGGATAAGAAAAGACCTGTTCCGCCAGAACCGCTCCGCCGAAAAGTTCTCCAAAACTTGCAAACTGGAGGGTGATTGCCGGCAGAAGCGTATGCCGTATGCCGTGATGAACGGCAATACCTTCTTTGGATTCGCCAAGGGATGCGGCATAAAGGGCAAAATCGCTCTGGAACACATCGATCATTTTTTCCCGGGTATGAAGGGCAATCTGGGCCACCCCGATAACCGACAGGGTAAAAACAGGTAAAATCAGATGGTGAATGCGCTCTGCCAAGGTAACATCTTCCGGAAGGAGACCTAAAGGCCCGGCGCAGCAGAACGGAAACCATCCAAGGGATACGCTGAAAATAACCAGGAGAACCATGGCGATCCAGAAGGTGGGTGTGGCAGCAAGGGTGTATGCATAAAGCTTTATAGACCGGTCAATCCACGAGTCTTTATAGGTTCCGGCAACAGCACCCAGGATATATCCGAGCCCCCCTGAGATCAGCCAGGCAAGGCCCATGAGGACAAAGGAGGCAGAGAAACGTTTCTGGATCACCTTGCTGACAGGTTCATTATAAATGACTGAGGTGCC
>JBNKNP010000048.1:0-13580 GCA_050293905.1 Desulfobacteraceae bacterium | reverse complement strand
CCATACTCTGGATATTGATCAGGAAGATGAAGTCGGCCGTCTGGCAGGATCACTGAATACCATGGTTGCCAAGCTCGGTGAAATGTTTTCAGACATGGTCAAGAATTCAGAAACTCTGTCCGCGGCATCCACAAAATTTTCCGCACTTTCAGACCAGCTTGCATCAGCTTCTTCCGACACCAATGACCAGGTGATCAGCATCACGGCTGCCGTGGAAGAGATGAATGCCAGTGTGACATCCATTTCAGCATCTTCAGAACAGTCCTTGATGGGGGTTGATGTCGTTTCCACTGCTGCTCAGGAGATGACCACGACCATCAGTGAAATATCCAGAAATACGGATCAGGCCAATAAAACCACAAAACAGGCAGTGGAAGATGTTGCGAAGACACTGGAAACCATTAATCAATTAGGTGATGCAGCAGATGAAATCGAAAAGGTAACAGACACGATCTACGAAATATCCGAGCAGACCAATCTGCTGGCATTGAA
This sequence comes from Desulfobacteraceae bacterium, assembly GCA_050293905.1. Taxonomy (GTDB): domain Bacteria; phylum Desulfobacterota; class Desulfobacteria; order Desulfobacterales; family Desulfobacteraceae; genus Desulfobacula. The sequence continues at coordinate 13,088 of JBNKNP010000048.1, read as the reverse complement.
TGCCACCATTGAAGCAGCCAGGGCCGGTGAAGCCGGAAAGGGATTTGCCGTTGTCGCAGCAGAGATAAAAGATCTGGCTACCCAGACGACAAATGCCACAGGTGAGATTGATCGACGGGTTAAGGCGATTCAGAGTTCTACCCGGGATGCTGTTGAAAAAATTAATGGTATTTCAACCGTTATTCATGATCTCAATGATGTCGTCTCCGTGGTGACCAGTTCATTAAGAGAACAGTCTTCAAATACCGAAGAAATTGTAAAAAGCGTGGCCCAGGTACACCAGGGGATTCAGGAAACCAACCAGAATCTGGCCCAGTTGGTTGAATCGTCCAATAATATTTCCAGTGATATTTCCAATGTGAGCAACAGCACGGATAAATCGTTTGACACCAGCCAGCAGATCAATTCCTCTGCCGGTGACCTGTCCCAGATGGCGGCATCACTTGACCGGGCACTGCACCGGTTCAAATTTTAGTGCGAGATGATGCAGCCAGGGTCCGGCTTAAATGAAAACAGACCACGGACGCAGCACCGGCCACATTGATTGAATTTTTTTTCCCGAACATGGGGATATGCACAAAATGATCGCATATCCCCATGATATGGGAGGAAATCCCATATTCTTCATTTCCAAAAACAAGAATGGTCTGATCTTCCCACTTCATCCTGTCATAGGGTAATGATTCTTCAATGGTTTCCACACCGATAATTTTGTAACCCTCAGCTTTTTTGTTCAACAACGTCTGCCCGAGATCCTGTGTCTGTTCCAATTGAATCCACTGATCCGCTCCCATGGCTGTTTTCTGAATGCCGGGATGATCATTTCCTGGAACGTTTCCAAGGATAACGGATGTAAATCCGGCTGCCTCGCAGGTCCGGATGATGGTGCCTGCATTAAACAGACTGCGTAAACCGTCCAGGGCCGCACGGCAGTCAAAGTTCAGGCAATGTGCTTTTTGGGAGGAGTCCCGGGTGGAAACTTTTTTTAGCAGATCGTAATCTCTGCAGACCATTCCCATGGCCTTGCGGTGCTGGTGAATCCGGTCAGAAATTGTTTCCAGCCATAACCGGGAAGTGTCTGACTCCGGACGGGAAAACGGATCCCACCCAAACCATCTTAACACCTGCTGATACTGGACCGTAAATAAGTCATAGGAACAGGTGTTCAGGCGGTTGGTGGTGACTGACTGATAAAATTCAGACAGCCACTTGATCATATGGTGATGCCGCCTTTTTTCAGATAAGGCCATCAACTTTTTTTTTGTAAATCCAAATGTATCCATGGTTTTCGTAACCGTAATTAACTGGTTTTATCCGGTCTAATTCAGAACCTTTACTGCCTGAAAATTTTACAAATCATATCACGATACGCTTCAGGATAAAATAATTGATAAATCCGGTTAATATTTTTCTTTCCCGTGCCGATATAAATCCTAACCAGGATATGTTTTAATTTAAGGAGACAATATAATGAGCAATATATCAAGCCAGTTTACACCGGCAAGCCTTTCCTCCCGGCAAAACGCCTTGTCTGACGCTCAGCTCTCAAGCTATGTAAAGGAACAGTCTCTCAGTGCAAGTGAAAGCCTGAATGCAGGGTTGACCATAAAGACAAAGGAAGGCGATCTGGTCACGCTGACATCCGGCAGCTACTCCCAGTTTGATGCATACAGTTATAACAGCAAAGGGATCGTTCAGAACGAACAGGGTACGGCCGTTGTAAAGCAGAATTACAGGGAAGTGACCTTGACTTCAGGCGAAAGTTTTTCTTTTTCCGTTCAAGGGGATTTAAACGAAGAAGAGCTTGAAGATATTGAGGCCATTGTCAAAGGCATTGATGAAGTGATCTCCGAAATGACCGCCGGGGACATGGAAGAGGCTGTGGCCACGGCCATGAGCATGGGCGGCTATGATACGGTCTCGGCATACTCGGCAGATATCTCCTATGCAAAATCTTACACCGCTCAGACCCGGGTGGAAGCCCAGACCCAGAATTTTGAAACTTTGCCGGAGAATGATGCATCACCGGAACAGGAAACCCCAATTCCTGCACTTGAACCATTCCCGGAAAATTCCCGTCCCTGGAAAAAGAAGAATTTTTCTCTTAAAAATATTGATAAATTTGTCGAAAAAATGGCTGAAAAATTAGAAAACCAGGAAGAAAAGCTGGCAGGTCCGGCAAAAGATCCCATTGACAAATTGTTTGACCATCATCGTGGAAAAGCAAAAGGAAGGGGCAGGGGGAAAAATCATTCTGAATTTAACATGATTGCCCAGGCCCAAAAACAAATTGATAAGTTAATTGACAAATTGACCAGTCGGGCATTTGAAAACCAGTTTTCTGCATTCTCATAAAATGAAAAAAACGGCAGACTCTTTTAGTGGTCTGCCGTTTTATTTTGTTTTTTTGAAAAAATTACTTGGCCGGCGGTGTATACACCCGCTGGGCGAGTTCATTATCCAGCATCAAAAGTCCGTGCCCTTCCCCATTAATCAGTTTGAGTTTGTTTAAAATGGTATCCATGGAAGCCTCTTCTTCCACCTGTTCTTCCACAAACCAGTTCAGAAAATTTTTAGCTGCATGATCATTTTCCTTGATGGCCAGATCCATGAGATCATTGATCAGTTTAGATACCAGCTGTTCATGGGCATAGGCCAGTTCAAATACTTCCAGAGGGGATGTAAAGTCTGTTTTTGGCGCTTCAATGGCCAGAAGATTAACTCTTGCGCCTCTTTCATTTAAAAAATGATACATTTTCATGGCATGAAAACGCTCTTCTTCCACCTGGACCAGGAAAAAGTTTTCAAATCCGCTCAATCCTGCGGAATTGAAATATGAAGCCATGGAAAGATAATAGTATTCTGAATACAATTCCCGGTTGATCTGGTAATTGATGGCATCCTGCAGTTTTTTTGCTATCATGGGGTTCTCCTTGGGTTATTTTTTTATTAAAGGCCGAAGGTGAACTTAAGTTTATCCGGCCCTGAATTTTTTACACTATAGCTTTTTTTTTCGCTAACTTCAATTGCAGGAGCGGGCTGGTTTTCTATTTTAACAGCAGTTTTGCCTGTTTCTGTACAACCGCAATTTTCTTTTCGCTGGGCGAAGAACTGCCTTTTTCCATCCCCAGGTCCGGCTTGAATGTATCGGATGCACGTTCAGCGTTGAACATGAACTTAGGAATGGTATGACCGACCTGGCATTTCTGTTGATTGAGACGTTTCATGCGCCCAACCTCAACGTTGAGGTCATAGGGGCGGTGAAACTTGTATTTGCCGCCCATGCCACCCATAGGCCGGCAAGTCGAAAGACAGTTACTATAAAAGATTTTGGTGGAGAAACCCTGTTGCTGTCAAAGACGGATTGCAGCTATCGCAAAGCGTTTGAACAGCAGTTGGCGGAAAAGAAAATCGAACCTGCAACAATTCTGGAGTTCAATGCTGTGGAAGCGATTAAACGGTCCGTGGCAGCCGGGGGGGGTATTGCTCTGATTCCCAGAATAGCTGTCTCCAGCGAAATTGTATCAAAAGAACTGGTTGTCCTTCAGGGTGCGGATATGGGCTGGAAAACCCGCGTATTCATGATATGGCATAAGAGCAAATGGATCTCCCCGGCATTGAATACTTTCATGGCTGGCGCAAGGCAGATGCTGGTCAATGCCCGGGTGTTAAATGACATGATCCGGGAACCAATGAAAAATTAAAAGAGTTTGAAACAATACGATCACAGATGTTTAACGACATGAACAGTCTGGGATTGAGCCCATATCCGAAAGAAGGCAAGGAAGATCCATCATCAAAATATCTATTTTAAAGTTTATTTTTAAACCCTTCAAAGAATCAAACCGGTCAGCTTTCTGATATCAGCAGGGCGAAAGATTTGCCCATATCGGCTGAATATGCCAAGAATGTTAAAGTGCCTAAAAGGCTAAGATTGTTAAAGCCGTTGAAAATTTGAATAAAAGAGAATAGAATATCGCCCATATCATTTTATAAAAGTTGAAAATTCGGTCAAAGGCAGACAAAAATAAACACACATCATGGTTGTGTCCGTCCGGAAACCACCCAGGCCTGGCTGTAGTAAAAAACATCAAACATAGATGTTTGGTCGCGTCTTAAAAAGAAATGTTTAAAAAAAAGCGATGGATAAAACATCCGCATTACATCTGACAATGCAACAAGGAGGGTTAAATGAGCATTCGGTATAGACTTGGATTGATCGTGGGGGGATTGTCGGTTATTATTTTAATCATGTTTCTGGTAACCTGGTATACGACTTCGGCCCAGAAAGCGGATAGCCTTGTGATCAACCTTGCCGGACGGCAACGGATGCTGTCCCAGAAAATGTCCAAAGAATTATATATGTTTGCCAACGCTGTGGATCCCGTAGAAAAATCCGACCTGGTTTCACAACTGAAAAATACAGTCCAGGTCTTTGATGTGACTCTCACCGCCCTGACAGACGCCGGTCAGGCGCCGTTAACTCTGGATCTGAACGGTGAACAGGCCTTGTGCCCCAAAGCCTTGGAACCGGCTTATTCTCAGTTGAAAAAAGTAGCGTCTGTTTGGTCGGCATTTTCCGGACAAATCACTAAAGCGGTTTCCGGCAGCGGCGGATCCGATACCAATTTTTTCTATGTTAAAACCAATAATCTGAAACTCTTATCGGAAATGAACAAAGCCGTTGTTATGCTCCAGAAACTGTCGGAATCCAAAGTTAAAACTCTGATATTGGTACAGAGCATCTGCCTTTTGGGCGGCATTGTTTTGATGTGCACAGCCATATTTGTTTTGACCTCTTTGTTTCGGCGGCTGAAAAGCACGATGAATATTACCCGGAGCATGGCCGGCGGTGACATGACCTTAAGATCAGCCATCGGGAAAAACGACGAAATTGGAGAAATCATTGAGTCCTCAAACACCTTGTCAAAATATCTGGATGACACACTCACAAAAATAGAAGGCAGAGCTTCTGTTGTGGACAAGGCTACAGATCTGCTGGCAGACTTGTCAACCAGTATGCTGGGATCAGCCAGGGACATGTCGGATAAGAGTGATTCGGTTGCCGCGTCTGCTGAAGAGATGAACACCAACTTAAGCTCCATCGGCGCGACCACGGAACAAACACGGGCCAACGTCGAAGTGCTGGCCGCCTCTGCCGAAGAGATGACTGCCAGTATCAGTGAGATATCCTCCAATGCTGAAAAAGCTCAAACCATTACCCAGCAGTCGGTGAATGAAACCCGGAAAGCCGATGAGATGGTCTTAAGTCTTGGGGAAGCTGCAAAAACCATCAGCACGGTCACTGAAACCATTAATGCCATTGCCGAGCAGACCAACCTGCTGGCATTGAATGCCACCATTGAAGCTGCCCGGGCCGGTGAAGCCGGAAAAGGATTTGCCGTGGTGGCAAACGAGATTAAGGACCTGGCAGAACAGACCGCCGATGCCACCAGGGAAATCAAGGGACGCATTGATGAGATTCAATCCTCCACCCGGGAAACCATTGATGTAATCGGTTCCATCACCTCCACCATCGAAGGGGTCAGAGATATCGTGTCCAGCATTACCGCTGCCATTTCAGGGCAGGCTGATGCAGCAAAGGAAATCGCTTCCAATACCGCCCAGGTTGCTGACGGAATTAAAACCGTGGACGACAATATCAGCCAGGCCTTCAAGGCAAATACCGAAGTCACCCGGGAGATTCACGGAATCAGCAGCCAGTCAGAGACGGTGGCCGCCAATTGCCAGGACGTGGCCGAAGTGGGTGAAGAAATGCTGACCAATGTCCGGGCGTTAAATGACATGATCGGGGAATTTAAAATAAATCCCGGCACCTTTGACATCGCTGCGGTCAAGATTGCCCATTTTAAATGGAAAATTCAATTGTCTGCCGTCCTTTCCGGATATAAACAAATCCAGCCCCAGGATGTCCCGGACCATCATGCCTGTGATTTCGGCCATTGGTTTGACAGCGCCCCGGAGCGGCTGAGCCGGGAACCGGTTTTTAAGGAAATCGGAACCTTTCATCAGGCCATTCACCAAAAAATAAGAGAAATCATTGAGCTTTTCAATCAGAATGATCCCAAGGGAGCCAAAGAAAAATTAAACGAGTTTGAAAGCATACGATCACAGATGTTCGATGACATGGACCGTTTGTATATCATTTAGCCCCGGCTGAATACGTATATTTTTAAATGAAAAGGATCGTTATTTTTCCATAGCAGCTGAATATGTTGCAAGTACCTGTTTCAGAATAATTTACAGGCTCGATTTCTTTTGCTTTAAGAAGATAGTGTACGGTAAACAGATCAAGATAGGGGTGAAATGCCGCATGGCTTTGGTTAACGTATTCAATTTTGAATTGATGCGGATAGATTTTGTATGCTTCACCCCATACAGATACCGTATAAAATTTGTTTGGTTCATCTAAGTATTCATTTCAGGTTTAACTTGTTCTGACCGCCGGAGAAGATCAGGATTTCAATTGGCTTACAGTACCGAAAAAATCAAGGGCTTCGGGATTTTTAAGGGCATCCTTGTTTTTAACTTCTTTGCCTTCAATCATTTTTTTAACGGCCAGTTCGACTTTTTTCATGTTCAGCGTATAGGGAACATCCGGACACCGGATGATTTTGGCCGGTACATGCCGGGGAGAGGCATGGGTGCGGATATCTTTTTTAATTTTGTTTTTCAGATCTTCGGTGAGTTCAAACCCCTGGGCCATTTTTACAAACAGGATGACCCGGATATCATTGTTCCAGGACTGACCCACCACCACGGAATCCTCAATCTCTTCCATGGTGTCTATCCGGCGGTAGATTTCAGCGGTTCCGATCCTCACCCCGCCGGGATTCAGGGTGGCATCCGACCGGCCGTACATAACCACGCCGCCGCGTTCGGTGACCATGATAAAATCACCATGGGTCCAGACGCCGGGATATCTGTCAAAATAGGCGGAATGATATTTTGAGCCGTCTTTATCCTCCCAGAAACAGACAGGCATGGAAGGAAAGGGTGCGGTGCAGACAAGCTCTGCCTGGCTGTTGATCACAGGGGTACCGGATTCATCAAAGGCAAAGACTTTCATGCCCAGTCCCCGGCACTGGAGTTCGCCGCTGTAAACCGGTCCCATGGGATTGCCCAGGGCAAAGCAGCCGTTCAGATCAGATCCGCCGGAGATGGAGGCCAGCAGCAGGTCCTTTTTAATGTGGGTGTAGACAAACTCAAAGTTTTCTTCGGACAGCGGGGAGCCCGTGGAAAGGATTGCTTTTAAGGTTGACAGGTCAAAGGTGCTGGAAGGACGGGTTCTTGATTGTTTCAGGGCTTCAATGTAGCCGGCAGAGGTGCCGAAAATCGTGATTTTTTCATCCTGTGCCATTTTCCATAGCGCATCCGGGCCCGGATGAAAAGGATTGCCGTCATAGAGGACCAGTGTGGCGCCCACGCTCAGGGATGCCACAAGCCAGTTCCACATCATCCAGCCGCAGGTGGTAAAATAAAAAATCGTATCATCGATTTTCAGGTCCGTGTGCAGGACCAGTTCTTTTTTCTGGTGCAGTAGCACGCCGCCTCCGCTCTGGACCATACATTTTGGAAGACCGGTGGTGCCGGATGAATACATGATATAAAGGGGATCATCAAAATCCATGGGTTCAAAATGAATGTTATCGGCTGATGCATCTTTAAAATCATCAAACAGGACGGCTCTGTCCAGGGTGCGGATATCAGGTGTGCTGCTGACATAGGGGATGACCACAATCTGTTCAACGGACGGGAGCGATTTGGCAATGCCTGCGATTCTTTCAATGCTGTCAATGGGCTTTCCTTTGAAAAAATAGCCGTCTGCCGTGAACAATACTTTGGGCCGGGTCTGGCCGAACCGGTCCAGCACCCCTTTGATGCCGAAATCCGGGGAGCACGAAGACCAGACAGCTCCCAGGCTTGCTGCCGCCAGCATGGCAATGATGCTTTCAGGCATATTGGGAACAAAGCCCACCACCCGGTCTCCTTTTTTCACCCCTGTTTTCTTCAAGGCGGCAGCGGTTTGGGCCACTTCATGATAGAGATCATTGTAACTTAAAGTTCTTCTGACCCGGTCTTCTCCCCTGAATACCAGAGCGGTTTTATCGCTTTTGTGCCAGAGCAGGTTCTGGGCAAAATTGAGTTTTGATCCGGTAAAAAATCGGGCTTCACGCATCTGGCCCGGATTTTCAATCACCTGATCATAGGGTCGGCAGGCACGGATTTCAAGAAAATCCCAGACCGCGGCCCAGAAATCTTCAAGATGATCCACAGACCATTGCCAGAGTTCTGCATAGTCCGAAAAAGACATCCCGGATTGTTCATTCACCCGGGTCATGAATTGGTACATGTTGGACGATTCGATCTGCTCTTTTGTTGGCTGCCATAAAAGTTTAGACGCCGGATCAGACATTTTCAGGTCCCTCCTTATTCATACAACACAGCCAGAAGTGTGGCTTTCTTGCTTTTCGCACTGACACAGTGGGATGTGGTGGACAGGTAATAGGCGCTGTCTCCGGGTTCCAGGTTATAGGATTCTTTACCGATACTCAGATGGACGATGCCTTCAAGAACAAAGATGAATTCTTCCCCGTTGTGAATGGAAAGTTCGCTTTCCAGGTCTTTTTCAAGCCGGACAATCAGGGGCTCCATATGGCGGCCTCTGACTTCCGGGGCCAGGCTCATATAGGAATAGGCATGTTTTTCACCGGTTTTTGAATGGGTTCTGTGGATCTGTTTGCGCTGGTCTTTCCGGGTAACGGAGTATAGTTTGTCCCCCATGCCCGAGACCAGTCTGCCAAGGGCGGCATCCAGAGCTTTGGACAGCTTCATCACGGTACCAAGCTGCGGTTTTTCCCTGCCGCTTTCAATATTTTTCAGCCGGGAGACGGAGAATCCTGTAAGATGTGAAAGATCTTCAATGGAAATGTGGCGCTCTTCTCTCAGCTGTCTGATTCGTTTGCCCACATCTTCTGCCCCTCTTTTGTCATCCTCCGGGATTTGTCCTGTGAGATCCTCAAAGTAATCCACATTGATATGGGGGAGTTTGTCTGTATCCGTCATATGATCTCCTTGTCATCCATTGGTTCAGGAAAAGATTGATCCGGTTTTTCGTTCAGCCGTTTTTTCAGGTCTGCCAGCCCTGGGCGGGCATACTGCATATGCCCGGCTTTCAGGGTTCTGCCGTTAATAACAGCCTCGCTTCTCAGTCGATGGCCCACGGTTTTTTCCAATTGTTTTCCCAGCCAGAGGATCCGGTCCACATCATACCCGTGTTCAATCCCCATTTCATCGATCTGCACCAGGGTATCTTCCAGGCAGACCAGGCCGACATAGCGGGGATCGTCGTAGTAATAATCTCCTGTGCCTTTGACCGGGCGGTCGTCCATGAAATTGGCCGGTTGCCCCCCCTGGCCGCCCAGTGTAGCCTCAAAGTGGCTGATTCCGGCCTGCAGCGCTGCCAGCACCGATGCTGAAGCCACCCGTTTGGTTTCATGAAAATGGGCAATATGAAGCTTTGGATCCGGGATCTGATCCAGAATCATGGAAAAATACCGGTATACTTCAGGGGCAGAGGCAGATCCGTCATGATCGGCATGTTCAATATCGCCGGCACCGATGGAGAGCCAGTACTTGGCAAAATCCACTGCATCCTGCAGCTTTGTGGCCCCGCCGATGGGGCTCCCCCAGATGGTGGATACGGTACCGCACATTTTGATGCCCGCATCTGTGCATTTTTTAATGCAGCGTTCGGCTTCCTTCCAGTAGTCGGGCAGGGTGGTGCCTGAGTTGGCAAAATGATGCTCTTCTTCAGTTGAGACCATCATCAAGACCCGGTCCGGGCCGATGCCTTTTTGTTTCAATTCAATGGCCCGGTCCACGGAAGGTTCCCTGATGGTGATGGCCGTGAGCACCACATCATTCATATCAATGCCTTTTCTGGCTGCCCGGCGGATAAAATTATCGCTTCTCAGATGGGTCAGCAGGTCTTCGGCATCGGAGAACTGGGGCATGATCCTGGGATTCCCTAAATTGGTGACCTCAATATGTCTGCATCCGGCAAAAATTAATTCTTCCAGATAGGTGATCTTGGCAGGGGTGGAAATGAATTTTTCAAGATGCTGGAACCCGTCCCTGACCGTAATATCACCGATAGTCACTTTCTTCGGCATCCTGGGAAAAATTTTCCAGTAATCATATTCCGTCATCACAGACCTCCTTGTTGTCTAAAACCTGAAATTTCCAAACCCGGGTTCGCCAATGGGCGTCAGCAGGCTGACCTCAAAGGCCATGGCAAGCCAGTCCCTGATTTCGGAAAATTTTAAAACCCGGTCATTGAGCAGGCGGGAAGCGCAGAAAAACGGATGGGCTTCGCCATCGTATTTTTCAATCATTTTTTGCTGATAGTCATTTATTTCTTCATCCGTCATGGGATCGCCCTTGGCTTTTCGTTTGGCTTTTTCAATACTGAGCATGACGCCGCCGGCACTTTTCCCGCTCATGACACCGGTCCTGGCCCGCATTGTTGAAAACAGGAAGTGGGGTTTGTAGGCCCTGCCGCACATGCCGTAGTTGGCTGCGCCGTTGTCCGGGCCGATCACCAGCTGGATTTTGGGAACCTGTGTGCAGGCCACGGCCCGGACCATGTCTGAACCGTATTTTCCGATACCGGCATGTTCGGATTCCGATCCGATCATGTAGCCGGGTGAACTCTGGATAAAGAGCAGCGGAATTTTTTCATGGGAACACCGGACAATCCATTCCGCCACTTTTTTGGCAGCTTCGTGAAAGATGATCCCGGCATTGTTGGATGCGATTACACCAACGGGAATCCCTTTGAGCCGGATCTTTCCGGTGAGCATGTTCGTGCCCCTGCCCGGGGCATAGTCTTTTTTGTACTCGATAAACTGTGAATCATCTGCCAGGGCGGCAATGACCTGTTTTGTGTCAATACCGACATGCGGGGATGCTGGCAGCAGATCATACAGGGCCCGGCTGTCCACCAGGGGATCCCGTGATTCATACCGGTGAAGGTGGTAAATCTGGGGCCGGGTCAGCGAGAGCATCTCCCTTGCACGTTCTATGGCCCGGCCCTGGTTCTCGCACAGATGGTCCGCACCGCCCGAGATCTGGGTGTGAGTTTGGGCTCCGCCCAGGACTTCGGCTGAGATCTCCTCTCCCAGCGCCATTTTTACCAGGGGCGGTCCGCCCAGGAATGAAAAAGACTGCTGATCAATCATGATGGATTCGCAGGCCATGAAAACGATATACGCCCCGCCGGCCGTATTGCCGCCGGTGCTGATGGTGATCTGGCGCATTCCTTTGGCCGACATTTTTGCCATGTTGTAAAACATGGTGCCAAAATGCTGGTCATCGGGAAAGATGTCTGCCTGCAGTGGCAGAAACACACCGCCGGAATCGGCAATATAGACACAGTTCAGTCCATTTTGTTCGGCAATGGACTGGGCCCGGATATGTTTTTTCAGGGTGATGGGAAAATAGGTGCCGGCCTTGACCCGGCTGTCGTTGGCAATGATCATGGTCCAGTTGCCGTGGATTTTGCCAAGCCCTGTGACAACCCCTGCACTGGGGACATCGTTTACCCCTGGATACCCGATATCAAATCCAGCCAGAACAGAGAGTTCAAAAAAGTAAGTACCCGGATCGATCAGGTCTTGGATCAGGTCACGGGCCGGGCGTTTCCCGCGGCTTTCAAGAAGATCGAGCGCTTTTTGGCCGCCGGCGGAAAAGGCCTGGTTCTGCCGCTGCTCAAGTTGTGCTTCCTGTGCTTCCCAGAATGCTTTGTTTTCAGTCATGGTATTTATTTTCCTTTATAAACCGGTTTTCTTTTTTCCTTAAAGGCGGTCAATCCTTCGATCCTGTCTTGAGTGGGGATGGTGACCCGGTACGCATTGGATTCAATGGTCAGTCCTGTGGCAAGATCGGTTTCAATGCCGGCATCAATGGCAAACTTGGCCATTTCAAGGGCAATGGGCCCGGTCTGTGCCATCATATCCGCCATTTCCAGGGCTTTTTCCAGCAGCCTGTCCGGTGAAACCACTGCATTGACCAGGCCGATGTCCAGGGCTTCTTTTGCATCCACCCGCCGGCCGGTGAAAATCAACTCCTTTGCCTTGGCCACCCCGATGATCCGGGGCAGTCTCTGGGTGCCGCCGCCACCGGGAATGATGGCCAGCCTTGTCTCCGTCAGGCCCATGGATGCCGTATCCGACGCAATCCGGATGTCCGAGGCAAGGGCGATTTCAGTGCCGCCGCCAAGCGCGATCCCGTTCACGGCGCTGATCACGGGAATGGGAAGGCGCTGGATATCGGTGAGCAGATTTCTGATGGTCAGAATGAAACGATTGACCTGTTCCGGCGGCAGGGTGGCCCGTTCCTTTAAATCCGCCCCGGCGCAGAAGGCTTTTTCCCCGGCCCCGGTAATGATCAGGGCCCTGAATTCCCGGCTTGTTTTCAGAACGTCAATTTCTTTTCCAATGGCTGTCAGAAGATCCAGATTGATGCTGTTCATCACCTTGGGCCGGTTCAGGGTCAGGATTAGGGCCTGGCCTTTTTTTTCAGTGAAAAGAATCTGCGTCATTGTTGTTGCCTCCCAAAAATTCTCGCCAGGGTTAACAGCCAATATACCGGGAAATCACAATGCGCTGGACCTCGGAGGTGCCTTCGCCGATTTCCAGCAGTTTCTGGTCCCTGTAAAAGCGTTCCACATTATATTCTTTCATCAGCCCGTATCCGCCGTGAATCTGGACGGCATGGTCCGTCACCCGGGACATGACTTCAGAGCAGTACAGCTTGGCCATGGCTGCTTCCTTTTCAAAGGGCCGTTTTTTGTTTCTCAACCAGCAGGCCTTATACAACAGATTCCTGGCACATTCGATCTCCATGGCACAGTCTGCCAGCTTGAATGCAATGGCCTGGAATTTTGAGATGGGCTGGTTGAATTGTTTGCGTTTTTTCGCGTAGGCCAGGGCCAGGTCAAAGGCTCCCTGGGCCCCGCCTAAACCCATGGCTGCAATGGAGAGCCTGCCGCCGTCAAGTGTGGC
>JBNKNP010000047.1:0-2321 GCA_050293905.1 Desulfobacteraceae bacterium | reverse complement strand
CTACATTAAAAAAAGAACCGGACCGTATCCTGATCCATGTGACGGATAACGGCAAGGGGATCGGAAAAGAGACCCTGTCCAAAATTTTTGATCCGTTTTTCACCACCAAACCCGTGGGTCAGGGAACCGGCCTTGGCCTTTCCGTGGGATATGGTATAATCAAACGGCACCAGGGTGATATCCATGTAAAAAGCCGCAAGGGCGAGGGAACGGTTTTCACCATCAGCCTGCCGGCGGACCCGAAGGTCAATTAAGGGCATCAAGGGGGAACTCATGACAACCAATATTCTTGCAGTGGATGATGAAAAAGACATGACACGCCTGCTGCAGAGAACGCTTGAACCGGAGATCGACTGCAGGGTGACCATGGCAACTTCGGCTAAGATGGCCATGTCCATTCTTGAACAGGACCATTTTGACCTGGTGATCTGCGACATCCGGATGCCTGACGTGGACGGGTTCGAGCTTCTGACCCACATCAAAATACATTATCCGGACCTGACCGTTGTCATGCTCACGGCCTTCGGCAATATCGAATCTGCGGTTCTGGCCATTAAAAAAGGAGCCTATGACTTTATTGCCAAACCCTTTGAGCAGGAAGAAATCATTTTCAGGATAAATAAAGCCCTTGAACGAAGTCTGCTGTTAAAGGAGAACCAGCGGCTGCTCCGGGAAAACGGCGCCGGCAAAGCAGGACTCATCGGTGAAAGCGAACCCATGCAGCGGGTATATAACCAGATCAGACTGGTGGCATCGAGCGATGTCACGGTATTAATCACCGGCGAATCAGGCACGGGAAAGGATCTCACCGCCAGATCCATCCACCATCTAAGCCCCAGGAAAGAAAAAGCCTTTATCCCGGTCAACTGCCCGACCATTCCCGAACATATTCTGGAAAGCGAGCTGTTCGGATATAAGAAAGGGGCGTTTACCAATGCCAACCGTGACAAGGAAGGACTTTTCCAGGAAGCGCACATGGGAACCATTTTCCTGGACGAAATCGGGGATATCGGTCCGTCCATCCAGACCAAGCTGCTGCGGGTCCTCCAGGAAAAGGAAATCAAGCCGCTTGGGGATAACAAGACCGTTAAAGTGGATGTCAGGATCATTGCCTCCACAAACCGGGATCTGAAACAAAAAATAAAGGCAAATGAATTCCGGGAAGATTTTTTCTACCGCCTCAATGTGCTGCCCATTGAACTGCCGCCATTAAGGGAGCGCATCACAGACATCCCCTTGATTGCCGAGCACCTGGTGGCCAAGCACTGCAAAAAACTGAACAAGAAACCCAGGATGATTTCAGAACCGGTCATGGATCTTCTGATGGAACAGACCTGGCCCGGCAATGTCCGGGAGCTTGAAAATGTTCTGGTCCAGGGAATCCTTTATTCCAAAAAGGATGTTATTGAGACAGCGGATCTCCCGATTTCATCCGCACGGGAAAAGCTGTCCTCTCCCTATTGCTTTGACGGCGGGACCATTTCATCCCTGCCCTATAAGGAAGCCAAGGAACAGGTCTTAAAGGAATTCAATCATGATTATATCGGGGCCAAGCTTTCCATGACCAGCGGCAATATCACCCGGGCTGCCAAAAGCTGCCGCATGGACCGCCAGGCGCTTCAGCAGGTCATGAAACGGTACGGAATCGACCCGGAAACCTTCCGTTAGGCCCCAGCCCCTCTGCTCTGCCCATGCTTAAAGGATGTACCTCACCGGCATTGACCCTTCAGTTTTTTATTACTGCTTCCAATTTTTAAAATGTTTGTGTATAATAATAAAAAAATATACACAAAGAGGCAGCAATGAGAACAAACATCGTAATCAATGACGAATTAATGAACGAAGCATTGAAACTAACGGATTTAAAAACGAAAAAAGCAGTGGTTGAGGCAGGACTGAAATTGTTGGTGCAATTAAAAAAACAACAAAAAATAAAATCCCTGCGCGGCAAATTGCAATGGGAAGGAAGTCTTGAGGAAATGAGGATGGACAGATGATTCTTGTTGATTCCTCTGTCTGGATCACCTATTTCAACGGTCAGTTCGCCTGGCCGTCCGCTATGCTTGCTAAATTATTAGAAAATGAGCCGATCCTCATTGGCGATTTAATACTGACCGAAGTACTGCAGGGTTTTCGAAGCAACAAAGATTTTAACAAAGCAAAAGAATTTTTAAGCCTGCTGGATTTGATTGAAATGGGCGGGTACGGCAACGCTGTCCGATCAGCTGCCAATTACCGTTTCCTAAGGAAAAAAGGAATCACTGTCAGAAAAACGATTGATGTATTGATTGGAACCTGCTGCATTGAAAATAATATCTCAT
>JBNKNP010000046.1:0-1969 GCA_050293905.1 Desulfobacteraceae bacterium | reverse complement strand
GCATTGGGTACCCTTCGCATTTTAGAGGGTATCCGGCTGCTCGGCCTTGAACGGAAGACAAAATTCTACCAGGCATCCACTTCAGAACTCTACGGCAAGGTCCGGGAAATCCCCCAGACCGAAACAACTCCTTTTTATCCCAGAAGCCCGTATGCGGTTGCCAAACTCTATGCTTACTGGATCACTGTCAATTACAGGGAAGCCTATAATATCTATGCCTGCAACGGTATTCTTTTCAACCATGAATCCCCTCTTCGGGGTGAAACCTTTGTTACAAGAAAAATCACCCGTGCGCTTGCCAGAATAAGCCTTGGCCTCCAGGACTGCCTGTATTTAGGCAACCTGGATGCAAAAAGAGACTGGGGCCATGCTAAAGATTATGTCCGCATGCAGTGGCTCATGCTCCAGCAGGATAAACCCGATGATTTTGTCATTGCCACGGGAAAACAATATTCGGTCCGTGACTTTGTTAACATTGCCGCCAAAGAGCTGAACATCGATATCTCCTGGAAAGGCAATGGCGTTGATGAAAAAGGCTATGATGCCAAAACGGATAAACAGATCATTGCCGTGGATCCTAAATATTTCAGGCCTACAGAGGTTGAAACCCTCCTTGGCGATCCGTCAAAAGCCAAGCAAAAACTGGGCTGGGAACCGGAAATTACATTTGAGCAGATGGTAAGGGAAATGATTAAAACAGATCTGGAATTCGCCCAAAAAGACCATCTTTGCAAAACCCATGGCTTTAACACCTTTGATTATAATGAATAAAGATAGGATTGACGATTAGAAATAAGGGCACAAACAAACAGATTTGCAATACCCAAAAAATTTGATAGAATTTATAGGAAACATAGTCTGAGGTATTAAACAAAATGGATCAACGTTACGTCGAAATTTTTAATGCGCATAAAGATGAAATCAAAAATAAGTTTTCTGTAGACTCGCTGTTGATTTTTGGTTCGGTAGTAAAAGGGACCGCAAACTCTGATAGTGATATCGATATATTGGTTAAATACCATACATCCCCTGGACTTTTTGAATTTATTGACTTAAAGCGCTATTTAGAAATGATTATTGGATGTTCCGTCGATTTAGTGACTGAAAATGCATTAAAAAAACAACTTCGCGATGAAATCTTAAAGGAAGCGATACGTGTCGCATAGAAACTGGCAATTCCGCATAGAAGATATCGACGAAGCCTTAGATAGAATTTCTCAATATGTAAAAAAGTTAGATTATCATCGTTGGCTAAAAGACCAGAAAACCATTGATGCTGTCGTCAGAAACCTTGAAATAATAGGGGAAGCTGCTGCCAATGTGCCACAAGATATTCAAGACCGATTTCCAAATATTCCTTGGTATCAAATGAAAGGGATGCGTAATATTCTGATTCATGAATATTTTGGTGTTGATAATGAAGTTCTCTGGAAAACCGTTCAGGATGACTTGCCGCGACTAAAAACCAAAATACAAAACCTCATTAAACTCCTTTGATTGCCCCGAAGATTTTGTCATTGCCACGGGTCGTCAACACTCGGTAAGGGATTTTGTTAACATTGCGGCCAAAGAGCTCAACATCGATATCTCCTGGAAAGGCAACGGCGTTGACGAAAAGGGCTATGATGCCAAAACCAATAAACAGATCATTGCCGTGGATCCCAAATATTTCAGGCCAACAGAGGTTGAAACCCTTCTTGGCAACCCGTCAAAAGCCAAACAGAAACTGGGCTGGACGCCTGAAATCACATTCGAGCAGATGGTAACGGAAATGATCAAAACAGATCTGGGAATCGCCAAAAAAGACTATCTGTGCCAGACCCATGGTTTTAACACCTTTGACTACAATGAATAAAACTTTTATTTTTCAGAGACAAATATCATCGGATTACCATCAAAATAAAAGTTTTAAAATATTGTAACTATTTGATAAAATATGAATATGCAACCCATACTAAAAAATAATATA
>JBNKNP010000045.1:0-6154 GCA_050293905.1 Desulfobacteraceae bacterium | reverse complement strand
CAGGTTCACCTGTTCCCACACTGCCTTTCCCATATGCCATTGGATGGTGCCGTCATCGGTCAGGCTGATAAGGGGGTAATCCTTTTTCTGAAAACTATGGTAATCGATATGGTTGTACATCACCTGTGCGATGGGCGGAAGGCCCGGCTCTCTCTCAGGCTGCAGGGCGTTGCTCAGCGTTGTGAAAGGATAATCTTTGTGGCAGAGAGCGGCAAACACCTGTCTGTTCATACGGGTTAAAAAATCCAATGCCGTCGGGTTGCCGGACAGATCTGCCTTTAATACCACAGGGTTGACGCAGTACCCGGATAAATGCTTGAATTTAGAGGACCTGCAGGAAACCGGGGATGCGATCAGGATAGAGTCCTGGTTCGTATACCGGTGGAGCAGGATAGCAAATGCAGACATAAAAAAAGTATATTTTGAAATGCCTGCCGATTTAGTGAATTGAACAATTCTTTCAAACAAGGACTTGGGAACAGCCGCCGTTATTTGTCTGCCCCGGAAGTTCGGAACCTTGGGCCGGGTTTTATCCAGAGGCAGGTTAAGGGGCGTAAGGCTTGCTTTAAGCTGTTTTTTCCAGTAATCGGCCAGTTTTTTGCCCCTGATGCCTTTGGTGCGGGATTCAAGATATTCAAAAAATTCCGTATAATCGGATCTGTCATCCAATTGTGTTTCGCGTATGTTTCTCTTTTTGAGAAAAAGCGAAAGATCTGAGAAGATCATGATTAATCCCGGATAATCCGTGGCGATATGATGGATGCTGAAAAACAGGATATGATCACTCTCTGTCTGACTGAACAGGGTCCATCTGGATATGGGACCGTTTTCAAGATCAAAGGCCCGGTAGGATTCTTCCCTTAAGACATCTTTTAAATTGGTTTCACTCCATCCCTGGCAGTCAATTTCCTCAAATTCCAAAGGCATGTCCGGATTGAAGTGCTGAAAAATTTCTCCATCCTTGTTGATCCTGTAAGTGGTTTTCATCACGGAGTGTCGTTCCATGACGGCTTCAATTGCATTTTTAAAAAATTCCGTGTCCGGATTTCCCTTGATACGCCAGGCAAGATTTATATTATACGCACAATTGTCCGGAGAGATTTTATGTGTATACCACAGGGCTTTTTGACCAGGGGTTAACGGGGTGATTGCTTTACTTTTCACCAAATCGCAGGTGCTCATCTTTTGATTGTAAAATTTATAACAATAACAGGAATTTAGTCTCGAAAATTCAGCGATTACTTTCGTCAGGGAGGAATAATTGAATCCTTAAAATCAAATCAAGAGGTAATCGATCTTACTTTTAAAATATCCGGGTTGTCATCTGTTTCTAGTGTATAAATTTCCCTTTCTTTTTTATTTATATAATTTTTTTCTTTATAGTCAATATATTGGAGCTTGCCCAGATAGGCACGAAACGCACCATGCAATTAAAGTGCCATGCATAAAAAAATAATTTATTTTCCCCGATAACCCCCATAGATGGCGCTTATCTTAATTTACTAAATTTTATCCTGCAGGGTTGAAAAACACAAAAAATTATAATTTGTGAAGTTTTTTTCATACTTTAAGAAAATAATTACAGAAATTTAAAAGAAATCAGATATATGCCTGATCGATTACTGCCTGATTTTAAACAGTTTTTGCAGTAATGGAGAGTTTTTTCTTTCTTACCCTATTTAACCGCAAATTCTGCGATCGCACAAATTCACCAGAAGAGAATTGACCATCACTATGGGTACCTGCACCCACGTTTCCGGTTTTAAAATAAGGATTGACAAGTCTGCGCTCTTCATAGACAAAATAGGAAATTATTTTCACAGCACGAACACACTTGTTTCAGGCATTTCCCCCTGAAAAAAGAAAATATAATAGAACTGTAAATACCGTCAAAAGGAGCTGTAAACTGGTTTTAATCCGAAGCATTTTCCAAACAGACAGAAAATTAAACGACACTTAGTTTGTGAAAAAAACTATATAATTATTACGGAAATAAGGGCTGCTGACCAGTGCAGGACAGCTCATTTTTTCAGCACACAACTGTTTAATTTTATTGAAAATCACCAAACGCCCATCCACGGCTGTATTTAATAAATTCGCCTGTTTTTATCTTGACAGTATGGACCTGATCATATAGTAACAGATTCAATTTGAATGGTGATTAGGGATGATTCGTTGCAAGATACAATTTTCCATAAATGCAAAACAATATTCCGGGGCCGGCCGGTTAAATTATGGCTGCTCCAGGGGATTGTTTTTCTCCTTTTATCCGGAGTCGTTTTGCGTCCTTCCTGGGCTCAACCTGAAGAATACCTTTTAAAAGCAGGTTTTCTGGAAAAATTTGCCCGGTTTACCGACTGGCCGGATCAAAGCCTGAATGAAAATGATAACAATCAGTTTATCATTTCAATCATTGGCAACAGCCCGTTTCAAGGCAGTCTTGAAAAAATCTATCAGCATGCTCTTATCAAGGGCAGGCCGGTAAAAATACAATATATTGATACGCTTGATCAAATTCCGGGCAGCCATATCCTTTTTATATGCAAATCCGAACAATACAGGCTCGGCAGTATTCTCAAGTTTGCCAATAAATATCCTATACTGTTGATTGGAGACACCCAGGGATTTGCCGAGAAAGGGGTGCATATCAACCTGTATATCACACCAAACGGTACGCTCCATTTTGAGATCAATCTTACTGCGTCCAGAAAAGCCGGGTTATCCATACAGATTGTACTTCTGGAAATCGCAAAAATAATAGGAGGTTAATGGAGAAAATGATTTTACCCCATATTGACTCCATAAAAAACCGAATCATCACCATTATCGTTGTTATTTGCCTGGTAACCCTCAGTGCCGGATTTATTATCAGCACCGCAATGGATATAAAGCGGATCAAATCCAACCTGGCCGATCAGGCTTCCATTGCAGCAAAATTAGTGGGGGAAAGCTGTGTCTCCGCACTGACATTTGATTATCCCAAGACTGCAGCTAAAAATTTAAAGACACTTAAATCATTTCCGGGCATACTCAATGCCTGGCTGCTGGACAGCAAGGGGGCCCTCTTTGCCGGGTATGACCCGTCAAATAAATTACCGGAAAAATTTTCCAACACAGATAAACGTTTTTTTTCCTATGAGGATAATTTCCTTTATGTACTGGAACCGGTTGTTTATCAGGGAAAAACATACGGCTCCATTTTATTGCAGATCAGTCCTGAAATTAAAAAAGAAATCGAGTCAAGGGTTTTAATTGCATCCATACTGGTGCTGTGCCTTGTCTTCATTGCCTTTATCCTGGCAAATTTTGCCCAAAAAGTCATATCAGCCCCGATTTTAACCCTGGCTGAAATATCAGAAGATATATCCTCCAATACCAATTTTTCAGTTCTCCTTGACCATGAAAATAAAGGTGAAATCGGTATTCTCTACAATTCTTTCAGCAAAATGCTGAAAACCATCAAAACCCGGGAAGAACAGCGGGACCTTGCACAAAGTACGCTTTTATTTAAAGAACAGGTTATCGAATCAAGTACAGGAGCCGTCGCCACCACAGATCTGCAGGGAACCGTCACTTATGTAAATCCGTCTTTTATAAAGCTGTTCGGATATGCGGATGCCAAAAATATTATTGGCCGGCCCTTTTCCTTTTTCCTCGGGAACAAGGAAACGCTTGAGCTGATGCTGACATCCCTTTCACGGAAAACCGAATGGACCCATGAAAGCAAAGCCAGGTTAAAAGACGGTTCTTTATGTGATATTATTCTTTCCGCGGACACCATTTTTGACACCCAGAACCAACTGGAAAGCATTGTTATTAACGTCTCCGATATTTCCGAACTTCGAACAATCACCCGGGAACTTGAAAAGGAAAATCGTTTAAAAACAGGGTTACAGGCCATGTCGGACCGTCTCCGGGGCCTTCAGGAACTCAGCGACCTGACAACAAATCTGTTAACCGGACTGAACCGGTTTATCGATTTTCAAATCGGTGCCGCCTATATTCCAGACAGTGACGGTACGTTGGTTCTCAAAGGCAGCTATGCCATATATAAAGACAAAACCTTTTTGACCCGGATCAATCCGGGTCAGGGAATTATCGGCCAGGCTGCTGTGGAAAAAAGAATTATCCATATCACCGATATTCCGGAAAATTATTTTCAAATCAGTTCCGGCTCGGGGCAGGCTGTGCCGAACAGCCTGCTGGCCATTCCGGTTGTCTTTAACGATGAGTTGATGGGAATCCTTGAACTGGGGAAATTCAATACATTCGACCCAATGGACATTGAACTCCTTGACCGCCTGAGTGAAACGGCAGCCATTGCCATATATACGTCCATAGCCAATGAACTGCGCCAGGAATTGCTGGAAAAGTCACAGGCCCAGTCCGAAGAGCTGATTTCCCAGACAGAAGAATTGCAGTCCCAGCAGGAAGAACTGGAGCAGACCAACCAGGAACTGGAAGAACAGGCCCAGACCCTTGAAGAACAGCAAATCGATATTAAGAAAAAAAATGTCGAACTTGAAAAAACAAGCTGGCTCGTGGAGCAAAAAGCAAAAGATCTTGAAATCACCAGCCGCTACAAATCGGAATTCATGGCCAATATGTCCCATGAACTGAGAACCCCGCTAAACAGCATACTGCTCCTTTCCGATGTTCTGGCCAATAACAAGGCCGGCAACCTGACCGAAAAAGAAATTTATTTTGCAAAAAATATTTATGATTCAGGCACTGATCTTCTCTCTTTGATCAACAGCATTCTGGACTTGTCAAAGGTGGAGTCCGGAAGAATGGAACTCTTTCTGGAAGAAATTGATCTGAATGATATTAAATCCGTCATGGAACGAACGTTTCAACCGTTTGCTGAAAAAAAGGCGCTTTCATTTTCCCTAAGTCTGGATAAAGATCTGCCAAAGGAAATGATCTCTGACAAACAAAAAATCGACCAGATCCTAAAAAATCTGCTATCCAATGCCTTTAAGTTTACTTCCCAGGGCAGTGTGACCCTGTCCATCAAAAGACCGACTGAACAGACCAGAGATCTTCCCATGGAAATGGACCCTGAAAAAACCATCTCATTCATCGTCACTGATACCGGCATTGGCATTGCCGAAGAAAAAACAGACCTTGTTTTTGAAGCCTTTAAGCAGGTCGACGGGACAACCAGCCGAAAATACGGCGGGACAGGGTTGGGGCTATCCATCTCCAGGGAAATCGCCAAACTTCTGGGGGGTACAATTACACTGCACAGCGTACCCGGAAAGGGCTCATCATTTACACTTTATCTGCCGGACACCTTATCACTACCGGCAGATTCAGATGACCACCAGGAGCAGCCGGATGCAAAAACAATGGACATTGGCGCACCCTATCCTGACGGAAAAAAGCCTATGGTATCCGCCCCTGATATGATAGAAACACAATCATTTGCCGTCAACGATGACCGGCATACCCTCACCCATGATGAGAAGAGCGTTCTGATCATCGAAGATGATCCGGGATTTGCCAAAATCCTTTGTGACCATGCCCATGAGCAAAATTTTAAAACGATTGTTGCAGAAGATGGCGAAGCCGGGCTTCATCTGGCTGATTTTTACAGGCCCTCTGCAATTATTCTTGACCTGGGTCTTCCCGGTATTGACGGGTGGTCGGTCATGGAACGGCTGAAAAAGAACCTGAAGACCAGACATATTCCCATCCATATCATCTCTGCAAAAAAACCCCACCAAAAAGCCATGGAAATGGGAGCTGTCGGTTTTCTGACAAAACCGGCAAATATAGAAGCGGTAAATGAGGTCTTTTCCAAATTCAGCCATATACTTTCCAAGCCGGTCAATAATGTTCTCGTGGTTGAAGGCAATGAAGATCATTGTCAATGCATAAAAAAGATAATTGAAAACACAGGTGTGAACATTGCCTGTGTACCCTCGGCACAGGAGGCGGAACAGCTTTTAAGGCAGACGGATTTTGACTGCCTGATTATCGATCTTAATCTGTCGGATCTTTCCGGCCTTGATTTTTTATCCATCATTGAGAAAGACAAACTGCTTTGTGCCATACCCGTCATTGTTTATTCTGAAAATTCCTTATCTGAAAAAGAAGAAAAAATACTTGAGAAATACGCGCACAGTATCACTGTAAAAAGCGCGGATAC
>JBNKNP010000044.1:0-28776 GCA_050293905.1 Desulfobacteraceae bacterium | reverse complement strand
GATGATCGCAACTGTTTTATCTACTCTCCGGCTATCGGTTTAATACTGTTGACGGTTTCAATATATTTTATTTTCTGATGAAACGCCGATGGAGACTAATCTAACATGTAAAAGTTTGCAATGCAATCTTCAGCAGGGTTTGTTCGCTGCAAAGATAAATTCACTTTTGTTAATTGAAATTTTTATGTTATATTTATGGCATGCAGAAAAAATTATCCATGAAAGCCGTTTATTTTTTAATTTTCAATATCCAGATTTTATTGCTGAGTACGATTGCTTATGGAATGGAACGGTTTGACATCATCACCACCCGGCAATTGTCCGCATTGATGGATCAAAGGGAACTGGGCGAAAAGCAATTTCACCTTGTCAACACCCTGGATGAATTGATTTCCAATCATCATTCCATACCGGGGTCCATCAATATCCCATGGAGCAGAGTGGACGAACTTGCAGAAAAAAAACTGGGTGCAGACAAGGATAAGCTGATTGTTACATATTGTATGGGATACCGCTGAGTGTTTTCCTACAAAACGGCAGTTGCCTTTAAAAATCTTGGATACAAAAATATTAAAATTTATAATGGCGGAATCAAAGACTGGAGAAAGTCCGGTTTTAAACTTAAATCCATTGATCCGCTGCCTGATCTAAAACCGGAATTCATCTCTGCTCAGGCTCTGAAAGACAGGTTGTCAACTGTTTCAGAAACCTGCATGGATGAAAAAGGGCAGCCCGTTATCACGATTATGGATTTTCGCAATGAGGCCGTGCTAAACGCTGAACATCCACCGCCAAGAATTAAGGCCAACTGCAGGACCATTACTTTGCTGCTGGATGATCTGCTGAAAAAATCGGTTGTTGATTCAATCCCCCGGTCCGGCATAGTGATCACTGTCACTGAGACGGGTAATCGGGATACCTTTGTCATAAAATTTCTTTCAAAATTCGGTTTTGACAATATCAAAGGGCTTGAGTTCGGCATGCGTGGATGGCTCAAAAACAGATATCCTGTTGACTGAAAATCACAAACTGCCGACTTTGCTGCTGATTGATGAAAAATAAATCCATAAAAACGGCTTCAATTATATTTATCATTGCTGTTATTGTGCAGATTACCGCTGTGGCCGGAAACTTTTATATTCAGCACCGGCTTACGGTCTCTCAAAGTGAACTGGATCAATACCAGGAAATCGAACGGGAATTTTTTAAAGCTCTTTCCCGGGAAAATATGCTGGAAAAACCCTTTGCTTTTTCTGACTCTCATAAAGTGACCATTCTTGACCCCGTCCTTGAAAAAATTCGTGCCATCAATAATTCCACAGCTGAAAAGCATATTGTCAAGCGGAAGGAACTTCTGTCCAGCATTACCATTTTTTCTAAAGAAAAACAGGAAATGCATAAGCAGATTGGTACGCTGCTGCCCTCCCTGACAAGCAGTATTCAATACATTCACGACCACCATATTGCCCATTTGAGCAACCTGGTCAAAAGAGGTGTCCTGGTGCAGGACTATGAGCAGGGCAGAGCCTTTAAAAAGCAGGATGATCAACCCGCACCTGAAACATATATTATCAAAGCTGCCATTGATATTCACGGAAGTCTGCTGAACGTGTTTGAAACATTTGGAAAACTGCAGCTGGGGGTGAGCCCGACCATTATCCGCAATCAGTTTAACACGGCTATTCATAATTTTTATCAGGCGGTCAATGTGTTTGAAGATTATTCTTTAGATGCACAGGACGGTATACTGATAGAGGAGTTGGTTATCAATGGCCAGGCGTTTGAGAGCCGCTTTAAACGGTTTCTTGAAATTGAAACCCAGATCATTGAGCTGACCCGGCGATTATCAAATAATAAAGAGCAGTTTGCCGGCCTTATAGAAGATTATAAACAGCAGCTATCCGGCAGACACAGCAGTTTATCCCGGAAATTTAAATTATTGCAGCTGCTGTCTATCGTGACATTTGCTGCGATGATTTTTCTGGTAATCTGGTATGGTCATTTTTTGATTCAAGGATTTGGCTGGATGATTCAGGAAACCAAGTCTATCCGAAACGATATCGGGTACCGGATTCCCCATACTAAAAAAGGCTTCCGGGAGTTTGCCGTTGTGTCCCGGGCATTGAATCAAATGGGAGATACGATCCAAGCCCAGGTTGATGCTCTGGAAAGATCGAAATATCAATTGGAGCAGCGGGTGAACGAACGCACCCTTGAATTGTCCGTTGTGAATGAAAAGCTAAAAAAAGAGATCCAGGAACGTATTGTCAGTGAAAAGGAACGGGGGCTGCTGGAGAAAAGATTGATCCAGTCCCATAAGATGGAAGCGATTGGAACGCTTTCCGGCGGAATTGCCCATGATTTTAACAATATTCTTTCCGGCATTTTCGGCTATTCCGAACTGACGTTAAAACATAGAAATAATCCACAGAAAATTGAAAGCTATGTCGGGCAGATACTTAATGGTGCCAGGCGGGCCGCTGCATTGATTCAACAGATACTGACCTTCAGCAGACAGTCTGAAATCCGGAAAAGCCCGCTGGTCATATCCGTGGTTGTCAAAGAAGCACTCAAATTGCTGCGGTCCTCCATCCCGTCGTCCATCGATATTCATGAAAATATATTTTCCCAGGAAAGTGTGATGGCAGACCCCACTCAAATTCATCAGGTCATCATGAATCTGTGCACAAACGGATACCATGCCATGAGAAATACCGGCGGGACACTGACTGTTGAATTGACGGATATTGATATCTCAAACCGGAAAGGTGAGCGAACCTTCAAAATTCCACCTGGGAAATACATCAAACTTGTTGTCAGCGATACAGGCACGGGCATGTCGTCAGATATGCTAAATAAAATATTCGATCCTTATTTTACAACTAAAAAAATCGGGGAAGGAACAGGGCTTGGCCTGGCTTTGACATATGGTATCGTTGAGGAGCACCAGGGATATATCCAGGTGAAAAGCACGCTGGGAGAAGGATCGAAATTTTATGTTTTTTTTCCTGTTGTCAGTAGTGACGATTCACAGGAAAGTTTGACAGAAAATATAGCTCAGCCCGTCGGCGGTACGGAAAGAATCATGCTCATCGACGATGAAAAAGATTTGTTAGATGCCACTTCAGAGCTGCTCATGGATTACGGATACCGGGTCACTTCCTTTTCAAATCCGGAGGCGGCATTCAATGCGTTTAAGGAAGAGCCCCAAGCTTTTGATCTGATTATCACCGATATGACCATGCCCCGGATGAACGGAGATGATCTGGCAGTCCGGATGTTGAGTCTGAGGAAAGACCTGCCCATTATATTGTGTACAGGGTACAGTGATAAAATTACGAAAAACGATGCTTTAAAGATGGGAATAAAAAGATATTTTCAAAAACCCGTGGACAGTCGGGAACTGTTTCTTTCCATAAAAGAGATCGCTGAAGCGAAAAATTGATACGAAAAATTAACCTGTACTCCGGTTCTCAGCCAATCAGATTTCTGACCTTATCCAGCAGTTCCGTGAATTTATACGGTTTGAGCACATAATCATCAGCCCCTCTTTTAAGCCCTTTGATGACATCCTCTTTCTGGGCTTTGGCCGTCAGCATGATAACAGGTGTTTTGGCGGCGGAATGATCGGATGTCCGGATCCATTCCAATACCTGAAATCCATCCATTTTCGGCATCATGACATCCAGAATGATCAAATCTATCTTATCTTCGCCGTGGAAAAGAAGATCAATCCCTTTCAGGCCGGATTCAGCAAGGATCGGTCTGTAACCTTCCTGTTTTAAACTGAACCAGAGAATATCCCTGATCTGTTTCATATCATCAATGATGAGAATATTTTTTTTATACTTCACCATCAACTCCTCGTCATGGGCAGATAAAATGTAAATACAGATCCTTTACCCAGGCTGCTGTCAACGCTGATCCTGCCATGGTGCAAATCAATAATGTGTTTGACTATGGAGAGGCCAAGGCCGGTTCCTTCAATTTCACTGGTATCGGAATTATCCACCCTGAAAAATTTTTCAAATATTTTTTTCAGTTTGTCCTTTGGAATACCGATCCCGGTATCGGAGATGCTGCAGGCCATAAACTGGTTTTTGATTTCAACCTGAACACTGATGATTCCGCCGGTGGGTGAAAATTTAATACTGTTGGCAATCAGGTTAATAAGAACTTCCCGGATTTTTTCTTCATCCGCGTCAATTTTCGGAAGATTCGGCTCAAAATCCGTAATAATGGTGATATTATCCTTTCGGGATTTCATGATGTGCACCACCGAATTAATCAATTCGGTTATGGGAAATCTTGTGATCTGGAGTCTGAATTTACCGGATTCTATTCTGGCCAGATCAAGAAGGTTGCCAACAATTCCGGCCAGCCGGTCGGTTTCCGTATCAATGACAGATAAAAAATTTTCCCGGGTGGCGGCATCCTCTGGTTTTACCTGGTTCAGCAGGGCCTCTGTATAGGATTTTATAACACTTAAGGGAGTGCGCAGTTCGTGGGAAACATTGGAAACAAACTCGGATTTCATTTTATCCAGGTTGGTGAGGCGCTCAATTTCTTTGGAAGCTGACATATCCCTGAAAATAAAAATAGTGCCGATGGTCTGTTTGTTTTTATCAGTTAACAGCGAAACCGTGATGCCGACCATGATATTTACCTCTTTATACGGGGTGTGGTTCACCATGGATTCAGCTGCATATCCTTTTGTCAGTATATCCTCAAAAAGGCTGTCCATCTCTTTTTTGAGCTTTCCTGAAAGGATTTTGTCGTATGGCGTTCCCAGGATATCCGGCTTTTTAATGCCTAAAATCGCAGTGGCGTTCCGGTTGATCAGGGTGATCTTTTTTTGTTTGTCAACTGCCATCAGCCCGTTATTGATGCTTTCAAGCATATTTATCATATAGGCATTTGCATTGTTTACCCGGGCATACAGGTTCTGGTTTTCAATGGCAATGGCAGTCTGGGAGGCCAGAAAATTTAAAATAGAACTCAGTTTCTGGTTGTAGATATCCGGCTTGAAATCCGTAGTGATCACCATAAATCCCAGGGAATGGCCCGGGCTTTTCAGCGGCAGCATGCTGATGATTTCTTCGGCAGTCTGATCCTGGAAATCAGTGAGAATGGTCCAGCGACCCTGGTTCATGACCCAATCCACCAGCTTTCTGTCCAGGACAAAGTCCAGGGTCTGTTTCTCCAGAAGGCCGGTCTGGTAAATTTTTTCAAATCGGGTGCCGCCTCCTTCAAACAGATAGATGGTGGCGGATTTCAGGTTCATGACCTCATTGATAATATCACAGCAGGTGATGGATATATTTTCAAGATCAAACTGGGAAATGATTTTTAAACTCAGGTCCTGAAAAGTTTCAAACAAATCGATTTGATCGGTAAGACTTGAAATCGTCTTATTCAGGAATTGACGGTCTTTTTCAAGGGAATTGGGTGTCATGACTGCCCCTTTTTGATATGAAGGAATTCAGTTGCGGTTTTAAATTCCTTTGTGATTTGTGCACTCATGTTTTTAATATGTTCCGAAGTCAGTTCAGTGAGCTTAAATGCGTTTGCATTCAATTCCGGCAGGACATTGTCTCCGGCATTGCCGATACCGATTCGTCTGCAAAGGTAATCCGCCACATGAACAATGGAAGCGGTACGGAACGTATTTGAATTTTCATCGGGCAGATGATGAGATTCAACGGCTTTAACCAAAGAGGATGGGAGCCGCCATTTTTGGAGAATCAACGCACCCACTCCTGCATGATTAAAATTAAACACCCGGTCTTCGGCAGCCAGCAGGGGGATGTTTTCTTCTTTTGCAAGGTTTAATGCCTGGATAAACTCTTCGTGGAAAAACTGGTTAAGTACCAGTTTGCCAAAATCATGGAGAAGTCCGCACATGAACATTTCTTCAGCATTTTTAAGCCCCAGGTGTTCTGAAATTTTTTTGCAGATAATACCGCAGAGCAGGGAATGTTTCCAGAACGCGGTCAGGTCAAATAATTGATTGTCGTTTTCACTGGAAAATTCTTCGAGAATGGATGTGGATAAAACAATATTCTTAATATTGTTCATTCCCAGGACGACAATGGCATAATTGATGGTGGTTATTTTTCTTGGAAAACCATAGTATGCCGAGTTGGCTGTCTTTAGAACCTTGGATGCAAGTACCTGGTCCTGTGAGATGGCTTCGGCAATTTCAAATGCCGTGCTTTCAGGATTCTGCGTCATGTTGACAACATTGCCTGCCACCAGGGGCAGGGTGGGGAGGTTGCGAACATTGGAAAGTCTTTTTATCAGTTCTTCATTCTCCATTTTTATCTTCCGTTTTTTTAGCCGTATTTATTTTTTCGGGCTGTGGCCGGTTTTCATCCTTTCTAAGGATTGTTTAAATCTCTCACAAGGATCCTCATATGATGTTCGTTGGGTAAAGTATAGAAAATCTGCGGGCGGCACTTCAGGATAACCCTCAAGTTCAAGGGGAAAAAGATAATCCGCCAGTTCGGACGGTTGGACGCTGATTTCAGTCAATCCGATATTGACCTGACTGATATCAGGGTTGACAGCCTTTAGCCGGTCCATAATCCCGAGATTGAATTGCGTATGGCCGCCGCCCACAATGACAATGACCGGCCCCTTGCCGTGCCGGTGCATCATGTTGATGGACCGGGCCATTGTATCATTTCTGGCAATCCAGGTATCATACAGGCGGGACTGCATTCTTTCATGCCCCATGCCGCAGTGGACTGCCTTGAAAATATCGTACATATATTCTTTGTAATTATCATCGGCAAAGTGGGTGGAAAAGATTTGTTCCTTTTCTAAGGCAGTGATCCCGTTGATGCCGTGTTTGGTGATCCGTTTTTTCAACGTGCTTGACAGATCAAGGCCTGCAACAGCCAGATTCTCTTTTTGGGCGATTTCAAGCAGATGATAATAATACTGCCAGGATTCATCCGACCGGGTCCGCCATCCCAGCTTCATCCTTAAATCCTTTTCAATCATGGTCCGGACCTTTTGTGAATGCGCAGCTTTTCCGCTTTCCACAAAATTAAGCAGGTCCGGGGTGTTGGCCATGGCAAAGAATTCAAAACCCAGGGAAGGGGTAAAGTCTTGACCTTTTCCCAGTTCAACAAGAGCAGCAATGACTTTCTGCTGAAATGCATGCTGGTCCGGGTTGTCATGTTTTTCAGACAGATAGATCACATCTGCAGTTGATATTTTTTCAATTAAAGCCTTGAATTCAATCGGCAGCTTTGTTTTTGATTCAATAATTTTACCGATTAACGGGTCATTTCTCATTTCTGAGTGAACCGGATGGGAACTCACACAAGACTGCACAAGCGGGATAATAAACAATACAACAGGAAGAAAATACCAGCGGTTCATAAGAAAGGCTCCTTAAACAGATCAAAGATGCATTTAAGAATAGCAGGTTTATTGGATTTTGAAAATAGAGAACGAGACTCTTTATAAACGGGTTTGACGTTCTTGAAGCCGAAAAAATCTGGGAAGGGCCGGTTATGGCTTTCCTTCGAGGAAAATCGATCTCTTTTTGAACGAAAATGTCAGATCTGAGAAGACGATCTGCTTTTAGTCTTTTCTAAAATACAGAACAATACTTTTTCCCAGGACCGGGTTAAGCAGGTGGTCAAAAAACCGGGTGAGTTTCGGTTGTTTCATCAAATCCCAGACCAGCAGGCTATGGTATATATTCACCAGGATGGAATCGGTTCTTTCGGGTCCCACCAGGCATTTGAGCCACCAGTAAGGCGTATGGATGCTGTGGGCATAATGATTGGCAAAATGAAACAGCCCTAAGGATTCAAAAAGATCGATCAGCGCCTGCATTTTATAGATTCTGACATGGCCCATGTCGGCATTGCGGTATTCTTTGGATAAGAGCCAGCAGATTTTTTCAGGGAAAAACCGGGGAACGGATACGGCCAGGACTTTTCCGGGTTTTAGGATGCGGATCAGTTCTCTGGCTGCCCGGCTGTCATCCGGAATGTGTTCAAGCACTTCCGAACAGATGATACTGTCGAACTGATCGTTTTTAAAGGGCAGGCAGGTGACATCCATGCATGACAGATCCATGGATTGGCAGCTAAGGTCATCCAGGGAAGCGTGAATATTAATTTTCTCCCGGGTTCTGACCAGGTTGTCAAACCCGAAATCCGCTCCGATACAGCGTGTTTTGTCATACTGCCCGGCCCTGATGATATGCCGGCCTTCTCCGCACCCTATATCAAGAATGCGGTCAAAAGGCTTGAGTGCCAGCTTTGTAAAATCAATGGTAAGCACGGATGGTTTCCCGGTAAACATCAATGGTTTTCATGGCGGTTTTTTCCCAGGTGAATTCTTCAGTCACCCGCTGAAATCCTTTTTGGGCAAGCGCTTCTCTTAACAACGGATTATCCAGCAAATCCAGGATGGCCTTTGCTAACGCTTTCGCATCCCCGGGAGGCACCAGCAGGGCCGCATCGCCGGCAACCTCGGGAAGGGCGCCGCCCGTCGTGCTGATTACGGGAATCCTGCAGGCCATGGCTTCCCCCACCGGCAGGCCGAACCCTTCGTACAGGGACGGCACTACAGCTATGGATGCTTTTGCATATTCCTTGACAAACTGATCCTGTCCGATGCGGCCGGTAAACCGGATGTGCGGTTCCAGTTCCAGTGCCCTGACCTGCTTTTCAATGGTTCCCTTTTTTTTGGGTGCTCCAATAACGGTCAGGCTGACTTGCCGGGTTTTCAGCACGTCCTTTATGGCAAGCAGAAGATGGTTCAGCCCTTTTAACGGGGTGTCGGCGCTGTTTGTGACAATGATCCTGCCGGGGTCTCTTTTAATGGTTTCCACAGGAAAAAAACTGCTGGTGTCAATGCCGATGGGGATGGTGGTAAGCCTGTGCTGCGGAATATTAAATTCTTTTGCAATATCCTGCCTGCTGCTGTCTGATACGGTGATCAGGCTGGGCAGACGTCTGGCAACCCGTTTTTGCATGCCGATGAAGGAATACCAGCGAAGGGCTTTAAGCTTTTTTATAAAAGAAGGCGCGTCTTTAACAGCCAGCCGCCGGTCAACAGTGATGGGGTGGTGAATGGTGGCGGTCACCGGCATCTTTCCGGCCAGGGATAAAATGCCGTAGGACAGGCTCTGGTTGTCATGGATGATATCAAATTTTTTTTTGCTCTCCTTCAGGTAACGTGTCAGGCGCATACCAAAGGTTAACGGCTCAGGATATCCCATGGTTGAAACATCAAGCCATTCCAGAAGGTTGACCGGATCTTTCAGTTCTTTAATTTTTGGTGTTCTGAAAAGGTCATTTGGATTGTAAAGATCCAGGGTCTCGAGCATGGTCAGGCGGACGCCGTGATTCAGCCTTGGAGCATGATTCAACAATGAGGCCTGATTTAAAAGTGGGTCCGGGGGGCCGGCAATGACTTCAACCTGGTGGCCAAGTCCGGACAGGGCATGGCTTAAATGGCGGATATACACCCCTTGTCCTCCGCAGTGGGGATTGCTCCGATAAGAGATCAGACCTATTTTCAGTCGGTTATTCATGGGGGGTGTGGCGCGCCCGGCTGGAATCGAACCAGCGATCTTCAGCTTCGGAGGCTGACGTGCTATCCACTGCACTACGGGCGCACAAATTGTATGCTACTTCAAGTTTGCATTTTGTTCAAGCTCATTATCAAATTTTTCTTTGGCCTCGCCGGCAACATACAGGGAACCGGCGATGCAGACCGCATCTTCCTTATTGGTTGTCGCAACGGCATGCTCGACCGCTTTTTTAACATCTTCAATAATGGTTACAGATGCTTTGCTGATTTTCCGGACCGCTTTTTCCAGCACAACCGGGTCAAGACTCCTGTCAATTTGAGCTTTTGTGATGATGACCCGTTGTGCGCACGGCACAAGGTTTGCCAGCATTTTTTCATAGGGTTTGTCATCCAGGATGCCCACGACCAGGGTGAGTTTCTTTCCGTTCAAAGAAGACAGCAGATGATTTTTCAGGACTTTTGAGGCATGAAGATTATGGGCGCCGTCAAGAATAACCAACGGGTTTTCCCGTACATGCTCCAGCCGTCCCGGCCATTTGGCAATGGACAGGCCATGTCTTACAATGTCCTGTGTCAGTATTCTTTTTTTGTCTTTGCGCTTAAGCTGCTCAAATATCACCTCGCAGGCAGCAATTGCCAGGCTCATGTTTTCTTTCTGGTGAGCACCGGGAAGGGGAATGGCAAGAGAGGCAAACTGCTGATGAATACCCGTGTAGTCATATGTGTCTTTGCCTGTGGTTTTCCGGGCGGAAAAATCTTTTTTGTATTCAAAAAATGGTGATGATTTCTTTTTGGCCAGGTCCTTTAGCACCTTGAGGCCGGAGGGCTGGGATACACCGGTGATCACGGGTGTGTGGGGCTTGATGATGCCGCCTTTTTCTTTTGCCAGTGCCGAGATCGTATTACCGAGATAATCCGTATGCTCGATGGATAAATTGGTGATGACACTGACCTTGGGAATGGCAATGTTGGTGGCGTCAAACCGTCCGCCCATCCCGGTTTCAATCACGGCCCAGTCTACTTTTTCCTGTGAAAAATAATAAAACGCCATGGCCGTGGCAATTTCAAAAAAGGTGGCCTTGCGTTTGCCCATATCCACCCGGTGAACCGCTTCATAGGCCTTGACCACATCTTGGTCACAGATCTGCCGGCCGTTGACGGTGAACCGTTCATTGAACCGGACCAGATGGGGTGAGGTATATACCCCGGTTTTGAATCCGGCTGTCTGCAAAATAGATGCAATATAGGTTGCTGTTGAGCCTTTCCCATTGGTGCCGGCCACGTGCACGATATTGTAATTTTTCTGGGGATTGTTTAAAAACCGCAGGATGTTGAGAATGGTATCCAGCTCAAGCTTGATGCCGAAGCGGCCAAGCTTGTATATTCTGTCCAGACATTCCTGATAGGCATTAGGGTTCATTTGTACATATAAAAACCCGGTATAAATTATTGATTAAATAACTTATACCGGGTTGCATCGTTGTTTTATTTATCAACTTCTTCTGCGGGATCTAGAAGCTGCAATTCTCTGTCTTCTCATTGCTTCACGCATTTTTCTGCGCCGGTACTGACAGGGTTTCTCAAAGTGCTTTTTCACTTTAAGACGTTTGAAAAGGCCGTCGTTCTGGATTTTCTTTTTTAATATCCTTAACGCTCTTTCAACATCATTATCGATAACAGTAACTGTAATATCTTTCAAAAAACATCGCCCCTTTCATAGTGTATTTAAATATCGATGATATTCATAACGGATCTATCTAACAAAATACCGTGCCGAAAGCAAGGAAAAAATAAAGCCTTTTTGCCGGTATGAGCAGCAAAAAGGCTTTTAAGGTTTATGGTTGGAGAATCGGTTTAGAGTTTGGAAATCAATTCTTCGGTTACTTCGGGAAGAGCTTTTTCTCCGGCCAGAGTAACATATTTTACCGAACTGTCCTTTTGGGCCAGATCTCTGAAATAATAGGCAGAGGCAAGCGTGCCTGTATCTGTGTCATAATAGATGGAATGGCGTTTGTCGATGGCACCCTCGTCCTGATCATCCGCGCGTTCGCTTAATGCACCGCCGCAGACCCGGCATTTGTCTCCGTCGGGTTTGATGGCATCGATAAACTTGTTGTTGGGATGGTTGTTGTCGTTTTCACACAGACGGCGGCCCATGATTCTGTCTTTGGCAATCTGTCTGTCCAGAATCATTTCAATAACATAGTTGAGTTTGATGCCGGCTTCTTCAAGGGAGGCATGGAGTTTTTCAGCCTGGACTTTGTTTCTTGGGAAACCGTCAAGCAGCCATCCGCCTTTGCAGTCATCCTGTTTGATTCTGTCAAGAACCATGGGAATCGTAATTTCATCAGGGACCAGGTCCCCTTTGTCAATATAGGCTTTGGCCTGTTTTCCAAGTTCGGTTCCGCCTTTGATGTTTTCCCGGAAAATCGCGCCGGATTCAACATGGGCAATATTATATTTGTCTTTAAGGATAGCGCCCTGGGTTCCTTTTCCACTTCCGTTCGGTCCAAAAAATAAAATGTTCATTTAATACTCCTTTATTATGTTATAAATGGTCGTCTATATGATCAGAACAATTTTTCTTAGATATAAGAGTCATTTATATTTGTCAAGCCAAGGTCGGGGAAACCCATGCAAAAAAAAGGAACGGACCCTGTGGTTGACAGATGAAATTCAGAGCAGATGATCAGGGAAAATGTGTGAAACTCTTTGGTCAGGTTAAATGCGGTTGAATCATTTTTTCATGGATTTGAGCCTGTACCCATTCCATGTTATTCTTTTTTTGTCCTGCAAGAAAGATATCCATCATATCCCGGGCGTACCGGCAGGCCCGGGTAAAGCCTGAAACCCTTGCTGATTCTATCAGTTCCCAGCCTTCTCCCGGAATAAATTTATGGAATGCCAACCGGAGTTCAGGGAACAGGACCTTGGCCATGCCGTCGATAAAGGCAGCATAAAATCCGATTCCCGGAAGGCTCCGGGTTTCGATGATATGCCTGAGCGTGCCGGACGGATGGGTGTCGGCCAGCAGATCTTTCACTGTTCTTGCAAGAAGTTCCACGGGCGTCTGGGGAAATTGTGAAATCATTTTTCGCCAGGTGGCTGTATGAAAAACATCCTCGGAAAGCTCACCGATTTCATGATAAATATAGGTCTTTGCCTGGACGGATAAAATGGTTTCCAGATGGTTTTTTCTGGTTTCAGGTTTTGAGTCGGGCAGTCCGCATTTTTTAAGTGCATAATCAAGGGCGGTCCGGCCGGATTTTTTCAGATACATCATTTGATCCCACAAAAAGATTCTTGCGGCATGTTTTCTTACTATGATGCTGTGATCCTGGTGAAGGGCCGGCAGGGTTAATAAATCACGGGCCAGTTCTTTGTTTAAAATAATGACCTGTCTGTCTTTGATCTGCTGTTTTTCTTCTATTTCGCAGACAAAAAACGTCGGTTTTAAAGC
Organism: Desulfobacteraceae bacterium; assembly: GCA_050293905.1. Taxonomy (GTDB): domain Bacteria; phylum Desulfobacterota; class Desulfobacteria; order Desulfobacterales; family Desulfobacteraceae; genus Desulfobacula. The sequence goes on along the minus strand of JBNKNP010000044.1, from coordinate 15,752 downwards.
ATGGGCATAGCCGGCACCGTAAAACAGCCGGTGGGGGGACAATGCCTGGTTGATTCCTTTCGTGTCAAACGGATCATAGGTTTTGCCAAATAGTTGGAGCGGCTTGAAATCTTCCTGGTTCAGGGTCTCCCACAGATTTTCCTTTTGATCAATCCATCCGGATATCTGGGCTGAATTTTTTTCAACCCAGGGCTTTAGATCGTGCTCCCATTTATAGAGATCTCTAAGCCTTAGCGCCAGGCCGCAGATGGAATAAAGCCCCACACTGAGCGAATCGGATATGTCACAGTTGCGGCGCACAGCTGTAATAAAATGATCAAGCGATTGGGTCATGGAAACCGTTCTCCTGAGGTTTCATAAAGAATAACAGACCTTGAATGAAAACACAATTTGTAAAGCCGGATGCCTGGTCTGAATAAAAAAAGCAGGAAATGGGTCCGGAGAAGGTGGCTGCAATAACAGGCTTTATTTTTTAACCGCTTGAAAATCCGGCTTGACCTGGTGTATTTACAGGCATTGTCAAAACCATGTCAGAACCAGGGATAAAATGAAACCGCAGGCTGTCAATCAAACCGGTGTAATCCATGAAACGCTCAAAGGCATTGTCGATCGGGTCACCTTTCACAATCCGGACAATGGGTGGTCCATTCTCAGGGTAATGCCGTTTAATAATCCCCAGGCCCAGGAAACCGTTATTGTCCATCAGACAAAGGTCTTTGCCGGCGCGACCATGGAATTTCAAGGTGCCTGGATCACCCACCCTAAATACGGCCGGCAGTTTCAGGCGGTTGCTGCAAAGGAAAATAAACCGGCCACAGCCGCAGCCCTGGAAAAATATCTCGGATCCGGTCTGATAAAAGGGGTAGGTCCCAAAACTGCCAGAAAAATTGTTACTCATTTTAAAAAGCAAACCCTTGATGTTTTTGAACAGGATATTCAAAGATTGACGGAAGTCCCGGGTATTGCAAAAAAAAAGCTGGAAATGATCAGCGCGGCCTGGTCAGAGCATAAAGCCATCCGTGAAGTCATGATGTTTCTGCAATCTCATGGTATCAGCACCTTATTTGCCGTACGGATATATAAAGAATATGGGGATGATGCCATACAACTGGTTACCCGGGACCCTTACCGGCTGGCCGCTGACTTTTACGGGATCGGTTTTTTTTCTGCTGATAAGGTTGCTTTGAGTATCGGTTTTGAACCGGACAGTGAGCCAAGAATACAGGCAGGAATCAGGCATGTCCTTGCTGCCAGCAGGGATTTCGGACACTGTTATCTGACCCTGTCGCAGATCAATAAGGATGTTAAAGAATTATTATTGCTGGACTTGTCTGAAAAACTGCCTGAGCTGCTGAAAATAATGGAAACCAAAAAGCTGCTCATGGTCAGGGAACTCATCCAGGAGAACGACGAAGCCGAGCTCTGCTATTATTCAAAATCGTTATATTATGATGAACAATATGTGGCAAACCGCCTTAAAAATCCCGGTTCGCCGCCAAAAGTGGATAAGCACAGGGTTGAGCGCTGGATTTCATTGTACTGCAAAGCACAGAATATTTCTTTGAGCGAAGAACAGGCAGCGGCTGTGTCAAAAATCGTATGCCAAAAATATTCCATCCTTACCGGCGGACCCGGGTGCGGCAAAACAACAACAACCCTTGTCATCGTTAAATTAATTGAGGCCATGGGGTTGACGGTAACATTGGCAGCCCCGACGGGCAGAGCAGCCCAGCGGATGATGGATGTCATTGGGAAAGAGTCAAAAACCATACACCGGCTGCTGGGATGGCAGGGCAATGCCTTTAAAAAAGATGAACACGATCCGTTGAAAACGGATTTTCTGATCATTGATGAATGCTCCATGCTTGATATTCACCTGACCGCATGCCTGCTCCGGGCTGTTCCTGAAGACGCCCAGGTGCTGTTCATCGGCGATTCGGATCAACTGCCTTCGGTTGGGGCCGGAAATGTGCTCAAAGATATCATTGCTTCAAAAACAATTCCCTGCTTTTGTCTGACAAAAATTTTCCGCCAGGCGCAGGAATCTTATATCATTCAGTATGCCCACCAGATAAACAACGGAAAAATGCCCTGGATTAAATCCCCGTTTAAGCAACCGGATGTATGGAAACAGAACATCGACTGCCTCTTTTTTGATTCGGATGAGGCGACTAAAGAACAGCTTGGGTTTGTTTCCCGGGTTAAACGGTTTTACGGCTTGAAAACCACCCAGTTGGAAAATCAAATATCTGATGAGTCTGAATTGTTTGAGTTCAGGGCCCAAGAACCGGTTGTCCCCTATGAAACTGAAATAGCCATTCCTAAAAAATTTGAGCATGTAAATCTTGAAGACGTTTATCAGGCGCAGAACAGGATTGAAGAATTGTTTGCCGTGATCAAAAAAGTACACCCGTGGTCGTCCCTTCATTACGGACTCACTGCGCTGGAGGTTGTTACAAAATTGTATACAGAATGGGTGCCCAGGTATTACGGCAATTGTGAAATACAGATTCTTTCCCCCATGACCGTGGGCAGCCTTGGAACAACCCGGTTGAACCAGACTGTCCAGGAGGCGGCAAATCCTTTGGCCCAAGGCAAGCGGCAGCTGAAAGTGGGAGAAAAGATATTCAGGGTCGGGGACCGGGTGATTCATCGCCGCAATAATTATGAGTTAGGTGTCTTTAACGGTGATATCGGCATTATCCGGGATATAGACAATATGGATTTAACCTGTTCCGTGGCGTTCTTTCCTGACAACCGGCTGATCCATTACGAGCAAAATGATATCATGGAGCTTGATCTGGCGTATGCCATTACCATACACAAATCCCAGGGCAGTGAGTTTGAGGTGGTGATTATTCCGGTGTTGACCCAGCATTTTAAAATGCTTTTCCGGAATCTGATATATACGGGAATCACCCGGGCAAAAAAGCTGGCAATCTTTGTGGGCACGCGGAAAGCGCTGGCCCTGGCTGTTAAAAATCAGGATATCAGTAATCGGCAGACCGCATTAAAACAATTGTTAATTGAGAAATAAATGTTATAAAATAGGTAATTTTTACCTTAATTTCACGTAAAATTAATGAATATCTGAGGCTTTTTTACAAGTGTGTATTCTGCCATGATGGGGGGGCTTGATCTGTGCTTGTATTAAAAAAGGGAGTGTATTTATTTTGATTTTTGTTGTTAACGCGCTTCATACTTGGCATCCGCGTGAAGCCAAGCCGGTAAAAGTACATGTTCTGTATCGTGATATAAAATGTTATTCAAGCTATAAAATAACATAAATGAAATAAAATTACATATACGTACAAATTTTGTAACTTTTTATTGTCGGCCCATAAATCATGAAACCGTTTAAAAATCTGCCTTTTCAGTTTTTTTTATAAAATGGCACGCGAATTGCTTAATAAAAAGACAGAATGGGTCGATATAAATAATCAGACCAACAGACCATGACCCGGAACGTTGTTGGTTTTTAAAATAGGAGTTGTATGAATATGGAAAGCAAACCGTTTGAAGTAGAAAAATCATTTGGAATGGGTGTGTTGTTAAAATTAACCAAAAAAAGTGTCAGCGGCGTAGAAATTTTCTCTGACGGGGAAAAATTTACCGCCAATGTATCCATGGATGAACTCAGCCATGCGGTTGATTCCACACTGAAAGAACATAATATTCGTCTGAAAGTAAAATAAGGCCCCCAGGATCATGTTTTTCGCTGTGTATCACGTCTCAAGCAAAGGGGTTGAGCTTCCCAAAAGGCCCTTTTCCATTTCTTGATTGACCCTGTCTGAGCAGGAAGAAAATCCGTGTAAATAATTTTTCAATAGCCCTTGAATGTCAGAATGGATATTGTTATTAAAGAGGTTAAAAATCTGGATACTTTTTTAAAAATAATAGCCAAAAAGAAATGCAGGACAGGGGGGAATAATGACTGAACTAATTGATGTCAGGGCAAGAGAAATTATTGATTCAAGGGGAAATCCGACCATTGAGGTGGATGTCGTCCTGGCATGCGGTGCCGCAGGCAGGGCTGCAGTTCCTTCCGGTGCGTCAACCGGAACAAGAGAAGCCCTGGAGCTGCGAGATAATTCCGATACCCGGTTTCTGGGAAAAGGAGTATTGAATGCCGTGGCCAATGTCAACGAAGTGATTGCGCCTGAAATCATCGGTTATGATGCCATGGATCAGGCCGGTCTTGACCGGACCATGCTCGATATTGACGGTACGGACAATAAATCCCGCCTGGGCGCAAATGCCATTCTGGGTGTATCCATGGCAGCAGCAAGAGCGGCGGCAAATGCGTGTGAAATTTCTTTGTTTCAGCATATCGGCGGTATCAATGCCAGAGTGCTGCCGGTTCCCATGATGAATATTATCAATGGCGGGGTCCATGCCGCCAACAACCTGGACATCCAGGAGTTCATGATTCTGCCCTTTGGCGCCGGTTCAATCTGCGAAGCAGTCCGGATGGGTGCGGAAACCTTTCATCACCTGGCTAAAATTTTAAAAGGCCAGGGGCTGTCAACTGCGGTGGGGGACGAAGGCGGCTTTGCTCCCAATCTTAAATCCAATGAAGAGGCCATCGAATATATCATTAATGCCATTGAAGCGGCAGGCTACAGGCCCGGAAAAGATGTCGGGATCGCGCTGGACGCGGCAGCATCTGAATTTTATAAAGACGGCAAATATATTTTTGAATCGGAAAACCGGGATCTTTCAGCCGATGATTTGATTGACTATTATGAAAAACTGGTGGACAAATATCCCCTGTATTCCATTGAAGACGGCCTTGCTGAAAGCGACTGGGATGCCTGGAAGACCATGACCGACCGTTTGGGAGATTCCGTCCAGATTGTTGGAGATGACCTGTTTGTCACCAATCCGGAGATTTTCAAACAAGGAATTGAGCGGGGCGTTGCCAATTCGATTTTGATCAAACTCAATCAGATCGGAACCGTAACCGAGACACTTGATGCCATTCAAATGGCAAAGGAGTCCGGTTATACCACTGTGATTTCTCACCGGTCCGGTGAGACCGAAGATTCCTTTATTGCTGATCTTGCCGTGGGCGTGAATGCCGGACAGATCAAAACCGGTTCCATGTCCAGAAGCGACAGGGTGGCCAAATACAACCAATTGATAAGGATAGAAGAAAAACTTGGAGACAGCGCCTCTTTTCCTGAAAATCTGTTTATATAACCTATGAAAATAAGATTTATTCTATCTTTTTTTATCTTTTTTTTTATTCTGCTTCCGGTTGCAGGAAGGGCGTTTGTTCCCCAAACGCCCCACCTGCTTTACCTGGTTGTACAGAAGATTAAACAACCTGCCGGCATCCAGGCTTTTCAGACCAAAACCATTGTGGACAATGAATCTGCCTGGAATCGGGATATCACTCTAAAAGAAAAGCTGGTCTATCTGTTTCCCAACCGCCTTCGGTCTGAAATTCTTTCCGATACCGGCACAAGTTTCAGTGTAGAGTCCGGTTCCGGGTTTATCAGGGTCAGAAACGGTACTACCATATCCCGGAAAAAATCCGCCATTGATCTGTACACGGATATATTACTTTACCGGGATCATGAAAGCCTTGAACAACAGCTCGTCCTGTCCGGAATTGATACCCGGACGGTAACCCTCCGGCGGTACAAGGGCGTTATCTGCTACGTGATCGGCCGGCCCGGGGAGAAAGATCAGCCCTATGCAGGACTCTGGATTGATAAAAACACCTTTTTTCCGGTTAAATATGCTGTGGAGCAGAATGGCTGGATGGTGGAATGTGATTATACCAATTGGCACAGGATGAGCAGAACCTGGTATCCCATGCAGGTCGACATTTACCTGGACAGCAGGTTGTTTGCCGCTGTTAAAGTTGATGATATCGCTTTAAAGTCGGGTTTTTCTTCTTCTTTATTTGATATCGCCCATATTGAACGGCTTTATCCGGAGAAAAAAAAAGAGCCTTATTTTCAGGATGAATTGGAAAAAACAGATGAGCTTGATAAGCGCATAGAAGAATTTAAAAAACTTTATGAATAATTTTAAACAAGCGAGGGATAATGGCTAAAACAACCAAGTATATTTTTGTTACCGGAGGTGTGCTGTCATCTTTAGGAAAAGGACTTGCATCCGCTGCCATAGGAATGCTGCTGGAAAGCCGCGGACTGACTGTTACCATTCAAAAGCTTGATCCATATATAAATGTTGATCCGGGAACGATGAATCCATTCCAGCACGGCGAGGTTTTTGTAACGGATGACGGCGCTGAAACCGATCTGGATTTAGGTCACTATGAAAGATTTACCAATGCCAAACTGGGAAAGGATAACAATTTTACCACAGGTAAAATCTATGACCAGGTGATTACCAAGGAACGTAAAGGTGAATATCTTGGTGGCACGGTACAGGTAATTCCCCATATTACAGATGAGATTAAACAGAGCATCTGCCTGGTTTCCGGTGAGGTGGATGTGGTGATTGTTGAAATCGGCGGTACCATTGGAGATATTGAATCCCTTCCGTTTTTAGAAGCCATCCGCCAGTTTAAGGCCGATGCCGGGTCTTCCAATGTTATTTATATTCATTTAACCCTTGTTCCTTATATAAAAACCGCCTGTGAAGTGAAAACCAAACCGACTCAGCATAGTGTTAAAGAGCTTCGAAGTATTGGTATCCAGCCGGATATCCTTTTGTGCCGGACGGAAAGTTATCTTGACCAGGACATCAAAAAGAAGATTGCCCTGTTTTGCAATCTGGAACCCGAGGACGTTTTTACGGCAAAAGATGTGGACTGCATTTATGACGTGCCCCTGGTTTATAATAAAGAAGGGCTGGGTGACAAAATCCTGCAGAAACTCAATATCTGGGCCCGGGCGCCGCGTCTGGATGAATGGAAGGAGATGGTGGAACGGCTGAAAAACCCGCGTTTTTCAGTCAACATTGGCATTGTGGGAAAATATGTTGATTTAACCGAAAGCTATAAAAGCCTGAATGAGGCTCTGTCCCATGGCGGAGTCGCCAATGATGCAAGGGTCAACCTGACCTATGTGGACTCCACCGAGCTGACCCAGGAAAACGTAAAGGATGTGCTTTCCGGCTGTGACGGTGTCCTGGTTCCGGGTGGATTCGGTTCCAGGGGGATAGAGGGAAAAATTCTGGCCGCCCAATATGCCAGGGAGCAAAAAGTGCCGTATTTCGGCATCTGCCTGGGCATGCACATGGCTGTAATTGAAATAGCCCGGAACCTGTTGAATCTTGAGGATGCCCATGGTGAGGAATTTGATCCTCATACCCCGGATCCGGTCATTTATCTGATGAAAGAATGGTATGATGAACAGACACAGAAGATTGAAAAAAGGGACGAGACATCCGACTTAGGCGGTACGATGCGTCTGGGCGCTTACCCCTGTCAACTGGTTCCCGATACCTTTGCCATGAAAGCGTATAAGCAGGAAAACATCTCCGAACGACATCGGCATCGGTATGAATTCAATAATGCATATAAGGAGCGGATGGTGGAAGCAGGGCTTGTTGTCAGCGGCACTTCACCGGATCATGAGCTGGTTGAAATTATTGAGCTGGCAGATCACCCCTGGTATCTGGCCTGCCAGTTTCATCCGGAGTTCAAATCCAAACCCGGCAATCCCCATCCCCTGTTCAGGGATTTCATAAAAGCAGCCATGAAAAATTCTAAAAAAAGGTCATGAAAACCAAGGCGATATCATTCGTCCTTGGATGGTCTTTTGTTTTATTGCTGTTCTGTCCGGTCTGCCGGGCAGAACAGCCCGCATTTAAGGAGGATGATCGTTTTGCCGGATTGATCGAACAGATAAAGCCGGCCGTTGTTGCCGTGGGCACCTACTATTTTAACGACAAACCGAAAAACCAGTACCTGGGCACGGGATTTGTTATCGGCAACGGCAGGCACGTGGTAACCAACTATCATGTTATCCAACCGGTTAAAGAACAAAAAAAACTGGCTTATCTGAAAATTTTTCACAGCCGGTTTTCAGGCAAGGCCCTGAAAGCAACAATACTGGCTGTTGACGAATTTCATGACCTGGCCATCCTGGGGCATGACGCCGAGGCTTTGCCGGCCCTTAAACTGGCGGATTCTTCCATCGTAAAAGAAGGATTCAAAGTGGCCTTTACCGGCTATCCCATCGGGTTTATCCTAGGTCTGAATCCTACCACACATGTGGGGATTATTTCCAGCATTGCTCCCATGCTTCAACCCAGTCCGGCGGCCCGGATTATTGACGGCAGCCTGATCCGCCACCTGAATGATCCCTATGAGGTGTTCCAGATTGATGCCACGGCCTACCCGGGAAACAGCGGCAGTCCGGTATACCGGAAGTTGTCAGGTGAAGTGGTGGGAGTTATTAACAAAGTTTTTGTAAAGGGTAAAAAAGAACATGTTCTGACCGAACCTACCGGGATCACTTATGCCATCCCGGCCCGGTTTGTCACGGCTCTGGAAAAAACCATATCCCCTTTCAGGCAATAAACCGGACAGAAAAGATAAGACATCGGAGACGGCATGGAAAAAATATCCGGCGGAATACAAATACTTCAGGGTGACAGCAACCTGCTGGTTGTTGCCCCCCACGGCCCGAAGATCAACGGGAAATTTGAAAATGATGTCCGGACAGGCATTATTGCCCGGGAGCTGCATCGTCTGACAGGATGTTCCACCATTATTAACAACCGGTTTTTCAAGCCCAAGGGTCTGGTAAAAAAGGATGCTCAAAATTATTTTTTAGATCTTTACCGGGTGGATCATTCCCAAAAAGTCAGCCGCTATATTGACACAATAAACGCTATGGCAGACACCCCAAAAAGAACTGTTGTTCTCTGGGTCCATGGGATTTTTGATCATTTTGCCCTGGACCGGGGAAAAGAGCACATGGAACTTGGATTGTTTTCCGGCCCGCCCGGGGACCTGCATGCCCTCATCGCCTATGGCCAGGGGGGAGATCCAAAAACCGGGGATCCATCCAGTTGTTTTTCAGCCAGGCAGCAGACCGTGGACACCTTTTTAACGGCGTTGAACAAACAGGGCATGAATACGATATTCACCCATCCCCGGTGTAATAATTACCGAGGGCGGGATGCCAAACGCTTTAATCAGTATTTTGTGCAAAACGGCTACACTTTCGACCAGGTGGAATCCATCCAACTGGAGATAAAAGAAAGCGGATTCCGGGACAGTGAGGCCAATGCAGTCAGGACAGCGAAGATCATTGCCGCTGCTTTAAAAAAGATAAGTTAAGGTGATGATTCTTCTTTTTCAGGAGAGGCTGTTTTCAACTGAGAATTGTATTCTTCAACCTGGTGTTCATAATTTTTGTTTTTTTCATGGTAGTCCTCGATTTCCTCGTTTAGTTTTTCCACCAGGATATTATATTCTTCCGGCTTCATTGTTTCTTTACGGGCTTTGAGTTTTTCCGTCTTTTCCTGAAGGGTGCGGTAAAGGTTTTGCAGGGCATCTTTTTGTGCGATAAGCTCCGCCCGTTTCATTTTATCCTTATTTTGAGCCTCAGGGTTTTGAGTTTCTGAATTTTCCTGCTGTATAACGCTGTCCTGTTCTTCTTCGCCGGCAGGTGTATAAATGGTTCTGTTAATTTGGACCGTTGGCCGGAATTTTTCCGGAATATCTGAAATGTTTTCAGTAAAATGTTTAACACCGTTTTCATCTGTATAATGATAATATTCAGCAACTGCAACGGACGCGATGGTGATACAAAAGAAGCAGGATAATAAAAGATGCGAGTATTTCATGGTTTCCCTCCTGATAACATCTGATAATACAAAGATTAATGAAAAAGTCAGGGAGTGTCAACACCCGGGATCCGGTTTGCATCAATCGGGCTGGAAAAACATTGAATTTTGTGGCATGCTGGATGAAATTGAGTTGAAACAGGATGACGATAGGCTGAAAGGAGACATATGGAAGTCCATACCACGGTTCATCATTCAGATATCCGGCTTGAGGCCGTGATAAACGAAAACAAGGGACCTGATGCCGTGGTGCTCACCCATCCCCATCCATTGTACGGCGGAAGCATGGATAATGCGGTAGTAACGGCCGCTGCCGGGGTTTTTTTTGAAAATGAATTTACCACCCTGCGGTTTAACTTCAGGGGAGTTGGGAAAAGTACCGGTCAATACGATGACGGTCCTGGAGAACAGAACGATCTTCTGGCAGCCGTTTCCTTTTTAACGGAAAAAGGATATGAAAATATCCGGATTGCAGGATATTCGTTTGGCGCCAGGATCAGTGCCGCCGTGGTTTCAAAGGGCTGCGCTATACAGGATCATATCATGATTTCTCCGCCGGTGGCCTTTATGAATTTCGATGATATTGAACACCTTCCTTCCACCGGCCTTGTAATCACCGGGGAAAACGATGATATTGCTCCGCCGGACCGGATTCAATCCTGCCTTGACCGCTGGCGGATCACACCCCGGTTTGAGGTTATCAGATCCTGTGATCATTTTTATTCGAGACACCTGAAACATTTTGAGACGATTTTGTCTCAATATCTCTCAATATAGCCGACAGGAGAACAATATGTCTGCCTCAAAATTGCACCTACAGTCACTTTGCGTTCATTCCGGTATTTCAAAAGATGCGTCAGCATCATTGATTCCACCGATTTATCAAACGTCTGCCTTCCGGTTTGAGTCCACTGCTCACGGTGCCGCCCTTTTTGCCGGCCAGCAGGAAGGGTATATTTATACGCGGATGGGAAACCCTACTGTCCGGGCCATGGAAGATGCAGTTGTCGCTCTTGAAGGCGGGGCGGCTGCCCTGGGATGCAGCAGCGGTATGGCTGCCATTAATACGGTTTTTTCCGGCCTGCTTTCCGCCAAAGACCATGTGGTCTGCTCAAAAGTGGTGTATGGCCCCACATCCACACTGCTGGATACGGTTTACAAAAAGTACGGAATCAAAACAAGTTTCGTAAACACAGCGGATTTGAATGCAGTGGAACAGGCATTGAGGCCTGAGACAAAAATGGTCTATATTGAAAGCCCGGGGAATCCCACCATTGAAATTTCCGATATCCGGCGGATTGCAAAGGCTGCCCATGCGAACAACGCTGTTGTTGTTGTGGACAATACGTTTATGAGTCCCTATTTTCAAAAGCCCCTGGGCCTGGGTGCCGACATTGTTGTGCACAGTCTGACAAAATTTTTAAACGGTCATGCCGATGTTATCGGCGGAATCATTGTTGTGAAAGACAATGACACTGCTGTGCTGATGCGCAGGACATTAAACCAGACCGGCGGGGTGATTGATCCCTTTAATTCATTTCTGGTTCACCGGGGAATCAAAACCTTATCTGTCCGCATGGAAAAACATGCCCTGAACGGCCTGGAAATCGCACGGTATTTGGAAGACCATCCGAAAATTGCATGGGTCAGATATCCGGGCCTTAAAAGCCATCCCCAGTATGATCTGGGCCTGTTTCAACACACCGGACCAGGCGGTGTGATGGCATTTGAACTCAACGGCGGTTTTCCGGCAGGAGAAGCACTGCTCAATAATGTAAGACTGTGTGCCCTTGCGGTTTCTCTTGGCGGGGTTGAAACCCTGATACAGCATCCCGCGTCAATGACCCATGCCTCCATGGGGAAAATACAACGGCAGGCCGCCCATGTCACGGACGGGCTGATCCGGCTGTCCGTTGGAATAGAAAATCACAAGGACATTATTCTTGATCTTGATCAGGCATTGAAACAAGCCTAATATTTCTTTGCTAAAATCCGGGATTCATCAATCATAAAAGGTTGACGTTATAAAGGTGAAATTATATGTTGGGCATCATTAATCAGGAGGCCGGATATTTATGGATAAACGTGTCAGTTTCAGTCAGATCAAACAGCTGGCCCGGCAGTACCGGGAAGCGAACCAGAAGGTTGTGTTTACCAATGGCTGTTTTGACATTCTCCATGCCGGTCATGTAAAATATCTGAATCAGGCAGCCGGATTTGGGCAGGTCCTTGTCCTGGGATTGAATTCCGATAAATCGGTCAAAAGCATCAAAGGAGACAGGCGGCCGGTGATCAATGAAGAACACAGGTCTTGTGTGATTTCAGGCCTGGAATGTGTGAATCATGTGGTCCTGTTTGACACCCCTGATCCAGGTGCCCTGATAGAAGCCGTGAAGCCGGATATCCTGGTCAAAGGAGCGGACTGGCCCGAAGACCGGATTGTGGGGGCTGATTTTGTAAAATCTTACGGAGGCCGTGTCGAACGGGTTGTTCTGGAACCAGACATTTCCACAACAAAAATCATAGAAAGAATCGGGGAGCTTTATTATGGGAAATGATGAGATCAAGACATGCCGGTTTAATAATTTGAAAGCAGACCCCAGGCTTGTTCATGGTGTATTCAAGCGGCAGGGCGGTGCCAGTACGGGAGCTTTTGATTCATTGAACGTGGGTATGGATTCTGGTGACGAGACGTCGGCCATCGCTACAAACCGTAAGCTGATCACACTGAAAATGGGGATGAAACCCCTGGTGTTTTTAAATCAGGTTCATGGAAATGAAATCAAAGTATTGAAAAAGGAGGACAATGATTTGTCCGATGTTTTCGAGCCGGGAAAAGAGTTGTATACGGCTGATGGTATCATGACCGATATGGAAGATGTTTTTCTGGTGATTCAGGTGGCAGACTGCCAGTCCATCATGCTGTATGATCCTGAAAAGCGGGTCATCGCAAACATCCATTCCGGATGGCGGGGAAGTATAAAAAATATAGCCGGCAAATGTGTGGAAATGATGACGGATACGTTCGGGTGCATCCCGGACCAAATTCTGGCCGGGATCTCGCCTTCCCTTGGTCCCTGCTGTGCTGAGTTTAAAAATTATGTACAGGAGATTCCGGAAAGTCTGTGGAAGTATAAAACGGATGGTAAACCCTATTTTGATTTCTGGCAGATGAGCATGGACCAGCTGGCAGAGAAGGGGATCAAAAAAGAAAATATCGAGAATATGAATATCTGCACCCGGTGTAACACAAAGGATTTTTATTCTTTTCGGGGGGAAAAAGCCACAGGCCGGTTTGCCTGTGTAATTGCCATGGTTTAAGCAGAGAAGAGTCGGTAAGGACCCGCCCTTATTATTTTCTGCAACCACTTGAATACAAAGGGGTTTATTTGTCATAAGGCAGTATGGCCGGACCAGATGGTGATATGGATTTTTTAAGGTTGATTTAATGGTTTTTCACGTTGACTTGTTAATCTGTATATGATATTTGCTTTCAGAATAAATAGATCTTTGACAGTCAGCCAAATGGTTGAAAGGGAATAAGGATGAAAAAAGAAACCGGCAAGGTTTTAAGAGAACTGGGCTATTTTGCCAGTCTGGGCATGTCGGTGGCATTAGCCATTTTTATCGGCCTTTTTCTTGGTCTCTGGCTGGACAAGAAATTTGATACAGATCCTGTTCTGATGTTTGTCGGGCTGGCATTCGGCATTGCAGCCGGATTCAGCAATATTTACAGAGCAGCAAAAAAAGGAAGAAAGTTTTAATGCAGGAACTTCAAAAGAGAGTTGATTTTATCACCATGTCAAACTGGCTGATCCTCCTTGCAGGCGGAACGGCCGGCCTGATGATGACCCCGGTGAAGTTTGCTACGGGTATTATTCTGGGCGGTTTGATTGTGGCTGTTAATTTTCATCTTTTGAAGCACACCTTAAAAAAGATGTTTCAGCCTGAGACTGTATTAAAAAAAAGAAAGGGGCTTGTGGGAAAGGCCCTGCTCAAATATTATATTCGATTTGCCGTAAGCGGGGCATTGATATACCTGCTTATAACAAAACATATTGTTCATCCGCTGGGCCTTCTGGCAGGTCTGTCGGTAGTTGTTGCAAGTTTCTTTTTGGCAACGATGCTAGAATTAACACGATTATTATTCAAGGAGGCAGTATAAGTGGGACATCCATATTTGTTACTTACGTCAGTGTTCGGCATTTTTGGGGAAGGCGCTGAAAAATGGGCTGCAGCCCATCCGCATGTTGGGTATATGTGGCTGGCCATGATTATTTTAATTGTTTTGGGATGGCTTGGCGGGAAAAGCATCTCGCTTGTGCCCAAAACAGCACAGAATATTTTTGAAATACTGATTTCCGGTCTTGAAGAGTTTACGGTCAGCGTTACCGGTGAAGAAGGCAGAAAGTCCTTCCCCATGCTGCTGACTATCTTTTTGTTTGTCCTTATTGGGAACCTGATGGGCCTTGTTCCGGCCTTTTATCCCCCCACGGCAAGCATCAATACAACACTCGCGCTGGCCTTGATTGCAGTAGGGTGGAGTCATGTCGTTGGTATTCAGATGCATGGCGGAAAATACATCAAACATTTTTTGGGACCTGTTCCGGCAATGATCCCATTGTTTCTCCCCATTGAAATCATTGGACACACTGCACGAGTTCTTTCACTGACCTTTCGTTTGTTCGGAAATATGACCGGGCATGAACTGGTTGTTGTGATCCTTTTGACACTGGGTGGTCTGTTTCTGGCCCCGCTGCCGGTAATGGCACTGGGTTCATTTGTAGCTCTGGTACAGGCATTTGTTTTCTATTTGCTGTCCACCATGTATATTGCCGGTGCAATTGAAGAAGCACATTAAATAAATCGGTTTTACGGGAACTGGGAAGAAGCCCGTTATTATTTATATTATTATTTTATTATATTAAGGAGTAAAAAATGGAATTTCTAGTTGGTAGTGTATGGGCAGCAGGTCTTGCAATTGGTATCGCAGCATGTGGTTGCGGCATTGGTCAGGGTCTTGGTTTGAGTGGCGCAATGACCGGTATTTCAAGAAACCCTGAAGCAGCTGGTAAAATTCAGGTCAACATGCTGATCGGTCTTGCTATGATCGAGTCTCTTTGTATTTATGCACTTGTTGTTGCACTGATTCTTATGTATGCCCATCCGGCGCTCAAAGGCGCTATCGGCGCAGCTTTCGGCGCTCACTAGGCCATACAGCTTAAATACGTACGACTGATAATTAGTAAAAAGGGTGTAAGGCTGAACAGTTTTACACCCTTTTTATATTGCGTAGTTTATGTTTTTTTCTTGCTCGTCTGTGTCATTATTGTTATATTTTTACGAAAAACAAAATAGATCTGCCCTGGAATTATGTGTCGGGAACAGGTCTAAACCATTAATTTCGATGCTTCCGGAAGGTGGTTCAAGTGAACAGCCAGCCCATAAAGTCCGATATGGTTATACAAGATCCATCATTAAATAAAATTGTACGTAAATATTTTCGCGTTCCAGTGGATGCGCCGAATCAGATCTGGGTAAAAATTAACAATATCAAATATCCGGTTCGGGATATTTGTCTGGATGGTGTCGGTATTACATTGGAAGACCCCGGTGCATTTGTGATTTCACAGACTGTTACCGATTGTGAACTGAAAATTTCAGATCTGGTGCTCAAAGGGTTGGATGGCAGGGTGGTCCATTTTTCCTTGAATTCAGGAAAGGACTGGCAATGCGGTATCCATTGGACGGCCCTGGAAGAAAAAACAGCCCGCCGGATTTTAGATAAAGTCTCAGTACTCAAAAATGAGTTGCTCAGCAATGACAATTAAACAGGATAATTGCTCAAGGAGGATCTGTGGCTATCATCACCTGTCCGAAATGTGAAAAAAAGCATAAGGTCAATTTAGATAAGTTACAAAAGGACGCACCCACAGCAAAAAAAATTGTTGCCAAATGCAACTCATGTGCCC